>DASSSH010000129.1:0-30502 GCA_035708525.1 Candidatus Methylomirabilota bacterium
GGGTGGGAAGCGGACCGCGCTAGACGAGGCCGGCGCGGCGGTAGATCGCGTCCACGTTCCGGAGATACCAGCCCGGGTCGAAGCAGCCGTCCAGCTCCGCGGGCGTGAGGTGGCCCATGACCTCGCGGTCGGCGGCGAGCAGCCCGCGGAAGTCGGCGCGCTCGCGCCAGGCGCGCATTGCGTTGCGCTGGACCAGCTCGTAGGCCTTCTGGCGCGGCAACCCCTTGTCCGTCAGCACGAGCAGGACGCGCTGGGAGAACATGAGCCCGAAGCTGCGCGCCATGTTCTCCTTCATCCGGTCTGGGTACACCTGCAGCCCCTCGACGATGCGCGTCATCTGGTGGAGCATGTAGTCGACCAGACACGTCGAGTCGGGCAGGATGATCCGCTCGACCGAGGAGTGGCTGATGTCGCGCTCGTGCCAGAGCGCCACGTTCTCGAGCGCCGCGAGCGAGTTGGTCCTCACGAGGCGGGCCAGGCCGCAGACCTGCTCGCACGAGACGGGATTGCGCTTGTGGGGCATGGCGCTCGAGCCCTTCTGCCCCTCGGTGAACGGCTCCTCGGCCTCCAGGATCTCCGTGCGCTGGAGCCCGCGGATCTCCAGCGCGACCTTCTCGAGCGACGCCGCGACGATGGCCAGCGCCGCGCAGAACTCGGCATGCCGGTCTCGCTGGACCACCTGGGTCGAGACCGGCGCGGGCTCGAGCCCCAGCAGCCGACAGACTTCCTCTTCGACGTCCGGATCCACGTGGGCGAAGGTGCCGACGGCGCCCGAGATCTTCCCCACCCGGACCGCCTCGCGGGCCCGCTTGAGCCGCTCGAGATTGCGGCTGGTCTCGGTGTACCAGAGCGCGGCCTTGAGCCCGAAGGTCATGGGCTCGGCGTGGACGCCGTGGGTGCGACCCACGCAGAGCGTCTCCTTGTGCTGGAGGGCGAGGGCCCTCGCGGCACCCCGGAAGCGCTCGAGCCCCGCGAGGATGAGCTCCGCCGCCTGCTGGAGCTGCAGCGCCTGGGCCGTGTCCACGACATCCGAGGACGTGAGCCCGATGTGCACATAGCGGGAGTCGGCGCCGAGGGCTTCCTCGAGGTTGGTGAGAAAGGCGATCACGTCGTGGCGGGTGGTCGCCTCGATCTCGTCGATGCGGTCGGCCGACACCCGGGCCTTCGCCTTGATGCGGCCGAGCGCCTCCACGGGGATGATGCCGCGGCGGCTGTAGACCTCGCAGACGGCGAGCTCGACCCGGAGCCAGGCCTCGTACTTGGCCTCCTGGCTCCAGATCCGTGCCATCTCCGGCCGGCTGTAGCGGGCGATCACAGCGCGTCCTCGCTCTAGTTCCGCACGAGCTCCCGAGGCAGCTTCCGTCGATCCACGGGCCCGAGGGTCATCAGCGCCAGCTGGTCCTCGTCGAGCACCCGGTGGATCAGGGCCTGCAGCTCCTCCAAGCCCACCCCGTCGATGGCCGCCAGCATCTCGTCCATGGACAGGAACGAGCCGAAGCGCATCTCCTGCTTGGCGAGCCGGTTCATCCGCGCCGAGGTGGACTCCAGCGAGAGCATGAGGCTGCCCTTGAGGTGATCCTTGGCCCGGCGCAGCTCTTCGACCGCAATGCCGTCCTTCTTCAGCGCGCGGAGCTCCTTGAGCAGCGCCTTGAGGACCTTGGGCAGGTTGGCCGCATCGGTTCCCGCATAGATGTAGAACAGCCCGCTGTCGCGGTACCCCTGATTGCCCGAGTGCACGGAGTAGACGAGCGCCTGGCGCTCGCGGATCTCCTGAAACAGGCGCGAGGACATGCTGCCGCCGACCACGTCGTTGAGGAGGTAGAGGGCGTAGCGCTCAGGCGCGGTGTCGGGCACTCCCGGGAAGCCCAGGACGACCTGGACCTGCTCCAGGGGTTTCTCCACCACGTGCACACCGGGATGCATGGTCGGGGCAGTCAGGTCGTGGGGCGCCGACGGCCGGCCGAAGCCGTTGAAGCGGGAAGCGAACACGTCGACGACGCGGTCGTGCGCGGCATGGCCCGCCACCGCCACGATGATCCGCGCCGGGCCGTACTCCTCCGCGAAGTGGCCCAGCACCGTCTCCCGGCCCAAGCTCTTCACCACGTCCCAGCGCCCGAGGATCGGGCGGCCCAGCGGATGGCCCGCCCACACCTGCTCGGCGAAGAGGTCGTGGATCAGGTCGTCGGGCGTGTCCTCCACCATCTTGATCTCCTGGAAAACCACGGCCTTCTCCTTCTCGAGATCCTCCGGGGCGCAGAGCGGGCGCATCAGGATGTCGGTCAGCACGTCGGCGGCCAGCGGCAGGTGCTCGTCGAGGACGCTCACGTAGAAGCAGGTATGCTCCTTGGCGGTGAACGCGTCCATCTGCCCGCCGACCGAATCGATGGTCCGGGCGATGTCCTCGGCCGAGCGGGTCAGCGTGCCCTTGAAGACGAGGTGCTCGATCAGGTGGGAGATGCCGCCGCGGGACTCGGGCTCCATCCGGGAGCCGGTCTCGACCCAGATGCCGACCGCCACCGACCGCACCTGGGGCATGGTCTCGGTGACCACGCGGATGCCGTTCGGCAGCACGCTCTTGCGATAGGGCACGCCCGCCCTCCGCGGCGGTTTCGAGGGAGCCGCTGGCTACTGCCGGCCGCCGCCCGACGCCGCCGGCGCGATCTTCAGCTTCTCCCGCTCCGCCATCTCCGGCTGATCACGCAGCGCGCTCTTGCGCGAGAGCCGGATCTTGCCGTTGCCATCGATCTCGATGACCTTGACGGCCACCTCGTCGCCCTCCGAGAGAACGTCGCTGACCGCGCGGATGCGACTCTCGGCGATCTGGGAGATGTGCAGCAAGCCCTCGTTGCCGGGAATGATTTCGACGAACGCCCCGAACTCTTTGATGCTCTTGACCTTGCCCAGGTAGATGCGGTCCAGCTCGGCCTCCCGACAGATGTCCTGGATGATCCCGATGGCCATCTGAGCGGCCTCGCTGCTCGAGGAGAAGACGGTCACCTTGCCGTCGTCCTCCACGTCGATCTTGGCCCCTGTCTTCTCCTGGATGCCACGGATGATCTTGCCGCCGGGGCCGATGATCTCGCGGATCTTCTCGGGGCGGATCTTGATCGTAATGAAGCGCGGCGCGTACGGGCTCATCTGCGTGCGGGGCGCCTTGATGGTCTCGGCCATCTTGCCGAGCACGTGCAGCCGCGCCTCCCGCGCCTGGGCCAGCGCCTGGCGCATGACATCGATGGAGACGCCAGTGATCTTGATGTCCATCTGGAGCGCCGTGATCCCCTTCTCCGTCCCGGCGACCTTGAAGTCCATGTCGCCGTAGTGATCTTCGGTCCCCATGATGTCGGTGAGAATGCCAACCTTGTCCCCCTCCTTGACGAGCCCCATGGCGATGCCCGCCACCGCAGCCTTGATGGGCACGCCTGCGTCCATCAGCGCCATGGAGGCGCCGCAGACCGTCGCCATCGACGAGGAGCCGTTGGACTCCAGGATGTCCGAGACGACCCGGATGGTGTACGGGAAGACGTCCTTGCCGGGCAGCATCGCCTCGATGGCTCGATGGGCGAGCGCCCCGTGGCCGATCTCGCGGCGGCCGGGGGTCCCGAAGCGCTTGACCTCGCCCGTGGAGAACGAGGGGAAGTTGTAGTGGAGCATGAAGTGGCGGTAGGTATCGCCCTCGAAGGACTCCATCTTCTGCTCGTCGTTCTTGGTGCCCAGCGTGGCGGCGACGAGAGCCTGGGTCTCGCCCCGGGTGAACAGGGCCGAGCCGTGGGCGCGCGGGAGATAGCCGACCTCAGACCAGATGGGCCGCACCTCCTTGACGCTGCGGCCGTCCACGCGGATGCCCTTCTCGACGATGAGACGCCGGACCTCGGCCTTCTCCAGCTTCTCGAAGTACTCGCGCGCCGTCTCGCGGACCGTCTCGTCGCCACCGATGGCGGCGAAGACCTCTTCGAAGACGGATTCCATGGCCTGGGCGCGCGCCTGCTTTTCGTGGATCGAGAGCGCCTGGACCAGCTTCGCGCCGGCGAGCTCTCTGACCTTGGCCTCGAGGGCCGGGTCAGCGGCGACGGCGGTGTCCACGGCCCACCGCGGCTTGGCGGCCTTGGCGGCCAGGTCCTTCTGGATCCGGGCCAGCTGGGCGCATTGCGCGTGGCCGAAGGCCAATGCCTCGAGCATCTGCTCCTCGTCGACCTCTCTGGCACCAGCCTCCACCATGAGGACCGCTTCCTCGGTGCTGGCGATGACGAGCTCCAGGGGTGATGCCGCAAGCTGCTTGTACGTCGGATTGGCGACCAGCTTGCCGTCCACGAGCCCCACCCGCACGGCTCCGATGGGGCCCGCGAAGGGGATGCCCGACAGGCACAGCGCCGCGGAGGAGCCCACCATGGCCAGCACGTCGGGGTCGTTCTCGTCGTCGGCGGAGATCACCAGGTTGATCACCTGGATCTCGTTGCGGAAGCCTTTGGGGAACAGCGGGCGGATCGGTCGATCGATGAGCCGGCAGGTCAGCGTCTCCTTCTCGTCCGGGCGCCCTTCGCGCTTGAAGAACCCGCCGGGAATCTTGCCGCCGGCATACGCCCGTTCCCGGTACTCCACGGTCAGCGGGAGGAAATCCCGGCCTTCCATGGGCTTCTTGTCGGCCACCACGGTGCTCAGGACTATGGTCCCGCCGCAGCGCACGACCACCGCCCCGTCGGCCTGTTTGGCGACCTTGCCGGTCTCGAGAGACAGGGTCGCGTTGTTGATTTGGAATTGCACAGAATGCGCCATACGATCAGCTTCCTCCAGCCAGCGTGAGTGCCACGATTGATTTGGCCCGGGGAGCCCGGGAGGGGTCGGCGAGGTTATGGGGATCCGTCACTTGCGGATCCCGAGCTTTTCCGTGAGGGCCCGGTAGCGCTCTGGATCCTTCTTGCGCAGATACTCGAGCAGCCCGCGGCGCTTGCCGATCAACATAAGCAGACCGCGCCGGGAGTGGTGATCCTTGAGATGGGTCTTGAAGTGGTCGGTGAGCCCGTTGATGCGCTCTGACAGCAGCGCGATCTGCACCTCGGGCGAGCCGGTGTCCCCATCGTGCACCTTGAACTGCTCGATGAGGCTCTTCTTCTTCTCGACGGACAGCCGCATGACGGGAATCCTTCCGGGGGCTCCCCCCCCAATCGCCACGCCCCCAGAGCCCTTGCCACCGCTCCGTCGGGACGGGTTCGTTAGACGCCGCTAACCCCTTGTGAACGCTGGCGCCAGTCTACCACGGGGTGCCGTAACGGTAAAGCGATCACCCCCGGGCCGGCTGAGTCGCGAGCAGCCGGCGGGCGGCATCCATGTCGGCCGCGATCTGCTTCTTGAGCGCGTCGACTCCGGAAAACTTCATCTCGGGGCGGATCCGGTGGAGGAACTCTAGCGTGAGGACCCGGTCGTAGAGATCGCCGGCAAAATCGAAGACGTAGGCCTCCACCCAGTACTCGTTCTCGCCGAAGGTCGGGCGGTAGCCGACGTTGACGACCGCCTCCCTGACGACACCGTCCCAGACTGCGCGGGCCGCGTACACTCCCGGGGCCAGGAGCAGCGGGCGGTCCGGCCGCAGGTTCGCGGTGGGAAAGCCGAGGCTCCGGCCCCGCCCCGCTCCCCGCAAGACCGTGCCGCTGACCGAGTACGGGCGCCCGAGGAAGGCCCGCGCCCGCTCCACGTCGCCGTCCCTCAGGGCATCCCGGATCGCGCTGGAGGACACCGTCTGCCCCTGGACCTGCATGGGCGGCAGGACATTGGCCGTGAAGCCGTGACGCGGCCCCCACTCGGCGAGCAGGGCGGCGGTGCCGCGCGCGCCGCGGCCGAAGGTGTGGTTGAACCCGATCACCACCTCGCGCGCGCCGAGGGTCTTGCCGAGCACCTCCGCGACGAAGTCCTCGGCCTCCATTCGCGAAAACTCCAGAGTGAACGGGATCACCAGGGCGGCGTCGAGCCCTTGCCCCGCCATCCGAGCCAGGTTCTCCTCGAGCGGCGCGATGGGCGCCGACGCCCGCTCCGGATGGAGCACGACCGCCGGGTTCGGGTCGAACGTGCAGGCCACGGCCGTGATGCCGAGGGCCCGGGCGCGCTCCACAGCCGTGGCCAGGATGTTGGCGTGCGCCAGATGGATGCCGTCGAAGGCCCCCAGGGCGACCACCGAAGGGCGCAGCTCAGGCGGGAAGGACGGAAGACCGCGGAGGATCCGCATGGAGAAGGCGTTCGGGTTTGACCGCGCCGCGGCGCCCCTGTCCCACGCCGAGGAATGCCCCGTCGGGGCCGTAGACGCGTACGAGACCCTCGAGCGCGGCGTCGGGCGCACCCGGGACCGGGATCGTCTGGCCGTGGAGGAATTGACGGACGCGCTCGGCGTCGAGCCGGACCGGCGGGAGGCCGACCAGCGCCGAATCGGATGGCAGCAGGCGCGGCCAGAGCGCGATGCCGCTGCGCGCTTCCCTCAGCTCGGCCCACGGGACCGCCTCATCGAGCGTGTACGGGCCGACGCGGGTCCGCACGAGGGCGGCCAGGGCCGCGCCGCAGCCCAGCCGGGCGCCGATATCGGCCGCGAGGGTCCGCACGTAGGTCCCCTTGCCGCAGCGGACGCGGATCACGAAGTCGGGGAGGCTCAGGCGCTCGAGCTCGATCGAGTGCACGGTCACCTCACGCGGCTCCCGCTCGACCTCCCTGCCCTGGCGCGCCAGCTCGTAGAGCCGCTTGCCGCCCCGACGCAGCGCCGAGAACATCGGCGGAATCTGACGGATCGCTCCGACGAAGTGACCCAGGGCGCCTTCGAGGGCGGCGGCGTCCAGCTCGGGCACCGGTCGGGTTTCGATCACCGCGCCCGACAGGTCCTGGGTCTCCGTGGTGATGCCCAGCCGGACCGTGGCCACGTATTCCTTGTCGAGCTCGATCAGGTACGGCGTGAGCTTGGTGGCGTCGCCGATGAGGATGGGCAGGACCCCCGTGGCGTCCGGGTCGAGAGTGCCACCATGGCCGATCCGCGGGGCCCGGAGCACGCGGCGCAGATGGGCCACCACCTGGAACGACGTGACGCCGGCACCCTTCTCGACGGACAGAACCCCGGAGCGCCGCGATTCGCTCACGGGGCCTTGGTGTCGAGCGCCTGATTGACCGCGGCGAGCAGCGTCGCCGTGGCCTCGTCGAGGGTACCCTCGAGGGTGCAGCCGGCGGCGTTCTCGTGGCCGCCGCCCCCGAACCGGTGCGCGATCCGGTTGACCGGGATCTCGCCCTTGCCGCGCAGGCTGGCCTTCACCACCCCCGGCGCCTCCTCGCGCAGGAGCAGCGCCACCTTCACGCCGTCGATCGAGCGCGGATAGGTCACCAGGTCCTCGGCGGCCATGAAGCCCTCCGACGTGAGGCCCCGGGGGACGGTGAGCCACGCCACGCGCCCGTCCGCGCTCACCTGCACGCGCCTGAGCAGCTCCCCCAGCGTGGCGAGGGCATCCTTCGGGCGGCGCTGATAGAGCTGGCCGGAGACGAGCGCGGGCTCGGCGCCGCAGGCCGTGAGCTCGGCCGCGATCTGGAAGGTGCGTGCCGTGGTATTCGAGTAGCGGAAGGAACCTGTGTCGGTGTGCACGGCGGTGAAGAGGTTGAGCGCGATCTCCCGGGTGAGCTTGAGCCCAAGCGCCCGTAGGAGCTCGACGATCATCTCCCCCGTGGCCGCCGCGGAGACGTCGATCCAGTTCACGGTGCCGTAGCGGCGGTTGTCGGGGTGGTGGTCGATGTTGAGCACACGGCTGTCGGCCGCGCGCGCGCCGGCCAGCAACCCTTCGGTGCGCTCGTCATTCGGACAATCGGTGAGAACGACCACGTCGAAGGTCCTGGGCGCGCGGCTCCAGATCTGCCAGCGCTCGGCGGCGGGCAGGAAGGCCAGCACGTCGGGAACGGGGTGGGGGCCGGCGTACGTCACGGTCGAGCCTGCGCCCTCGAGGGCCAGGCCCAGGCCCAGTAGCGTGCCCAGCACATCGCCGTCCGGATGGACGTGGCCCAGCATGAGCACCTGACCCTTCGGGCGCGCGACGATGTCCAGCAGCGCCTGGGGCGGGACGGGTGAGAGGTGGGTCAGGCCCTCGGTCATGTCAGGACTGCTCGGGCGTGTCGGCCTTGGGATGCAGCTCCGCCAAGAGCGACTGGATATGGGCAGCGTGCTCCATGGAGCGGTCCGGCCGGAAGACGATCTCGGGGGTCGCGCGCAGGTCCAGGTGGCGGCGGAGCCAGTTCCAGACGAATCCCCTGGCGCTCTCCAGCGCCTTGAAGGAGGCCGCCCACTGGGCCTCCGAGCCCAGCACCGAGACGTAGACCTTGGCATGCTTGAGGTCGGGGGTGACGTCCACCTCGGTCACTGTCACGAAGCCGAGCCGCGGGTCCTTGAGCTGGCGCTGGAGGAGCATGGAGATCTCCTCTTTCATCAGCTGATTGACGCGCTCGAGCCGCTTGCCCTGCATCGCTCACCCAATCTTCCCGCCGGGTCGAGTCGCGAGCCAGACGAGGCTCGAGGGAGGAGTCGGCCCGAGGCGTACGTGGCAGTTCGAGCTGAGCGGCTCCGCCGCGAGGCGAGCGCTGAGTAGAGCGTACGTTGAGGGTCGGCGACGACCGAGAACGTGGCAGTTCGAGCCGAGCCGGCCCACGGCGAGGCGAGAGCTGAGTTGATATGGCGACGCGAATCGGCTCGGCATCAGAGGATTTCCACGTGGATGTCCGTCACATAGCCATCGACGGAATCCTCGATGAAGTCCATGGCCTTGGAGATCACTTCGTTGGCATGCCTGGAGTCGCCGCTGACACAGGCCAGGGCCAGCGTCGCGCGCTGCCAGGTGTCGTGGTGGTCGACTTCGGCCACCGAGATCTCGAAGCGCTGGCGCAGCTTCTCCTTCAGTCCCTTGAGCGCGTGTCGCTTGCCCTTGAGCGACCCCACGTCCGGCAGGTGCAGCTCCACGGTGCCGACCGCCACCCGCGCCCCCGACATCGAGTCGCCCTCTAGAGCGTCCGCGCCACTTCCTCGGTGGTGTAGGCCTCGATGATGTCCCCGGGCTGCACGCCTTTGACGCCCTCGATGCCGATGCCGCAGTCGAGGCCCTGCAGCACCTCGCGGACATCGTCCTTGAACCGCTTGAGCGAGCTGATGGCGCCCTCGCCGAGCACCGTGTCGCCGCGCTTGATCCGGGCGCGGGCCGTGCGGATGATCTTGCCCTCGATCACCATGGAGCCGAAGATCGTGCCGACTTTCGAGATCGGGAAGAGCTGCTTGATCTGGGCGCGGCCGTGCACGGTCTCGCGGATCTCGGGCGCGAGCATGCCGGACAGCGCCGCCTTGACATCGTTGATCGCGTCGTAGATGACGTTGTAGCTGCGCACATCCACGCCCTCGGCCTGGGCCTGGTTGGCGGCCTTCGGATCGGCCTTGACGTTGAAGCCGAGCACGATGGCGTTCGACGCCGAGGCCAGCATGACGTCGGATTCGGTCACAGCGCCCACCGAGCCGTGGATGACCTTGAGCCGGACCTCGTCGGTCGACAGCCGCTCGAGGGACTCCGTCAAGGCCTCGACCGACCCCTGGACGTCGGCCTTGAGGACGAGTCGCAGCTCCTTGACCTCGCCCGCCTCGATCTGCTTGTGCAGATCCTCCAGGGTGATCCGTGCCGCGGCCTTGCCCTTGAGCCGGTCGCGATCGGCCCGCACGGTGGCGATCTGCCGGGCCTTGCGCTCGTCGGCGACCACCAGCAGCGTGTCGCCCGCCTGCGGGACGCCCGAGAGGCCAAGGACCTCCACCGGGTCGGAGGGTCCCACGCTCGTGACTTTCTTGCCGCGATCGTTGAACATGGCCCGGACGCGACCGGCGTGCGAGCCCACGACCACGGCGTCGCCTTCCTTGAGCGTGCCCGACTGGATGAGCGCCGCGGCGACGGGACCGCGCCCCCGATCGAGTCGTCCCTCGACGATGACGCCGCGCCCGGCCCGGTTCGGGTTCGCCTTGAGCTCGAGCACTTCGGCCTGCAACGCCGTCATCTCCAGCAGCTGCGGGATGCCGTCGCCCCGCTTGGCCGAGGTGTGCACGAAGATGGTCTGCCCGCCCCACTCCTCGGGAACGAGGTCATAGTTCGACAGCTCCCGCTTGACGCGGTCCGGATCCGATCCGGGCTTGTCGATCTTGTTCACGGCGACGATGATCGGCACGTTGGCTGCCTTGGCGTGGTTGATGGCCTCGATCGTCTGCGGCATCACGCCGTCGTCCGCGGCCACGACCAGGATCACGATGTCCGTGGCCTGAGCGCCGCGGGCGCGCATCGCGGTGAAGGCCTCGTGCCCCGGCGTGTCGAGGAAGGTCACCTTGCCGTGCGCCGCGGTATCCACCTGGTAGGCGCCGATGTGCTGGGTGATGCCTCCCGCCTCGCGCTCGGCCACCTTGGTCGTCCGGATGGCGTCCAGCAGGGAGGTCTTGCCATGGTCGACGTGGCCCATCACCGTCACCACGGGCGGCCGCAGCTTGAGCTGGGTCGGATCGGACTCCTCTTCCTCCAGCACCTCGCCTTCCAGCGAGCGGATTTCGACGTCACAGTTGAACTTGTCGGCGACGAGCTTGGCGGCCGTCGGGTCGAGGACCTCGTTCACCGTGGCCATCACGCCCAGGTCGAGCAACGCCTTGATCACCTCGACCGACTTGCGACGCATGGCGGCCGCCAGCTCGCCCACGGTAACGGACTCGGGCAGCTTGATCAGCTCGCGCTTGACCTCTTGCGGCGGCTCGGGTGGCGCCGGCGCCGGAGCGGGGGCTGCCGGGGCGGCGGGCTTCGGCGGCGCAGCGGGCGCCGCGGCCGCCGCGGGGCGCGCCGGGGCGGGAGCGGGCGCGGGGCGCGGAGGCGGCGCCGGCCGCGGGGGAGGCGGCGCCACCGTTCGGGGCGGCGCGGCAGTCACGATCCGCCTCGGCGCGACTGGCGGCGCGGGTCGCAGCTCGGTCGGCGCGGCGGCGGGGCGAACCGGCGCCGGAATCGGCGCGGCCGGCTTGACCGCTGGGGCCGGCGGTGGAGCGGGAGGAGCGGGAGCGGGCGCGGCGGGAACGGCCTCGACGGCCGCGGCGGGCGCCGGCGAAGGCCGGAAGATCGTCGCCGCGGGCTTGATCACCTCGGCAGGAGGCGTCGGCGCGGGCTCGACCTTGGCGATCTTGGCTACCGCCTTCTTCGGCTTGGCCGCGCCCTCTTTCGGGGCTGCAGCCTTCTTCCGCCGCGCAGGCGCGGGCGCAGCCTCTCCCTCAGCCACGGGCTCAACCGCGGTCTTCTTGGGCTGGGGAGTGCGCTTGGGCTTGGCCTCAGCCGGCAGATCCCGGCCGCGGCCGAGCTTGATGCGAAGCTCATTAGCCGTGGCCACGGGCAGCGGAGTCATGGCGCGCATGCCCTTGTGGCCCATGCCCTCGAGCGCGACCAGCAAGTCCTTGCTGGTGACGCCCAGCTCTTTCGCAAGGTCGATGACCTTCACACGTCCCGCCACTGCCGCTTACCTCCCCTTCCAGGATGCCAAAAGGTCCGCCGGACTCTCCCCCGGCGGTGCCGTCGCACGCCTGAACGCATGCGCCAGCCGTCCAGCCTGGAGCGCCTTGATGAGGCACTCGGGCGTCGGGCACGCGTACGCGCTCCGCCCCGACGCCCCACCGTTACGATCCACCGTCACCCGCCCATCTTCACCGCGCACCAGCCTCAGCAGCGCCGCCTTGGGCCGAATCGCGCGGCAGCCGATGCACGTTCGCTGGGGCGCTGCGTTCTTCATTCAGCGCGTCTCGTCACGTATCCACTCAGCCTCGCCTCGTGGCTTCGCCACTCAGCTCGAAACGCGGGCCGTGGCTCGGCTCGAACGTCCGTCTCAGCCCTCGCCTCGTCACGCATCAATTCAGCCCTCGGCTCGCGGCTTGGCCGCTCACCTCGAACTGCCACGCCTGCTGGATTTGCTCAGCCCTCGCCTCGTGGCTTTCGCCACTCAGCTCGAAACGCGGGCCGTGCCTCGGCTCGAACGTCATTCCCCCGGCGTCCGCGCCGCCTTCTCCGGCGGTGCGTCGCTCTGGCTGGCCGGACCCTGCCCGTCTTCCCCACCGCGGTCCTCGACGTAGGCGTCCGCGGCCGCGGCCTCGACCTCTTCGGAAGCCACGGGGACCGGATGCTCGGCCAGCCAGGCCTCCGCGGCCTCCACGAGAGAAGCCGCCTTCTTTTCCCCGACGCCCGGAACCTGCTCGAGCGCCTCCACACCAGCGCGGACGATCCGGGCCGGCGAGTACAGGCCGGCTTCGACCAACCGCTCCAGGAGTTGCGCCCCAACACCCGGCAGCTCGGCCAGCGCGGCCCGTCCCTGGGCTAGCTCCTCCTCCTCGCGGCGCCGCTCCTCTTCGACTTCGCTCTCGCTCTTGATGTCCACGCGGAAGCCGGTCAGCTTGGCGGCCAGGCGCGCGTTCTGCCCCTTCTTACCGATGGCCAGGGAGAGCTGGTTGTCCGGTACGATCACGAGCACCGAGCGCTGCTCGCCCTCGGTCCCCTGCTCCTCGCCCCCCTCGGGCTCGGACACGGTCACCGAGCTGACCTTGGCCGGCGAGAGCGCCCGGGCCACGAAGGTCGACGGCTCGGGCGACCACTCGACGATGTCGATCTTCTCGCCGCGCAGCTCACGGCTGATCACCTGGATCCGCGTGCCCCGGAGCCCCACGCAGGCCCCGATCGGGTCCACATCGCGCTTGGTGGATGCCACGGCGACCTTGGCGCGCTCACCAGGCTCCCGCGCCGCGCCCTTGACCTGCACGATGCCCTCGGCGATCTCCGGAATCTCGCTCTCGAACAGACGGACGAGGAAGCCCGGATGGGTGCGGGAGAGCAGGATCTGCGGGCCCTTGGCGGTCTTCTTGACCTCGAGCACGTAGGCGCGGATGCGATCCCCCGGGTTGTAGCGCTCCCCCGGCAGCTGCTCCCGCTCGGTGATCACGGCCTCGGCCTTGCCCAGCTCGACGATCACATTGCGCTTCTCGATGCGGTGCACGGTGCCGCGGATGATCTTGCCTTCCTTGTCGATGAACTCGGAGTAGACGGCGTCGCGCTCCGCGTCGCGCACCCGCTGGAGAATCACCTGTTTGGCGGTCTGGGCGGCGATGCGGCCGAACTCCTGCGGCGGCAGCTCCATCTCCAGCTCGTCGTCGAGCTGGGCTTCACTGTTGAGCCGGCGGGCCTCCTCGAGGCTGATCTCGAGCTTGCGGTCGGTGACCGTCGCGACAACCTTCTTGCGGGCGAAGACCTTCAGGGCGCCCGTGTGGCGATCGAGCTCCATCCGGACATTGTCGGCGAGCCCCATCGTCTTTTTCGACGCCGAGAGCAAGGCAGACTCCACCGCCTCGAAGAGGACCTCTTTGTCGATCCCCTTCTCGTTGGCCATCTGCCCGATCACGTACATCAGCTCTTTGTTCATCACGCGTCCCGCTCACTTCCGTCCCGCCGGCCGGGGCCGCCCGAGCGCGGGATCCAGCCGCGCCTTGGTGACCAGCTGACGCGGCACGTCCCGCGCCACCCCGCTCTCTTCCGCCAGGGTCAGGTGGCCCGCCGACACGGCCAGCAGCCGTCCGGCGAATTCCATGCGCCCGTCCAGTGGCTCGCGCACCCAGCAGCGAACCTCACGCCCGATCGCCCAGGCGAGCTCCCGTTCCTTCCTGAGCTCGCGGTCCAGCCCGGGAGAGGAGACTTCGAGGTCGTACGCCGGTTCGATGAGCCCGGAGACGTCGAGGACGTCACCAGCCTCCCGGCTGAAGGCCTGGCAGTCGCCGATGCTCACGCCTCCCGGCTTGTCCACGAAGAACCGGAGCACCCAGCGCCGCCCCTCGCGGCGCCACTCGAGATCCACGAGTCCGAGCCCGTGGGAGGCGAGCACGGGGGCCACGGCCGCTTCGACCCTGCCGAGCCAGTCCTCCCCGTCCATACCCCCCACTCCCCCAGAAAAAAAAGTGGGCGGCGCCCACTTTTGTCAAGACTTTAGCATACGTAGACGTCGCCCCGCAAGAGGGGCTGGCGGCCGACCTACCGGGTTGAGAGCCTCTCGGCCACCTCCCGGACCGTCGCGGCGACCTGCCCTTTGGGGACCCGGCGGTCCGCGCGGGTTGCCCGGTCCCGTATCTCCACCACACCCTCCTTCGTCAGGGCGTTTCCGACTGTCACCCGGATGGGGACGCCCAGCAGATCGGCATCCTTGAACTTGACCCCGGCCCGCTCGTCGCGGTCGTCCACGAGCACGTCGAAGCCCGCCGCCTCGAGCTCGCGCGAAATTTCCTCGGCCGCCGCCATCTGGACGGTGTCCTTGACCGCCACCGGCACGACGTGGACGTGGAAGGGGGCGATCGTCCAGGGCCAGACGATCCCATCGGCGTCATGGCGCTGCTCGACGGCAGCGGCGGCGATCCGCGCCGGACCGATGCCGTAGGAACCCATGACGACCGGCTTCTGCTGGCCCTGCTCGTCGAGGTACATCGCGTTGAGCGGCACCGAGTACTTGGTGCCGAGCTTGAAGATGTTGCCGACCTCGATCACGCGCTCGATGCGGAGCGGCTTACCGCACGCGGGGCACCCTTCCCCCGGCAGCGCCACCTGCAGATCGGCGAACTCGCAGTCGAAGTCCGTCCCTGCCGCGACGCCCGTGAGGTGAAAGCCGTCGCGGTTGGCGCCGACGACGTAGCGGCCGTGTCTGAGGCATTCGTCGGCGATGATCCGCTTGACGGCGCGCGCGCCCACCGGACCCACCGAACCCGGCGGCGCGCCCAGCAGCTCGCGGACCTCGTCGGGGTGGGCCGGTCGGGCCTCGGCACGCAGGGCGCGCGCCAGCTTCCGCTCGTGTAGCGCGTGATCGCCGCGCACCAGGACGAGGACGGGAGTCGGCGCCGGTCCGTCCCCCGCCATGAAGAGCAGGGACTTGATGGTCAGCTCGGGGCCGATCTTGAGCCGAGCCGTCACATCGGCGATGGTCCGGACCTCGGGAGTCGCCACCTCCTCGCGCTTCCAGTCCGGAGCCGCCGGCATCGCGGGCACGCCGCGCGCCAGCTCGACGTTTGCCGCGTAGCCGCAGCCCTCGCAGAGCGCCACTTCGTCCTCACCCGCGGCGCTCGGCGCCATGAACTCGTGCGAGCCCAGGCCGCCCATCATCCCCGGGTCGGACTCGACCACGACGTACTTGATCCCACAGCGGTCGAAGATGCGGCAGTAGGCCTCCCGGTGGGCGTTGTAGGAGATCTCGAGCGCCGCGGTATCCGGATCCAGGGTGTAGGAGTCCTTCATCAGAAATTCCCGCGTGCGCAGCACGCCCGAGCGTGGCCGGGCCTCGTCGCGCTCCTTGGTCTGGATCTGGTACCAGATCTGGGGCAGATCCCGGTAGGAGCGGATCTCCCGCGCCGCGATCCAGGCGATGACCTCCTCGTGCGTCATCCCGAGGCACATGTCGCGCCCGTTGCGGTCCTTGAGGCGGAACATCTCGCCGCCGATGGCGTCCCAGCGGCCGGACTGCTGCCAGATCTCGGCGGGCTGCAGCACCGGCATCGTGATCTCCTGCCCCCCGATCCGGTTCATCTCCTCGCGGATGATCGCGTTGACCTTGTCGAGTACGCGCTGGCCCAGCGGCAGGTAGACATAGATGCCTGCGGCCAGCTGGCGGACCAGGCCCGCGCGCACCATGAGCTTGTGGCTCACGGCCTCGGCGTCGGCAGGGTCGTCGCGAAGCGTCGGGATGAGCGACCGGTTCCAGCGCATGGACGCTACTTGGCGCCCTTGACCTTGTTGGGGCCGGGCACACCCGGGTCGTAGATGAGCCGCTTGACCGGGACGCCCCCCAGGATGTGCGAGTCGAGGATCTCTTGGAGATCGGCCTCCTTCACGGCCGCGTACCATACGTTCTCGGGGTAGACGACCATCATGGGCCCGTGGCCGCACTGCGAGAAGCAGCCGGCCTTGTTGATGCGGACGTCGACCGCCTTGCCCGCCGCCGCGACGCCGGCCCGCAGCACCTTCACGAACTTCTCCACATCACCCTGGGTCGGGCAGGTCTCCCCCGAGGTGCAGACGAAGACGTGACGCGCGTATTGGCCCATCGGTCAGCGCCTCCGCGGCCGTCTCACCGGAAGAAGCGGAACACGTCCAGTCGCGCGAGGTCGTTGTAGACCGCGTACACCATCAGCAGCATCAGCAGCACGAAGCCGACCTGCTGAGCGACCTCGCGCTTTCGGACCGAGAGCGGGCGCCCCAGCACGGCCTCGAAGGCGAAGAAGAGCAGGTGCCCGCCGTCGAGCATAGGCACCGGCAGCAGGTTCAGGAGGAAGAGGTTCACGCTGATGACGGCCGTGAAGCCGGCCAGGTAGATCAGGCCCTGGCGTGCCTGCTCGCCGGCCGCCACCGCGATCTGGATCGGCCCGCCGATGCTCGAGCGGTCGAACTTGCCGACCACCAGCTTGTGCAGCGCCCGCGCGATCACCACCGTGGTCTCCGTTGTGCGGCGGAGACCGTGCCAGAGCGCCGCCGCGGGATTGGGCCGGACCACGCCGCCGCCCGGAGCCTGACCGATGCCGATGAGGCCCACGGCCACTTCCTTGCACTCCGGGCTCATCTGCTTGACCGCGTTCGGTGTCACCGTGACCGTGAGCGTCTCGGCGCCGCGCTTGAGATCGAGCCGGGTCGGCTGACCGGGCCGCGCGTGGATGGTCTGCGCCATGTCGTCCCACGACGACACGGGCTTGCCGCCGACGGCCAGCACGGTGTCGCCGCTCCGCAGCCCGGCCTTCGCCGCCGGCTGGCCGCCGATGACGTCACCGATCACGGGCGCCAGGTAGGGACGCGCGCCCAGGTCCCAGACCTCGTGCGGATCGCCGAGCAGATCGCACTGACGGGAGGCCGTGGGCGTGACGGTGAGAGTCCGCTCCCCGCCCTCGCCCCGGACGCTCAGCGCGACGGGCGCGCCGTGGCCGTCCTGGACGGCGGAGAGCACCTCGTCCCAGTCCTGCACCGGACGGCCGTTGAGCGCGACGATGCGGTCGCCCGGCTTGAGCCCCGCCTGGGCGGCCGGCCCGGGAGACGTCACGCTGCCGACCACCGGAGGAATCACCGCCCGGCCCAGCACCAGGGCCAGCACGGCGAAGATCACCACCGCGAGCACGAAGTTCATTCCGGGGCCGGCGAACACGATGAGGAACCGGATCCAGAGCGGTTTGGCGTTGAAGGCCTTGGCGGGATCGACCGCGCCGGTCTTGCCGCCTTCGAGCGGGTTTTCGTCGTCACCCATCATCTTGACGTAGCCGCCCATCGGAATCGCCGACAGGCAGTACTCGGTCGCCTTGCCCCGGTAGCGCCAGAGCACCGGGCCAAACCCGATGGAGAAGCGCTCCACGCCCACGCCCGAGAGGCGGGCCACGATGAAGTGGCCGAACTCATGGACGAGGATCAGAATGCCCAGGACGATCACGAACGAGATGAGCGTCGTTCCCACTGAGTCCTCCTACGGCCCCGCCCCGACGGCCGCGCTGGCGGGCAGCCACCCCCGCACGAGCGCGCGCGTCCGGGCGTCGATGTCGACACAGGTATCGATGCTCTCCAGCGCCCGGCCAGGCACGCGGTCGAGGGCCTCCGCGATGAGCTCCGGGATCCGGGTGAAGCGAATGCGGCCCTCGAGAAAGGCGGCGACGGCTACCTCGTTCGCCGCGTTCAGGATCGCCGGCGCACACCCCCCCGTCAGCAGCGCCCGACGCGCCAGGGCGAGACACGGGAACCGCTCCGCATCAGGCTCCTCGAAGTGCAGCGCCCCCACCTTCGTCAGGTCGAGGCGCGCCGCGGGCGCCGGCAGCCGCTGCGGATACGTGAGCGCATACAGGATCGGGATCCCCATGTCCGCGACACCGAGCTGGGCGATGACCGAGCCGTCGATGTACTCGACCATGGAGTGGACGATGGACTGCGGGTGGACCACGACCTGCACCTGTTCGGGCGCCAGGTCGAACAGCCACCGGGCTTCGATCACCTCGAGCCCCTTGTTCATGAGCGTGGCTGAGTCCACGGTGATCTTCGCCCCCATCTTCCACGTCGGATGCTGCAGCGCCTCGGCCACGCTCACGCGCTGGAGCTCCTCGCGCGGCATGGTGCGGAAGGGCCCGCCCGAGGCCGTGAGCAGCACGCGGTGCACCTCCGATCGATTGTGTCCTTCGAGGCACTGGAACACCGCGCTATGCTCGGAGTCCACCGGCAGGAGCGGGACCTTGTGCTCCCGCGCGGCCGCCGTCATCAGGCTGCCGGCCATGACAAGGGTCTCCTTGTTGGCCAGCGCCACGGTCTTGCCCGACTTGATCGCCGCCATGGTGGGCAAGAGCCCGGCGCCGCCCACGATGGCCGACAGGACGATGTCGGCCTCCACCTGGGCGGCCAGCCGCACCAGCCCTTCCGGACCGGAGAGGATCTCGGGCCGGGGAGGCGGCAGCAGGCGCGCGACGGCCTCCACCGCCGCCGCCTCGGTCAGCGCCACCGCGCGCGGGCGGTGACGGCGGCAGAGCTCGGCCACGAGCTCGGGCCTCGAGCCCCGCGCGGCGATGCCCTCGACGCGGAAGCGATCGGGATACTGCTCGACCAGCTCGAGGGTCCGCCGCCCGATGGAGCCCGTCACGCCGAGGACGGTGAGACGCTTCACGACCCGACCTTCCCGAGGTACGCGGCGTAGTAGTACAGCACCGGCGTGTTGAAGAGCAGGCTGTCGATTCGGTCGAGCACGCCGCCATGGCCGGGAATCAGCCGGCCCGTGTCCTTCGTTCCCACGCTCCGCTTGAGGGCCGATTCCACGAGGTCCCCCACTTGCCCGACGATTCCGAGCAGCAGACCGACGAAGATCGCCCCGCGGACCGGAAGACTCTCGAAGAACCACGCGTGCGCTGCCAGGGCCGCCGCCACGGACACCACGAGCTGGGCCAGCCCTCCCTCGATGGTCTTCTTCGGACTGATCCCCGGCGCCAGCGGCCGACGGCCCATGAGCGATCCGACGAGATAGGCGGCCGTCTCACCGAGCCACGTGACCCAGACGAGCAGCAGCACCCACTCCTTCCCCAACGGCAGATCGCGCAGCCAGAAGCCGTAGCCGAGGAGCCAGTTCACGTAGCAGATGCCGAACAGCGTGATGGCCGCCGGCTCCCACTCGATGCGTCCGTCCCGCCGCTGCCACAGCGCCGCCGCGAGCGCGCCGAGCAGGACGGCGGTCAGCGCGATACGCTCGGACACCGGCAGCGCGAAGCTCGCCGTCACGAGAAGCCCGCCGACCAGTCCGAGGGCGCGGAACGGGCGATAGCCCGCGCGCGCGAACATGCCCGTGAACTCCCACTGCCCGAGCGCGCCGAGCAGCACGACCGTCGTCCCGAAGGACCAGATGGGGCCGGCCATCACGATCGCGAGGAAGAGCGGCAGCAGGATCAGCGTGCTCAGGACCCGTTTGACCAGGCCCGCGCGCCGAGACGGCGTCGACGTCTCGACGGAGGTCGGCAGGGGAACGCCTTCGGCGCGCGCCATCACACTCGCCCGAAGCGGCGGCTCCGCTGCTGGTAGTCGGCGACGGCGAGGAAGAGCTCCCGGGGACCGAAGTCCGGCCACAGCGTCGGCGTCATCCAGAGCTCGGTGTAGGCGATCTGCCAGAGCAGGAAGTTGGACACGCGCAGCTCGCCGCTCGTCCGGATCAGCAGATCCGGATCGGGAACACCGTCGGTGTAGAGCGCGCGGGACACGCGCTCCTCGTTGATGTCCTCGGGCCGCAGGACACCGGCGCGGACCTGCCGCGCCAGGGCACGGCAGGCATCCACGAGCTCGTCACGGCCGCCGTAATTGAACGCCATGAGCAGCGTGAGCCCGGTGTTCTGTGCCGTCTCCTTCTCGAGACGCTCGATGCGCTCACGGATCTTCGGCGGCGTCCCTTCGGCGCGCCCGATGGCGCGGAAGCGCACGTTGCGCGCCATCAGCTCGGGCAGCTCGCGATCGATCGAGCGCTCCAGCAGGCGCATCAGCGTGGAGACCTCCTGGCGCGGGCGGTTCCAGTTCTCCGAGGAGAACGCGTAGAGCGTGAGGAACTCGATCCCGAGCTCGCCCGCCGCGCGGACGACGCTGCGGACCGCCTTGACGCCTTCCGAGTGGCCCGCCACGCGCGGCAGGCCACGCTGCGTCGCCCACCGCCCGTTGCCGTCCATGATCACCGCGACGTGGCGGGGAAGCGGCCGCGAGAGCACGCGAGCCCGGAGTGCGCTCTCGGGCAGCGCGCTGAGCTCGGTGGCCGTGACTGCGGAAGCCGCCTTGAATGCCATGACTCGTTATGTTACGTGAGCCCCCCGAGGAATTCCAGCAAATTCAGGTCGATACGCGAAAAAAAGGCCCCGGAGCGATCAGGGCCTCGAGGGGCGAAGCGATCGCGACCGCTCTCAGATCGCGAGGATCTCCTGCTCCTTCTTCTTGGTCAGCTCGTCGACCTTCGCGATGAACTTATCCGTGCTCTTCTGGACGCCGTCGTGGCCGCGCCGCTCTTCGTCCTCGGAGATCTTCTTGTCCTTCGCCAGGTGCTTGAGCTTGTCGTTGGCCTCGCGGCGGATGTTGCGAATCGCCACGCGGGCGTCCTCGGCGAGCTTGCCGACGGTCTTGGCGAGCTGCTTGCGCCGCTCCTCGGTCAGGCTCGGCATCACCAGCCGGATGACCTTGCCATCGCTGGACGGTGTCAACCCCAGGTCGGATTTCAGGATCGCCCTCTCGATCTCCTTGAGCTGAGAGGCGTCCCAGGGCTGGATTACGATCGTCTTCGGGTCGGGCACCGACACGGACGCCAGCTGGTTGAGGGGCGTGAGCGTGCCGTACGCCTCCACGCGGAGGCCGTCCAGGAGCGCGGCGTTGGCCCGGCCGGTGCGCACGCCGCCGAACTCGCGCGCCAGCACGTCCGCGGCCGCCTGCATTCGTGCGTCCAGATCCTTGATCACGGTTTGCATAGTGGGTCACCCCTTCGGCGCGATGGCGTCGTCCGACACGACCGAGCCCACCGGCTCGCCCAAGACGATCCGTCGGATGTTGCCGCGCCGGGTGAGATCGAAGACGACGATGGGAAGCTTGTTGTCCATGCAGAGCGAGATCGCGGTGGTGTCCATCACGTGCAGCCCACGGTTCAGCACTTCGATGTAGCTGATGCGCGGCAGGCGGACCGCGGTGGGGTCCTGCTTGGGATCGGCGCTGTAGATGCCGTCCACCTTCGTCGCCTTGAGAATGGCCTCGGCGCCGATCTCCACTGCGCGCAGCGCGCCGGCGGTATCGGTGGTGAAGAACGGGTTCCCCGTGCCGGCTGCAAAGACGACGACGCGTCCCTTCTCGAGGTGACGGATCGCGCGCCGCCGAATGTAGGGCTCGGCCACGGCTCGCATCTCGATGGCCGACAGCACACGGGTGGGAACCCCGGCCTTCTCGACGGCGTCCTGCAGCGCCAGCGCGTTGATCACCGTGGCGAGCATGCCCATGTAGTCGCCGGTGGCGCGGTCCATGCCGCCGGCGCTGGCGGCAATGCCACGGAAGATGTTGCCGCCGCCGATGACGACCGCGACCTGTACGCCCAGACCCACGACCTCGCGGAGTTCCTCGGCGACGCGCCCGAGGGTGTCCGGATCGATGCCGTATCCCTGTCCGCCCGCCAGTGCCTCGCCCGAGAGCTTGAGGAGCACGCGGCGGTAGATGGGCGTCGGCCTGGGCTCCGGCATGGAGGTTAGCTCTCTCCGACCTGGAAGCGGACGAAGCGCTTGACCACGACGCGCTCCCCCATCATGGAGGTCGCGGCGTCCACCAGATCCTTGACTCTGGTCTTGCCGGTCGCGTCCTTGATGAAGGGCTGCTCGAGCAGGCACGTCTCGGTGTAGAACTTCTCCAGCTTGCCCTCGATGATCTTGTCGATCACCTGCGGCGGCTTCTTCTGGTCGGCCATCTGCTGACGGTAGATCTCACGCTCCTTCTCCACGACCGCCCCGGGCACCTCCTCCCGGGAGACGTATGTCGTGCCGGGCACGCCGGCCACCTGCATCGCGAGATCCTTGACGAGCTGCTGGAAGTCCGCCGTCCGTGCGACGAAGTCGGTCTCGCAGTTGACCTCGATCAGCACGCCGAGCTTGCTGCCCGGGTGGATGTAGGCGTGGATCACGCCGTCCTTGGCCTCGCGGTGCTGCTTCTTGGCCGCGTCGGCCAATCCTTTCTTGCGCAGGAACTCAATCGCGCCCGGGAGGTCGCCCTGGGAAGCCTCGAGCGCCGCCTTGCAATCCATCACGCCGGCGCCGGTCACCTCACGGAGCCGCTTCACCAGTTCTGCGGGCGATGCCATGTCCTCTCCTTCTGGCGTCGATCCTATGCGCCGGGCTCGGCCGACGCCGTCATCTCCGCCTCGGTCACTAGCGGCACCTCGGCCGTCTCGGCCGCCGGCTCCTCGGCCTCGACCTTGGCCAGGCTGCCGGCGCCTTCGATGACGGCGTCCGCGATGCGCGACGTGATGAGCCGGACGGAGCGGATCGCGTCGTCGTTGCCGGGGATCGGGTAGTCGATTCCCGTCGGATCGCAGTTCGTATCCACGATGGCGACGATGGGGATGGCCAGCCGGCGTGCTTCCTCCACAGCGATGGCCTCCTTCTTCGGATCGACGATGAAAACGGTGCTCGGCAGACGGTCCATGTTCTTGATGCCGACGAGTGCGCTCTGCAGCTTGGCGCGCTCCCGCTCGAGCCCGATGACCTCCTTCTTCGGCAGTCGCTCGTACTCGCCGGTCTCGCTCATCTCGTCGAGCTTCTTCAGCCGCGCGATGGACTTGCGGATCGTCGCGAAGTTCGTCAACGTCCCGCCAAGCCATCGGTGGTTGACGTAGAACATGCCGCAGCGGGTCGCTTCCTCAAAGACGGTCTCCTGCGCCTGCTTCTTGGTGCCCACGAGGAGCACGATCCCCCCGTCGGCGGCCAGATCCCGTACGAAGGCGTAGGCCTCACGGAACTTCTTGAGGGTCTTCTGCAGGTCGATGATGTAGATGCCGTTTCGCTCACCGAAGATGAACTTCTGCATCTTCGGGTTCCAGCGCTTGGTCTGGTGGCCGAAGTGCACCCCAGCCTCCAGCAGCTCCTTCATGGTCAAGGCCGCCATTCGCGTCTCTCCTGTTCGGTTGGCCTCCGATCCCGAGCGGCGGGCCTCCGGGAACCCGCGCTCCCCCGCCGGCCTGAGGGCTGGCGAGGACCGAAGCTCGGAATCGTGCGAGTTAGACTTCTCTGCCGCGTTCAGGTCGTGTACTTCGCGTTGATCCGTACGTACTCCTCGGTCAGATCCGACGTCCATACCCGATCCTCGCCGCGCCCGAGCCCGAGATCGATGGTGACGGCGTACTCGCTCCGTCCCATCATCTCGTGGATCCGGTCCAGGCGCGCGTCGGGTTTGAGCATCCCCTTCTCGACGAGGCGCTCGTCGCCGATCGTGATGGCCACCCGATCGGCCACCACCCGCGCCGGCGACTTGCCGAGCGCCATCATGAGTCGTCCCCAGTTGGGATCGGCCCCGTTGATCGCCGTCTTGACGAGCGGGGAATTCGCCACGCTGCGCGCCGCCAGCAGGGCCTCGCGCTTGGTGCGGGCACCGCGCACCGTCACCTCGACCACCTTGGTCGCGCCCTCGCCGTCCTGGACGAGCATCCGGGCCAGGCGTCCCGTGACCGCCTCGAGCCCGCGGGCGAACTGGCGCAGGCCCTTGCCGCCCCGTTCCAGCGGGGCGTTCTCAGCCAGGCCGTTGGCGAGGATCGCCACCGTGTCGCTGGTCGACTGGTCGCCGTCCACAGTGATGCGATTGAAGCTCCGCGCCACCGCGCGCTTCAAGGCGTTGGCCAGGGCATCGGAGGCGACCGAGGCGTCCGTGGCCAGAAAGCAGAACATCGTGGCCAGGTGCGGCTCGAGCATCCCCACGCCCTTGGCGATGCCGCCGACCGTGACCGGGCGACCCGCGACCTCGAGCCTCAGCGCGGCCTCCTTCAGCCGGGTGTCGGTGGTCATGATCGCTTCGGCGGCGTGGCGGCCGCCCTGGGGCGAGAGCGCCTTGACGAGGCGGGGCAGTGCCGGCCGGATCTTGTCCATCGGCAGCGGCTGCCCGATGACGCCCGTGGCGGCGATCAGGACCTGCCGCGGCGCGATGCGGAGGAGCTCGCCCACGATCCGCGTCATCTCCCGCGCGTCCTTGACTCCCTGCTCGCCCGTGCAGACGTTGGCGCAGCCGCTCGAGGCCACGATGGCCTGAGCCTTGCCGTCGCGCACGTGCTCCTGGGAGACGAGGACGGGGGCGCCCTTGACCTGGTTCGTGGTGAACACCGCGGCGGCGCGCGCCGGGGAAGAGGAATAGATGAGGGCCAGATCCTTCTTGCCGCTGGGCTTAATGCCGGCCGCCACGCCGGCGGCGAGGACACCCGGGACCGCGGTGATCCCTCCCTCGAGCCACTGGAGTTCCGGCATGCGAACTACGGGTACACCGGGGGCGCCTCGAGACCGGTCCGCTCATCCCACCCCATCATGATGTTGAGATTCTGCACGCCGTTGGCGGAGCCGCCCTTGCCCAGGTTGTCGAGGGCTGACAGGCAGACCACGCGGCTGGTGCGCGGATCGGCGACCACCGCGACGTCGCAGAAGTTGGAGCCGACCACGGACCGCGTCGTCGGCCGCTGCCCGTCGTCCAGCACGCGGACGAACGGCTCGCCCGCATAGCACTCCCGGTAGATGCCGATCAGCTCGGCGGTCGTCGCCGTCTTGGCGAGAGCAACGGAGGCCGTCGTGTACAGTCCGCGGTTGAGCGGCAGGAGATGAGGCGTGAAGCTCACGACCACGGGCCGGCCGGCCGCGAGGGAGAGCTCCTGCTCGATCTCGGGCGTGTGGCGGTGGGTGCCGATGCCATAGGCCTGCACGTTCTCGTTGGCCTCGGTGTACAGATACATGGGATCCGCCTTGCGGCCCTGGGCGCCCGCCCCCGTCACGCCCGACTTGCCGTCGATCACGATCCCCTCGCTGCGGCCGACCCCGCTCTTGAGGAGCGGAGCGATGGCCAGCACCGCGCCCATGGGATAGCAGCCGGGCGAGGCCACGAGGCCGGCGCCCGCGATCTCCTTCCGGTGCAGCTCGGGCAGCCCGTACACGGCCTCCCGGAGCCCGGCCGCGTCCACGTGGGGGGCCTTGTACCAGGTCGTGTACAGCGCGGCGTCCTTCAACCGGTAGTCCGCCGACAGGTCGATCACCTTGCGGCCCAAGCCGCGCAGCACGGGCACCGCCTGCTGCGACTCCATGTGAGGCAACGCGAGAAAGACGAGATCGGCTTCGTCGGCCAGCCGCTCGGCCTTGAGCTCCTCGAAGACGAGCTCGGTGAGGCCCCGCAGGTGTGGAAAGACGCGGTCGAGCCGCTCTCCCGACAGGCGCTCCGAGGTCACCGCCGTGAGCTGGACCTTCGGGTGGACGGAGAGCAGGCGCAGCAGCTCGGCTCCCATGTAGCCGCTGGCCCCCGCGACGGCGACTCTGAGCACGCTCTGCTCCTTCGACCCTACCGCTTCGAGTACTGGAACTTGGACCGGGCCCCCGGCTGGCCGTACTTCTTCCGCTCCCTCATTCGGGGATCACGGGTCAGAAGCCCGGCCCGCTTCAACGTCTGGCGCAGCTTGTCGTCGAACTGCAGCAGCGCCCGCGCGATGCCGTGCCGGACGGCGCCCGCCTGACCCGTCGGGCCGCCGCCACCGACGTTGACCGTGGCGTCGAACTGCCCGAGGGTGTTGGTCATCTCGAGCGGCTGGCAGATGACCATCCGCAGCGTCTCGCGCGGGAAATAGTCTTCAAAAGGTCGGCGATTGACGAGGATGCGGCCGCCGCCAGGACGCAGCCAGACGCGGGCCACCGACGTCTTGCGCCGGCCGGTTCCGTAATAGAGAGTCGCTTCGGCCATAGAACTCCTTTACCGGGCGGCACGCCCGCCGACGGCGAGCGGCTCGGGCTTCTGGGCGGCATGCGGGTGCTCCGCCCCCTTGTAGACCTTGAGCTTCTTCGCCATGGCGCGGCCGAGGCGTCCTTTGGGGAGCATGCCCTGCACCGCCCACTCGACGACCCGCTCCGGGTGCGTCTTGATCATCCGCTCGGCGCTGACCTCACGGAGCCCGCCGATATAGCCGGAGTGCCACCGGTAGATCTTGTCCGTCATCTTACGGCCGGTCAGATGCACCTTGTCGGCGTTGATCACGACCACGTGGTCGCCCATGTCGAGATGGTGAGCGAAGGTCGGCTTGTGCTTGCCCCGCAGGATGGCGGCCACCTGGCTGGCGAGCCGGCCCAGCACCTTGCCCTCGGCGTCCACCAGGAACCACTTCCGCTCGACTGCGTCTTCTTTCGGCATGGGCGTCGTCATGGGTCTCCGATCGATTTGATGAGCCATTCCGCGGCCTTATCAGCCGGGAAGGATCCCGAAATCAGCAACGGGTAATCTTAGAGGAAATCACCAACAGCGTCAACTACTTCCTGGCTTTAGCCTCTCCGGCGCCCGTCTTCCCAGGCCACGGGCAAAGCGTCCGGACCGCGCAGTGCGGGCAGTCCGGCTTCCGGGCCTGGCAGGTGCGCCGGCCATGAGTGATCAGCAGGTGGGTGGCCTGGGTCCACTCGGCCCGCGGGAGGATCTCGCAGAGCTGGTCGTGGATTTTCTCGGGATCGTCGGCGCGGGCCAGACCCAGGCGCTGGGAGACCCGAAAGACATGGGTGTCCACCGCGAGGGCCGGAATGCCGAAGGCATTGCCCAGGACGACATTGGCCGTCTTCCGCCCGACTCCGGGCAGCGCCGTCAGCTCGTCGAGCGTGCGCGGAACCTGGCCGCCATGGTGCTCCACCAGCGCTCGCCCCATACCGATGATCGCGCGGGCCTTGGCCTTGAAGAAGCCGGTCGAATGAATCTCGCGCTCGAGCGTGGCGGGATCGGCCGTCGCCCAGTCCGCCGCCTTGCGGTAGCGCGCGAAGAGCGTCGGGGTAACGGCGTTCACCCGCTCGTCGGTGCACTGAGCCGAGAGGATGGTCGCCACCAGCAGCTCGAGCGGGTTGCGAAAGCGCAGCGCGATCTTGGCGTCAGGGTAGGCACGCTTGAGGCGCGCCAGGATCTTGCGGGCGCCCGCCTTCTTGACCGCCATCGACTCGGCCATCAGCGTTTCTCCCCGGCGGCTCGGGTGCTGCCGACCTCGATGCGGCCGGCGGTCATTCGCACCGGCGCCAGCGTCACCGCCACCGGCAGCCGGCGCAGCCGCGGCGTCGGGTCGAAGTTCCTCACGATCCAATTCACCAGGAGGCGGGGCAGCGCGAGCGAGCCGTAGCGAAGCGCGTCGGCCTCGAGCGTGAACGGGCTACCGGCCGAGCCCGGCGTGAGCCGGAGCTGCGCCATCAGGTCCGGCCCCGGCAGCGCCAGCGCGATACGCGCGCCTCCGTCGTCGAGCGACACGGTGATGTTCGCGAGCCCCCGCTGGCCGCGGAGGAACTCCCGGATGTCGGCCTCGGTGACAACCAGGGATTCGACTGCGAGAGATTTGACGTCGAGCAGCTCGAACCGTCCCGTGTCGGCGAGGCGGCGCGGATTGAAGAGGACGTCACGCGCGCGCAGGCGCACCCCGCGGACCCGCAGCGGCGGACCAGCACGGCGGCGATTGAATTCCCCTATCAGAACCGAGTCGGCCGTTAGCACGAGCTGCGAGATCTGCCCGGCGAGGATGGCGTCACGGCGGTCGGTACGCACTACCAGCATGACCTCGAGCTTGGCGGGTTCGCGGATATAGTCGTCAACGGCGACATTCAGCGCCGCGAGGAGCTTCGCCTCCATTTGCACTGGCGTGGGGCCTCGCACCGGCTCGATGCGCCGCGCTCGCACCATTCCTTCGGCGCCGTCGGGAAGCGGGAAGCGCGCGATCACCGGATAGGCGGCGGCGAGCCAGGGGTCGCCGCCGTTGAAGGCCGCCATGATCCGGTCCGATCGGGCCGAGGCCGCGTCGGGGCCCTGGTCTCCCGTCTTGACGATCGCGAAGTCCACGCCGAGCGGCGCCTCGTCCCAGCCCCGTGTCATCCGGAACGGCAGTCGATCGCGCACGACCTCGTAGCGGAAGTTGGAGACCGAGAAGAAATTGTCGTTCGGCACCACGGCCACCGTCACCGGCCGGCCCCCGCTCTCCTGCCGGATCACCTCCAGTACCTCCCGATGATGCCAGTCCCCACCGTTGGGCGGCCAGTACTCGATGATCGGCCCCAGGAAGAGCGCCACGGTGGGCGGCCGGGGCACCGCGAAGGCCGCCGCCCCGACCTGGATCACCCCGAGCGCGACGCAGGCCCAGATGACCGCGCGCCGCCAGCGCGGCCCGAGCCCCGCCACGCCGCAAGCGGCAATGAGAGCGGCGGCCGGCAGGAGCGGCAGCGTGTAGCGGAGGTTCTTGTTCTGGATCAGCAGGAAGAGCGCGAAGGGGGCCAGCGCGCTCCAGAGCAGCAACCGTGCCCGGCGAAACCGCCAGAGGGCGAGGAGACCCCACAGGAGGAACGGGGCGGCGATCAGGCCGAACTGGGGCACGAGCTGGCGCGGATAGAAGAGGAGCCCGGTCACGCTCATGGCCGGGGCGTGTCCGGACTCGGCGGCCTGTTTGAAGGAGCGGTTGAGGATCTGCATGGGCAGCGCGGCCAGCCGTGGGCCGTACCACGGCAGCGCGATGAGGGCACCCACCGCGAGCGCCGCGCCGAACCGCCGGATCCGGGCGCCGCGGTCGGGAGCTCTCAGCGCCAGCCAGCCGGCCCACAGCACCGGACCGGCCAGGTAGGCGGCAAACGGCGGCTTGGTGAGCATCCCGACCCCCAGCACCACGCCGGCCGCAAGCGACCAATCCCAGCGCGAGAATTCCTCGGCGCGCACCAAGGTGTACAACGCCAGGGCCACCAGGGCCGCCAGCGGCAGGTCGAGCTGGAAGACCAGCAGCGAGGTCACCACGAACGGCGCCGTGGCGAAGAAGAATGCGGCGAGAAGGCCGGTCGGTCCGTCGACGAGGCGTCGGCCCACGCCGTAGACCGCGAGCAGACCGACCACGAGAAAGCCCCAGATCACCGACTGGGCGGCGAGGGGCGTCACGGGAAGGGCGAAATAGAGCACCCCCGCAGCGCACGTGACGAGCGGTGGGTAGAAGCTCGATTCGGCGATGATCTCGTCAACCTTCGCGTGGCCGGGCTCCGCCAGGATCCGGTGGCAGGTCACGGCCCGTTCCAGATGGTTGGCGTAATCCCATTCCGGCGGCCGGCGGTCGATCGCGAGCCATGCGATCAATACCGCGCCCAGCACACCGGCGAGCGCCGCCAGGGCGAGAGCGTGACGCGGCGTCATGGACTCCGGCGGGCCACCAGGAGGAGCGAGATGCCGAACGGCAGGGAGACGCGCCGGAGCAGTCCGGCCTCGGCGGAGAAGATCGCCGCCAGGAGCCGGTTCACGGGCCCCGGCGGACGGCTGAGATCGTGGCCGCCGCGCCGCAGCAGGCGCCGGAGCAGCCGCGCGGCGACGATGGGGACGGCGAGTAGGGCGTTGAAATAGCTCACGCGCTCGATCCGCAGCCCGGCCGCGGCAACGACCTGCCTCAGTCGCGAAGTGGTGTAGCGCCGTCGATGGCCCAGCAGCTCGTCGTGCCGGCTCCACAGCCACCCGTAGGCCGGCACGGCGATGAAGAGCAGGCCGCCGGGCGCGAGGAGCCGCCGGCAGGCCGCAAGCGCGGCAGGCTCGTCATCGAGATGCTCGAGGACGTCGAACAGACAGACGGCATCCCATTCTCCGGCGGCGAGCGGGATGTCCCCGGGAAGCGCTCCGGCGCGGCAGTCGAGCCCCCGCCGTCGTGCCGCCTCGAGCAGCGTCGGATCGGCCTCGACCCCGACGGCCGAGCCGAAGCGGTCCAGGTCCTCCAGCATGCCGCCGCTGCCGCACCCGAGCTCGACCACCCGGCAGCGTCGCCGCGGGAGCCACCGCGCCATCTCCGCGAGCAGGATCCTCCGCCGGCCGACGAACCACCAGTGGCCGCGGTCCTCCTCCGCGTGGACGGCGGCGTAAGCCGGGTCCATCTCCGTCAGGCATTCACGCCCAGGGCCTGGCGGATGGCCGTGACACGCTGGTGCGCCTCGCCCGCACCAAGCGACGCCGGATCGTGGACGACGCGCCAGACCGGCCAGCGCGGCTCCGGATCGCTCGCCAGCCGCGGAATCAGATGCCAGTGGATGTGCGGCACCTGGTTGCCCAGGAGCTCGTAGTTCATCTTCACGGGCCGGTAGACCCGGGCCAGCGCCTCGGCCACCCGGCTCACGTCCTCGATCAGCACGGCGCGCTCGGCCGCGGAGAGCTCGTAGAGCTCGGTGGCGTGACGGCGCAGGACGACGAGGACCCAGCCCGGAAAGAACTGGTCCTCGTTGAGGTAGACGCGG
>DASSSH010000130.1:0-4542 GCA_035708525.1 Candidatus Methylomirabilota bacterium
GGCGGCAGCATCCGTCGCGCGATATGATCGGCCGGCACGGCGGGGCTGGCGGCGGTGAGCGCGCCGAGCGAGACGGCAGCAGCGAGAAGCGCCCCCGTGGCGAGCCGGTCGCGGCCGAGGCAGAGCGCCGCAGCGCCCGCGAGGAGGAGGAGCGCCGACACACCAGCGAGCACGACAGCCTTGGGCGGAAGCCACGAGGCCAGCACGATGCCCGCGGCGAAGGCCGCCGCCGGCGGCAGCAGCGGCGCGGCCGCCAGGGCCATGCTAGTCGCCGATCGTGACCAGGCGACGCAGGGCCGTGAGCTTCTTGGGCCCGAGCCCCAGCACCTCGCGCAGCGCTTCGGGGGACTCGAAGCGCCCGCGGCGCTCGCGCTCCTCCACGATTCGCCTCGCTAGCCCCGGACCCACCCCCGGCAGCCGCGCCAGCTCATCAGCGGTCGCGCGGTTGAGATCCACGGGCTTCACTTCAGCCGGCGCGGAGGCTGGTGTGGGAGCAGCTACTGGCGGGGCAGGGGTCGGGGACTTCAGCGGCTTTGGCGCCGCCGGAGGCACCGGCGTCGGCAGCAGCGGGGGCTCCTCCCGATCGAAGCGCTCGATGCGCTCGGCGGCATCCGGGAAGCCCGCCCGCCACTCGCCCACGACCAGCCCCACGAGCAAGATGACACCGAGGGCGAGAAGCAGGCGCAGCTGTGGCCGGGAGTAGAGCATGGCCCCACGGTGCCATGCCCCTCCAGCCGCGCCTAGAGTGTCAGATCAGATACACCCGGCTGAGTGAGGCGCAAGATTCCTTCGTCGCTGCGCTCCGCAATTGCACGACTCTGCCCAAGAAGCGCTGAGCCGTCGCGGCTCGCGGAGGCGCGCTCGATCATGGTGGTCGGCGCTAGCGGGTCGAGTTGGCGCCCAGATAGGCCCGGGTGAACTCGTCCAGCTGATCGCGGATCGAGGCGTTGATCTCGGTCCGGGCGGCCTCCTGGGCCTCCGCGGGTTCTGCGCGCAGCGTGCCGTACACGCCCCGCGAGATCCAGGTCTGGGCCATGAGCCGGGTGCGGGAATTCCGCGTGAGTCTCACATCATCGTGCAGGTAGAGCTGGACCCCCCACAGATAGAAGCGCGGCTCGGACTCGACGCGGTAGACGCGAACGTCGAGAGTGAGCTGCGGTAGGTACCAGCGGGCCTCCTCGGGCAGCTTGGCGGCCTCGACCCCCTGAACGGTGCGGACACCGGCCTGGCGCAGCTTCACGTCGAGCACTCCCTGGATGGTGCCCTCGTCGAGCCCGATCCGTCTGGCTTCGTCCTTGCCGACGCTGAACAGGACCTTCGGGACGATCCTGGTCAGGCCAGAAAGCTCAGGCTGGCGACTGTCCGCGGTACCCGTTGAAGCGACGGTCAACGTGAGGAGGAGGGGGATGAGCCACCGTGTCATGGGCCTTCTCCACTTTCGATGCGACCCGCGGTCGCGTCTACCTCAATGATCGGTCGAGCCCCGGACGCGCCTTGGTAGGCGCTTGGGCCGTGACGGTCCGCCGCAGAAACTGGAAATTGAGCGAGAGCCGTCTCCCCAGCCAGAGGGCGCGCTCCGAATGGTCGGCCACTCGATCCTCCGTGTACGGGTGGACCAGGACCGAGAGCCCCTGTCGGTGGAGCATCAGCCACCGGACGATCCGGCCGAACTGCCCACACGTGAACCTCACCCGGAAGTTGGGCTTGAGGTGCGAGCCGATGGGGCGGTCTCGCCACCGGCAATCCGCGCCGAAGCTGGCGATCAGGGCGTTCTGAACGGCTCGGGCCGCCCGTCGCGTCGCCGGATCGAAGTAGACGTGGGCGTGAAAGACCTTGATCGGCGAACGCGTGGTTCCTCCCGACCTCCTCATCGGAGCTCAATGCGCGGGCCCCTAGGGGGTGAGCGCCGCGCGGGTGATCGCGGTGGTCTCCTTGTTGTGCCACTCCGAGGCCTCGAAGGCCTGGTTGATCTTCTCGAGCGGGTACTTGTGCGAGAGGATCCGCTGCCACGGCCAGTGGTCCTTGGTACGCACCAGGAAGTCGAGCGCCCGCGGGATCACCCAGGGGTCGTACTGGATGACGCCGACGATCTTCTTCGAGCCCCAGACGAGCAGCGAGGGCTCGAGCTCCACCTTGGCGCCCCGGCTGATCGTGCCGACCTCGAGGTAGGTCCCTCCAGCGCGGAGCATGCCGATGCCCTCGGGAATCACGGCGGGGAAGCCCACGAAGTCGCAGGCCACATCGGCCCCCACGCCGCCGGTCCAGTCGCGGACCTGCTTCAAGCGGTCGCGGACGTCCGGCACTTCCTTGAGATTGAGCGTGTGGTCGGCGCCGAAGGCGCGGGCCAGCTCGAGGCGTCCCGGAATCTGATCTACGACGATGACCGTCGCCGCGCCCAGGTCCTTGGCGACGGCAGCCGCCTGGATGCCGAGGCCGCCGGCGCCCTGGATCACGACGCTGTCGCCGAAGCGCAGCCCCGCCACGTGCAGGCCGTAGATCACCTGGGAGAGCGCGCAGTTGACGCCGGCCACCGCCTCATCCGCGAGGGCGTCGGGCACCTTGAAGATGGCCCCGCCCGGGCGGAGGTAGTAGTGATCCGCGAAGGCGCCGTGCAGGTGGGGGAAGACGCTCGGGCCCACCGGCCGCTCGATCTTGTTCGGACAGGCCGCGGGCTCCTTGTTCAGGCACGCGTAGCAGCGGCCGCAGGGATAGAAGTACGTATAGGCGACGCGGTCGCCTTCCTTGAGCGGCCGGCCGAGGGAGTCCGTCTTGATCTTGGCCCCGAGTCGGGCGACCCGGCCCGTCATCTCGTGGCCGTAGATCCAACCGTCGTCGGGATACTTGAGCGGCGCGTCGCCGCGCCAGAAGTGCAGGTCCGAGCCGCAGATGTTGGCCACGGTGACGCGGATGAGCACCCCATCGGGCTCCACCTCGGGAATCGGCACTTCCTTGAGCTCGAACGGCTTGCCGGGCCCGAAGAAGACAGCGGCTTTGGCGGTGGCTGGCATGCTGGACTCTCCTCGGCGGCTAGGCGCCGCGCTCTGTGCCCAGCTCGAAGGCGTCGTGCAGGGCACGCACGGCGAGCTCGGCGTACTTGTCCTCGATGACGCACGAGACGGCGATCTCGGAGGTGGAGATCATCTGGATGTTCACGCCCTCCTTCGCGAGGGTCTCGAAAACCCGCGCGGCCACACCGGCATGGCTGCGCATGCCCACGCCGACGATGGAGACCTTGGTGATGCGGTCGTCGGCCGTGACGCCCTGGGCGCCGATCTCCTTGGCGACCGCGGTGAGCACTTGCTCGGCGCGCTGCCGGTCGGCGCGGGGCAGGGTGAAGGAGATGTCGGTGAAGCCGTCGCGGCTGATGTTCTGCACGATCATGTCCACGACGATGTTGCGGGCGCCGAGCCCGCCGAACACCTTGGCGGCGATGCCCTGTCGATCTGGGACGCGCAGGATGGAGACCTTCGCTTGGCCCCGGTCGTGGGTGATGCCGGTGACCACCACCTCTTCCATGCTGTGATCCTCCCTGGTCACGAGGGTGCCCGGGTCCGGCTTGAAGGTGGAGCGGACGTGGACCGGCACACCGAACTTCTTCGCGAACTCGACGGAGCGGGCCTGGAGCACCTTGGCCCCGAGCGCCGCCATCTCGAGCATTTCCTCGTACGAGACGCGCTGCAGCTTGCGCGCGTCAGGTACGAGGTTGGGATCGGCGGTGTACACGCCGTCCACGTCGGTGAAGATCTCGCAGACGTCGGCCTTGAGCGCCGCGGCGAGGGCGACGGCGGTCAGGTCGGAGCCGCCGCGCCCGAGCGTGGTGATGTCCCCGGCCTCGGTCATGCCCTGGAAGCCCGCGACGACAACGATCTTGCCGGCATCGAGCGCCGCGGTGATCCGCTCGGCGGTGATGCGCTTGATGCGCGCGCCGGTGTGCACGGCATCCGTGATGAGGCCCACCTGCGGGCCGGTGAACGAGCAGGCCGGATGGCCGAGCGCCTGCAGGGCCATCGCGAGCAGCCCGATCGTCACCTGCTCGCCGGTGGCGAGCAGCATGTCGAGCTCGCGGGCGTCGGGTGTCGGGGTGATGGCCTGGGCGAGCGTGACCAATCTGTCGGTGGTCTTGCCCATGGCGGAGACGACCACGACCAGCCGGTGGCCTTGCGCAGCGGCCGCAGCGACGCGCCGGGCGACGTTCTTGATCTTCTCGGGATCGGCGACGGACGAGCCGCCGTACTTCTGCACGATCAGCTGGCCCATGAGAGGGCCATCCTACATGAGCGGCGGCGGAACTGTAAAGGCCGGCGCGTCCTAGCTGAACGGGGACGGCGCTGAGACGGGCGGGTGGTGCCGCAGGGCAGCCCCGTGCGGACGCGCGAAGTGGGCCCCCCGAGTCCCGTCCGCAGCTCAAGTCCTTCGAGCCGAGGGACGGCCGAGCGCCGCAGGCGCGAGCCTCACGAGGCGAGGGCTGAGTTGAGCTGCGTTCGGGCGAGTGGGTGACGGAGCCGGCCGCGCGGGGCTGCCCTGCGGCAACAGGACCCAGCC
>DASSSH010000131.1:0-12140 GCA_035708525.1 Candidatus Methylomirabilota bacterium
CCGTCCCGGCGGTGCTCTATTTCCTCTCCTACTTCCACCGGATCGCACCCGTCGTGGTCGCCCAGGACCTGATGCGCGCCTTCTCGGTCCCGGCGGCGGCGCTGGGGCAGCTGTCCGCCATCTACCCGTACTGCTTCGCCGCCATGGCTCTGCCCGGCGGGAGCCTGGCCGACACTCTGGGCCCACGCCGGACCTTGAGCCTGGGGGCGCTCGTCATGAGCGCGGGCTCCGTCTTCTTCGGCCTCGCGCCGAGCTTCGGCGCCGCCTTCGCCGGGCGCCTGCTCGTGGGCCTGGGCGCCTCGGTGATCCTGATCGCGTCGCTCCGCCTCTGCGCCGAATGGTTCCGCACCGATGAGTTCGCCACGGTGTCGGGATGGAGCCAGAGCGTGGGCTCCGTCGGCGCGCTCGTCGGCACCACGCCGATGGCGGTTCTCGTGGAGCAGATCGGCTGGCGCCACTCGTTCGTCAGCATCGGCACCACCACCCTGGTCCTGGCGGCGCTGTGCTTCCTCGTCGTGCGTGACCGGCCCGAAGCGCTCGGGCTCGAGCCGATCAACCCCGGACGGCCCTCCGTCTCCCCGGGGCTCGGCGCCGTCCTGTCCGGCATCCCGAAGGTCACGGGCAACTGGCGTTCGTGGCCGCCGGTGCTGAGCTCCACCGGGATCTACAGTGCCTTCGTCGCCTTCGTCGGGCTCTGGGGCGTGCCGTATCTGATCCAGGTGTACGGGCTGCCCCGCGTGCGCGCCTCCAACCTCATCGCCATGGCCGCCGTCGGGCTCCTCGTCGGCGCCCCGCTCATCGGCTGGCTCTCGGATCGGGTGCTCAACCGCCGCCGCTGGCCGCTCATTGCCGCCTCCAGCCTGTACGTCTCGGTCTGGGCGGTCCTCGCGCTGCCCCGCCAACCCGTCCCACTCGAGTGGCTCGGACCGCTCTGCTTCCTCCTGGGTTTCGCTTCGGGCGCGGTCGTGCTGGTCTTCGCCTGCGTCCGCGAGGTCAACGACCCCCGCTACGTCGGCGTGGCCATCGGCTTCCACAACCTGCCGGTCTTCCTGGGCTTCGCCCTGCTGCAGTGGCTCACCGGCGTGATCCTCGATGCGCGGTGGGACGGCGCGCTCGTTCAAGGCGCCCGCGTGTACTCGCTTGACGCCTACCGGGCCGCTTTCGCGCTGTGCCTGGCCGTCTCCGCGGGCGCGCTCCTCACCGCCTGCCTGGTGACCGAAACCCGATGCCGCAGCGTCTGGCAGATGGCCGCGGCGCCGGCGCCTGGGAGCTGAGCCGCGTGGGTGAGATCCTCGAGCTGGCCGAGCGATTCTGGCAGGGCGCGGTGCCGCGCCGCGATCTCTGGCGGCCCACCTGGAAGCGCGAGGAGCTGGCTGCCGGCGTCACCTTCATCCACGCCTGGGCCAATGTCACCGTGCTGCGCACCGACACCGGCCTGGTGCTCATCGATACCGGCAACTTCGCCGCCCGCGACCGGACCTTCGCGGCGGTGCGCGTCGTCGATCCCGGCCCTGTGATCGCCGCCGTCTACACCCACGGCCACGTGGATCATGCCTGCGGCCTGCCGCCCTTCCTCGCCGAAGCGTCCGGGAAAGGCTGGCGCCGGCCGCGGATCGTGGGCCACCGCAACGTGGCCCGGCGCTTCGACCGCTATCGCGCTACGGCGCCCTTCAATGCGCTGATCAACGCGCGCCAGTTCTCCGTCGCCCCCGCCTGGCCCACGGAGTACGAGTACCCGGACACGCAGTACGACAGCACCTTCCGACTCGAGGCGGGCGGGATCACGCTCGAGCTCACCCACGCGCGGGGGGAGACCGACGACCATGGCTGGATCTGGTGGCCGGACCGACGCATCCTGTTCACGGGCGATCTCTTCTTCTGGGTCGCGCCCAATGCCGGCAACCCCCAGAAAGTGCAGCGCTACGCTGCCGAGTGGGCGGCGGCGCTACGGGCCATGGCCGAGCGCAGTGCCGACCTGCTCATCCCCGGCCACGGCGTGCCGATCCTGGGCGGCGACCGCGTGAGACGGGCCCTCGCCGACACGGCCGAATGGCTCGAGCATCTGGTGCGCGAGACGCTGGCCCGGATGAACGCGGGGGCGACGCTCGAGACGATCCTCCGCGAGGTGCGGCCGCCGCTCCATCTGGCCGACCGGCCCTATCTGCAGCCTGTTTACGACGAGCCCGAGTTCGTCGTGCGCAACATCTGGCGGCTGTACGGCGGGTGGTACGACGGCATTGCCTCGCACCTCAAGCCGGCGGGTGAGGCCGAGATCGGCCGCGAGCTGGCGCGGTTGGCGGGCGGGATCGATGCCCTGGTGGAGCGGGCGCGCCAGCTCGCCGCCTCCGGCGAGCTGGCCGTGGCGAGCCATCTGATCGACTGGGCCGTCGCGGCCGAGCCCGATCATCGCCCGGCCCATGCCGCGCGGGCCCAGATCTACGAGGCGCGGGCGCAGTCGGCCGATGCGCTCATGACCCGAGGCATTTTCTCCGCGGCGGCCAAGGAATCGGCCGGCAAGGCCGAAGACGACCGCCTGCGCGAACACCAGTAGCCGTCCGGCCTGCCGCGGCCGCGGGCGGCTTCAGCGATACGGACCCGGTTGGGGAGTCTCCTCTCCGCGCTCGCAGCGCCCGAGCCCCTCGTCCCAGCGGCCGCCCTCGGCGAGACACTGCTCGGTGGAAGAGGGGCCAAACGCCACGAGGACGATGGCGAGGGCTCCGATGAGGGCGGCGGCGAGGATCACCGCGGCCAGCACGTACTGCCTCCGCCGCGGATCGGACGGGATGGGTTCCCGCGATCCGAACACGGGAATCACCGGCATGCACTCTTAGACGACCTCGTCGGTGCGCGCCAGGACCTCGCCGAAGCGGCTGAGCGCCGGCGGGGGCAGGGTCTTGTAGACTTCCTCCAACCGAAGATTAATCTCGCGGTTGGCCAAGGCGAAGAGGCTGCGCCCATCGGCGTCGCCCTCGACGAGGAACGGGCCGATCCGCTCCACCTCGAGCACCCAGAGCGCCTGGGCGATGCCCAGCTCCTTGAGCCAGTGGACCTCCAGCACGCGCTTGATGGAGCGGCCGTAGGCCGCGCCCATGCCGTAACCGACCGTCGTGAGATAGATCGCGCCATGGGGCACGAACCACTCGCGGTAGGCCCGCTCGGTGAGCCCGGCCTTGCCCACTACGACCTTTGCCCCGGAGCGCTCGAACCACGGTCCCATGGACTTGCCGAAGCGGAAGCTGGCCGTGGCGGTGACGGCCTCGACGTCGTAGCTGCCGTCGGCGCGCACCGAGGCCGCCGGCGAACAGTGGAAGTTCACGTTGGTGAGCCGCGCGACGCCCTCGGGAAGGGCCACGCCCTTGTCCACCACCTGCCGGTACACCCCTTCACGCGCAGTGTAGAGCGCCCCCGAGAGAAACACCACGTCGCCCAGCTTGAGCGAGCGAATGGCGCTGTCCGCCACCGGCGTCGTCAGGTGCACCTCGTCCATGCGGACGTCGTCGAGCCGCTCGATCCTCGTCATTCCAGACCTGCGCGCCGGTAGTAATCGGTGAACCACATGGGATCCGTCCGGTGCTCGACGCGGCCGTCGGGATGGATGCGCGCCGTCGCCCGCCGCGAGGACAGGCAGAACTGGTGGATGGCGATGGGCATGCCGCCCGTGTGCGTGTAGGCCAGCTCGACGTGGGTGGCGACCACCATGGAGGTACCGGCGAAGCCCATGGCGCCGATGCCGATATAGTTGCCGAGCGCCGTGAGCTCCTCCTCAAGCCGCGCCGCCGCCGGGTCCGGGTTTCGGCTGCCGACCGCGCGCAGGCAGGCCGCCTCCTTGCCGAGGCGCACGCAGGTGTCCTTGGAGCCGCCGATGCCCATGCCGACGATCGCCGGCTGGCAGGCGAGCCCGCGCTTGCCCGACTCGACCAGGGTGTCCACGAAAAAGCGCTTGATGCCGGGGACACCGTCGCCCGGGAAGAGCATGCGGAAGTCGGAGCCGAAGAGCCCGCCCTTGTGAACCGTGGTCAGATCGATCCAGGCCGCGCCGGGCTCGACGGTATAGGTCACCTCAGGGGCGTGGATGCCCACGTTGTTGTTCTGATCCTCACGGGTGAGCGGGTGAACCCGGTTGGGGCGCAGCGGAATCGTGGCGGTCGCCTCCGCCGTCGCCCGGCGCAGGGCGCGCTCAAGCGCCACCAGCCCACCTTGGACGGCGGCGTCGTTGCCCAGCTTGACGTAGTAGCGGGGCAGCCCCGTGTCGGCGCACATGGGGCGTCGCTCGGCCGTGGCGATGTCCCAGTTCTCCAGCATCTGGGTGAGCACGAACCGGGCGAGCCGGCCGGTCTCCCGCTCGCGCGCGAGTCGCACGCCGTCCCGGTAATCGGGCGGGATGTCGATGGCGGCACGCGCCATGAGCTCGCGCGCGGTGTCTTCGATCAGCTTGGCGGGAATCGCTGCCATGAAACTACGGAGGAGTGGTTCCTACCGTTTTCCTTTGCGCTCGTCGCGCCGCAGCTTGTATTCGATCGAGTCCACCAGGGCCTGCCAGGAGGCCTCGATGATGTTGTCCGCCACCCCGACGGTGCCCCAGGTCTCGTCGCCGTCGCCGGAGGTAATCAGCACGCGGGTCTTGGCCGCCGTCCCCTTCGACTCGTCGAGGATGCGCACCTTGTAGTCGAGCAGCGACATCTCCTTGAGATTCGGATAGAAGTCATCGAGCGCCTTGCGCAGGGCGTAGTCCAGCGCGTTGACGGGGCCATGACCCGAGGCCGCCGTGTGCTCGGGAATGCCCTTGACCCGCAGCCGCACCGTGGCTTCCGCCACGGGCTCGGCATCGCCCCGGTCCTCCTCGACGATCACCCGGAAGCCGTCCAGATCGAAGTAGGGCTTGTGGTTGCCGAGGGCGCGCTCCATCAGCAGCTCGAACGACGCTTCCGCGCCCTCGAACTGGAAGCCCTCGTCCTCGAGCCGCTTGAGCATCTCGAGGATCCGCTTCGCCTCGGGCGTGTTCCTGTCCAGGTCGATGCCGTACTCCTTGGCCTTCCAAAGGATGTTCGACTGCCCCGCCAGCTCCGAGACCAGCACGCGGCGATGGTTGCCCACCAGCTCCGGGTCGATGTGCTCGTAGGTCTCCGAGTGCTTGAGGACGGCGGAGACGTGAATGCCCCCCTTGTGGGCGAAGGCCGAGTCGCCGACGTAGGGCTGCGACTGCCACGGCTTGCGGTTGGCCAGCTCCGAGACGAAGCGCGAGACGTCCCGCAGCTCGCGTAGGTTCTCGCGCGGGATCGAGTCGAGCCCCATCTTGAGCATGAGGTTCGGGATGATCGAGACCAGGTTGGCGTTGCCGCACCGCTCGCCGTAGCCGTTCATCGTCCCCTGGACGTGATTGACGCCCTCGGCCACGGCGGCCAGGGAGTTGGCCACGGCGCACTCGGTGTCGTTGTGCACGTGGATCCCGAGCGGCGTCTCCGGCTTCACGACCTTCTTCACCTCGCGCAGAATCGCGGCGATCTCGTGGGGCAGGCCGCCGCCGTTGGTGTCGCAGAGGACGAGGCAGTGGGCGCCGGCCGCCTCGGCCGCCCTGAGCGTCGCCAGCGCGTACTCGCGGTTCTTCTTGAAGCCGTCGAAGAAGTGCTCGGCGTCGTAGATCACCTCCTCGAAGTGCTTGAGGAGGTACGCGATCGAGTCGCCGATCATGGCCAAGTTCTCTTCGAGCGTGGTGCCCAGCGCGCTGGTGACGTGGAAGTCCCACGACTTGCCGAAGATGGTGACCACGGGCGGCCCCGCCTCGACCAGGGCCTGGATATTGCTGTCCTCCTGTGGGCGCACGCCTGGACGCCGGGTCGAGCCGAAGGCCGTGATCCTGGCGGTCTTGAAGACGGCGTCCTGCACGCGCTTGAAGAAGCGCAGATCCTTGGGATTGGAGCCCGGCCAGCCGCCTTCGATGTAGTGGATGCCGAGGGCGTCCAGGCGCTGGGCGATGCGGACCTTGTCCTCCATGGAGAACGCCACGCCCTCACCCTGGGTGCCGTCCCGCAGCGTCGTGTCGTAGATCTTGATCAGCCGAGACATGGGACGCCTATCATCCCGCCCCCCTGAGCCAGGTGTCAAGCAATCTACCGGAAACCGTTACGTTCTGGCCTGGACGGCGGTGGCGTCAGCGGGCTGACGGAGGCTCCTGCGGGGCTACTGTCTCATCCATGCAACAGCGCGATTCTGCCTTGTTTGAAAGCGGTTTGGGGTGGCTGGATCCCACTAGCCGGAGCACCGACGGCTGGCCCTATTGATGCACCTGGTCGCGAGCCAGGAGGGCACCTCAATGACCATGACCAAGCTCCCCTTCATCCTGGCCGACCAGCGGGGCGTCGCGCTGCCCATGGGCATGCTCGCTCTGCTCGTGCTCCTGACCCTGGTGGTCGGGTTCACCATCCTGTCGACCACCGAGCCCATGATCGCGACCAACCAGCTGATGGTCGCCCAGGCCCGAGCTCTGGCCGAGGCGGGGATGGAGCGGGCCATCTGGGGGCTCAGCAACCCCGGGGATCCAAACGGCATCCCGGATCCCTTCATGCTGGCGCCGGCGCCCTACAACGGAAACCCGCTCGTCAGTGTCGGCTACAACGGCATCAACATCGGCGGCTTCCGTGTCACCGTCACCAACGGCGTCGTGGTCAACGAGCGGAACGTCACCTCCGACGGCTGGGTCCCGAACGACACGGCCAATCCCCGCGCCAAGCAGCGGATCACCGTGACCCTGGCCAAGATCCGCTTCCTCGACCCGCCGGCTGCGCTCGCGGTCAGAGGCGAACTTGACGTGAACGGCAACTCGACCGTTGATTCACGGTCTGACACCTCGTGCGGCAACAAGGCCGGCTCGATGAGCCTGGGCAGCACGACGATCGGCGGCTCGTCGTCCATCTTCGGGGCCGACGGCAATAACGTGAATAACCAGGCTAGCGATGCGGTGACAAACGTGCCCAGCGCGGTCTTCGACACCTTCACGTACACCAACGCCGAGCTGGACATGCTCAAGTCGCTGGCCAAGGCCAACGGTACCTACTACCAGGGCACCCAGACGTTCAACGCCGGTCATCAGCTCCAGAACGGGATCGTCTATATCGACACCGTGAGCGGCCAGAATATCGACTGGAACGGGGCGAACACGACGCCAACCTCTGACTTCGCCGTCGTGGACATCCACGGCAACTCGGAGGCCGATCCGAGCGGTTACTTCAGCGGCATGATCATCGTCGCGGGCACGCTGGCGATCGCTGGCGACTTCCACATGCACGGGCTGCTCTACGTCATCAACGACTTGTCCTATACGGGGACTGGGTCTGGTGAGATTGACGGCGCCGTCATCAGCCAGAATATCCGTGACATCTCGTCGACCAGCATCGACACCAATGCGGGCGGCAACGCCAGGATCATCTACAACTGCAGCTACGCCAAGAATGGCGGCGGGTGGATCCCCCAGGGCTTCCGCATCAAGGCCGGCACCTACAAGGAGGTCTCAGGCTAGACGACGCCGGCGGCGCGCAGCCTCTCGACCCGCGCCTTCGGGAACCGGAGCACGCGGGACAGGATCTCCTCGGTGTGTTGACCGAGGAGCGGCGGCGGGGCGCTGGCCGCCCCGGGCGTCTCCCAGAGGCGGATGGGCACACCCATGACCGTGATCGCGCCGGCCTTGGGATGCATGAGCGAGACCGCCATACCACGCGCCTTGAGATGGGCGCTCCCGCAGACCTCGGCCACGCTCTTGATCCGCCCCGCGGGCACCCCTGCCTCTTCCAGCCGCCTGAGCCATTCGTCCGCCGCCGCCATGGCGAAGATCGAGTTGAGCAGCGGGATCAGCGCGTCGCGATTGGCCACGCGGTTGGCCTCGCTGTCGAAGCGCGGGTCCTGGGCAAGCTCGGCGCGGCCGATCGCCCGGCAGCAGCGCTCCCAGAGTGAATTATTGGCCACGCCCAGGGTGAGGTAGGCGTCCCTCGCCTGGAAGACCTCGTACGGCACGATGGAGGGGTGCTGGTTGCCGCGGCGGGTCGGCCGGCCCCCGGCATTCCAGTAGAGTCCGGCCTGGTAGGTGAGCAGCGAAGCCATCACATCGAGCATGCCGATCTCGACCTTCTGCCCCTTGCCCGTACGCTGCCGCGCCAGGAGCGCCAGCGTGATGCCCTGGGCCGCGGCCATGCCCGCCACCAGGTCCGCGATCGAGTTGCCCACCTTGACGGGCGGACCATCGGGAAAGCCGGTGAGATCCATGATTCCCGACTCGCCCTGGACGATCAGGTCGTAGCCGGGTCGGCTCGCCTCGGGCCCGCTCTCACCGAAGCCCGAGATCGAGCAGTAGACGATGCGCGCATTGAGCCGGCAGAGGCGCTCGTAGCCAAAGCCGAGGCGGTCCATGGTCCCCGGGCGGAAGTTCTCGAGCACGACGTCCGACCGCGCCACCAGTTTCCTCAGGATCTCCTGCCCTTCGGGCGCCTTCATGTTCAGCGTCAGGCTCTTCTTGTTGCGATTGACCGAGAGGAAGTAGGTCGCCTCGCCGCCGGCAAAGGGCGGCCAGCCGCGGGTGTCATCCCCCTTGCCCGGCTCCTCGATCTTGATGACCTCGGCGCCCATGTCGCCCAGCGACATGGAGCAGAAGGGGCCGGCCAGGACGCGGGTGAGGTCCAGGACGCGGATACCGGCCAGCGGAGGCCGCGCGGCCTTACTTGCCGCGGACCGGCCCTTGGCGGGCCGGGGCTTAGTGGTCGCCACGGGATGTTCCTTTCCAGAATCCCTTCACGAGGCTCTTGCCGATGGAGGCCAGCTTCTCACCGCGCGCGCCGGCGCGACGCCAGAAGATGCGCGCGCGATCCGCAAAGCCCATGTGGGAGAAGTAGAACACCGAGTCCACCGCCTCGACCGAGACGCGGGAGCCGATCCGGACGCCGCGGGTCTCCTGGCCATGACAGAACAGCCGGGCGCCGCCTTCCAGCTCGACGAGCGCGATGTGCAGCGGCGCCTTGAAGCCCTCCGGCGGCGAGTGCAGGGTGGTGAACGAGACCACCTCACCGACGCCGGGGAGCGAGGCGGGCTCCATGGCGACTGGATGGTCAGGGCAGAGCGGCACCGGCGGCACCACGAGCCGTCCGCAGCGGGTGCAGCGGGAGGCTGCGAGCACCTCGCCGATCACCGGCGCGCCTCGAGCAGGGTCACCCAGTTGTTGGCCGCCAGACCGCCGATGGACTGCGCCAGGGCCACGCGGGCTTCTACCTGGCGGCCCGCTGCCTGTCCCGTCAGCTGCCAGTACAGCTCCACGAGCTGGGCGATGCCCGTGGCCGCCAGCGGATGGCCGCGCGCCTTGAGCCCACCGGAAGGATTGATGGGCAGCCGCCCGCCGATGGCGGTCTCGCCGTCGAGCGTCGCCCGGCCGGCCTTGCCCTGCGGCATCAGTCCCGTGTCTTCCAGCGAGATCAACTCGAAGGGCGCGAAGGCATCGTGCAGCTCCGCGACCTCGACCCGCTCCGGCCCGAAGCCCGCCATGGCGTAGGCCGCCTGGGCCGCGTCGTAGGTCGCCCGGAAGGTGGTCAGGTCGGCGCGGTATCGGACCGCGATCGAGTCAGTCCCCTGCCCGATCCCCGCGATCCGAACCGCGCCCGGCTCATCGGTCAGCACGAGTGCCGCGGCGCCGTCGGAGATCGGGCAGCAGTGGAAGAGTCGGAGCGGATCGGCGACGAGCCGGCTTTCCATCACCGCTTCGAGCGTGACCGGCTCGCGGAAGTGGGCGTACGGATTCCGAGCGCCGTGGGCGTGGTTCTTGACGGCCACCTGGGACATCTCCCTGAGCGTCATCCCGCGCCTGTGCATGGCGACGCGGGTGATGATGCCGGCCAGCGCGGGCATGGTGGTGCCGTAGCTCTTCTCGTGTGGATCGATGGAGCGACCGATGATCTCCGACACGCGCGGCGTGGGCACATGGGTCATCTTCTCGCCGCCCACGACCAGCACGGAGCGATGGATTCCGGCGGCGATGGCGGCGAGGCCCGTATACACGGCCGCGACGCCTGACGAGGTGGCGGTCTCGACACGCATGGCGGGGACCGTCGAGAGTCCGAGCCGGGTATTGACCAGCGAGCCGTAATTGCCCTCGCCGGTGAACTCTTCGGGGTTCATCGCCGCGACCACGATCGCGTCGGGGCGCTCGAGACGCGCGTCGTGGAGGGCCGCCAGGGCGGCATCGGCGATGAGATCGGTGAGGGGCTCCTCGCGTTTGCCGAAGCGGGTCAGGCCCGCGCCGGCGATCCAAACGTCAATCACCCACCCATTTCAAACCGCGGGAGCGCAGGTGTCAACGGGTTTGAGCCGGCGTCGACGGTGCCGGCGCGGCCGCGCGGCGGGGCGGCGCGGCGGCGGGCGGGACGCGCACCTGGAACTCGCGGATCAGCCGCAGCAGGTAGGTGCGCTGCAGGCCGAGCACGCGCGCCGCCCGCGTGCGGTTGCCGCCGACTTGAGCCAGGGTGGCTTCGATGAGTCGCCGCTTGAACTCCGAGACGGCTCCATGGAAGCCCGCTGCCGGTTGGGCGAAGCCCGGCGCCGGTCTCGCGAAGCCGTCGCCCGCCTTCGGCGGGGTCCCCGGCGGCGGCGACATCGAGCTGGGCGTCGAGAGGAACGCGGCCATGCCTCTCCTTGGACGCAAGCCGCCTGCCATCGGGCGCCTGACGGCAATTCAGGGGGATACGGCACGGTGACCGGCGCGGGCTGCCCGTCTTCCGGTGCACCTGCGCGGCGTGCCTGCCCTGGAGTCTGGGCAGCCTGTGAAGTGAAACGGGGACCCGATCACGGGTCCCCGTGCAAATGCGCTACGCCGAGAGAGCGGCTACGATTTGGTCGCGGGCTTGACGCCGGGGTTGTCCTTGAAGAACTGCTTGTTCAGATCGATGAAATTCTTCCAGTTCGCGGGCGTCTCATCCTCGGCAAAAATCGCCTTGACCGGGCAGACCGGCTCGCAGGCGCCGCAGTCGATGCACTCATCCGGATGAATGTAGAGCATCGTCTCGCCCTCGTAGATGCAGTCCACGGGGCAGACTTCCACGCAGGCCTTGTCCTTCACGTTGATGCAGGGTTCCGCGATGATATACGCCATTCCGGCCTCCTGTTAACCGGTCAACCAGGATGACTTCTGCTGTGGGCCTGCTCCCGCAGTCCGCAAACCCACACATTTCTACCAACTTATCGTAGAGGTGTCAAGGAGTGCCGCGCGCCTGCCCTTACAGCGTGCGGAGCTTGGGATCCAGGGCATCCCGCAGCGAGTCGCCGAACAGGTTGAAGGCGAACACCGCCAGGCTGATGGCCAGCCCGGGGAAAATGGCCATCCACGGCGCGCTCTCGGCGAAGTCCACCGCCGCGCCCCGGAGCATGAGTCCCCAGGCCGCCGTGGGCTCCTGGACGCCCAGGCCGAGAAACGAAAGCGAGGATTCTAGCAGGATCGCCTGGCCGAGGAACGCCGTGAGCATGATGAGATAGGGCGCCATCACATTCGGCAGCATGTGGCGCATGATGATGCGCGCATGCCCGAAGCCGGCCGCGCGGGCCGCGTCGACATAGGGCATCTCCCGGATGGCCAGCGCGCTCGAGCGGATGACGAGCGCCGAACGGGGAATCATGGGGATCGTGATGGCCATGATCACGTTTGGGATGCTGTTGCCGAGGATGGCGACCAGGGCCAGGGCCAGAATGATCAGGGGAAACGACAGGAAGATGTCCATCAGCCGCTGGAGATAGAGGTCGATCTTGCCGCCGAAATAGGCGCTGCCGACCCCGATGATCGCGCCCCCCGTGGCGCCCATCAGCGCCGAGCCGAATCCGACCAGCAGGGCAGTCCGCGCGCCGTAGAGGAGCCGCGAGAGCACGTCGCGGCCGAAGGCATCGGTCCCGAGCCAGTGGTGGGTGCCCGGCCGCGCCAGCATCGCGCCGAAGTCCACCGCCAGCGGATCGTAGGGCGCGACGAGCTCCGCGCTGGCGGCAACCGCCAGCATCAGGACGACCACGGCCGCGCCCACGGCGCCCAATGGCCGGCGGCGCGTGAAATCCACGACCGCGGACCGCCAACTGCTGCGGGGCGCCTCCGCGACGCTCTCGGCGGCGACGTCTACGGCGGGGTTGAT
>DASSSH010000132.1:0-9225 GCA_035708525.1 Candidatus Methylomirabilota bacterium
TTGCCGGCGACAAGGCCCGAGAGGATGTCGAGGGACGCCCCACCCTCGCGCGCCGAGGTGACCACCTCGCGCACGTGGCCGGACTCGGTGGAGGTGAAGACCTTGACCAGCTCAGGGATGATGGCCCCGGCCAGCGTGCCGCACGTGATCACGGTCGCGAGCTTCCACCAGAGGGTGCCGTCGCCCAGGTCGGGGATGAGCCACCGCGAGACCACGTAGGTCAGCACCACCGACACGATCGAGGTGAGCCACACCAGGGTGGTCAGCGGCTGCTCGAAGTTCATCTTCGTGGCGGTGGCGTAGCGGCCCCGCGTGTAGGCGTCGTTGAGCAGGTAGGAGGCCCCGCTGGCCACGATCATCATGACGCGCATGACGAAGATCCAGACCAGGAGCTGGACCTGCACCACTTCCTTCGGCACCGCCAGCAGGATGAAGGAGATCAGCGCCACGCCGGTGACGCCGTAGGTCTCGAAGCCGTCGGCGCTGGGCCCTACCGAGTCGCCCGCGTTGTCCCCGGTGCAGTCGGCGATGACGCCCGGGTTGCGGGCGTCGTCTTCCTTGATGTTGAACACGATCTTCATCAGGTCGGAGCCGATGTCGGCGATCTTGGTGAAGATGCCGCCGGCGATGCGGAGCGCGGCGGCGCCCAGGGACTCGCCGATGGCGAAGCCGATGAAGCTGGGCCCGGAGTAGTCCCGCGGGACGTAGAGCAGGATGCAGAGCATGATCAGCAGCTCCACGCTGATCAGCAGCATGCCCACGCTCATGCCGGCCTTGAGCGGGATGGCGTAGACGGGGAAGGGGCGGCCCTGGAGGCTGGCGAAGGCGGTGCGCGAGTTGGCGAAGGTGTTGATGCGCATGCCGAACCAGGCGACGCCGTAGCTGCCGAGGATCCCGACCACGCTGAACACGAGGATGATGAACACCGGCAGGGCCGCGAAGTGCTGGAGGAAGCCGTAGTAGAAGACGATGATGACCGCGATGAAGAGCCACAGGATCATCAGGAACTTGCCCTGGGTGATGAGGTAGGTCTTGCAGGTCTCGTAGATCAGCTCCGAGATCTCCTGCATGGCCCGGTGCACCGGGAGGCCCCTGAGCTGCCGAAAGATCACGATCCCGAACACGTAGCCGAGGAAGCAGACTACGAGGCCCCACTGGAGCAGGGTCCGGCCGGTGATGCCGCCGAAGCTCACCTGGGCCAGGTCGGGGATCCTGAGGCTGGCCTCGCCGCCGCCCTGGTGCTGAACCTGCGGCGCGCCGGGCGCGGCGGCCGGCGTCTGAGCCCAGGCGGCCGGCACGGCCGTGAGCAGAAAGACGGCCAGGAGGATCAGCGCCGGAACCAGGGCAAGGATCCGGCGGCGGGATGCGGCGGCTGCGACAATCATGTGGGTCTCCTCAGCGAGTGAGATTGGACGGACGAAGGCTCCAAGCCCAGCGGGTGTTTATACCGCACGGGGCGCCTCCAGTCAACGCGCTGCGTTGAGGGGGGCGGACCCCGGCTTCAGTCCCGCAGCAGGGCCTCGATGGCGTCCCGGTTCGCCCCGAAGCCGGGGAACACGCGCTCGTCAATGACGATGGTGGGCACGGCGAGGCGGCTCATGCGCTTGAAGAGCTCGAGGCTCGCGTCCGGATTGCGGCCCACGTCGCGCACGTCCACCGCCACGCCCCGCGCCTGAAAGAACGCGAGCGCCGCTTCGCCGTCAGCGTTGCCTTCCATGGTGTAGAGGAGGACCCGCTTCACCGGACATCCACCATACCACCCGGGACCTGGGGGGCAACACTCGCGCGCTTGACCACCACACCGCGGCTCTGCTAGCATCCGCGAGCCGTCTGTTGGCGGACTGGAGCACCTGCCATGACTCGCGCGGATCTCGTCGCTGCAATGGCCGAATCTTCCGGCTGGACGAAGGCTGCGGCCGACCGCGCCCTGCGCGCCATGCTGGCCTCCATCCGCGCCTCGCTCAAGCGGGGCCAGCCGGTGACGTTGGTCGGCTTCGGCACGTTCACGGTGAGCCGGCGCAAGCCCCGCAAGGGCAAGAACCCTCGCACCGGCCAGCCCATGCACGTGGCGGGCGGCCGCACCCCGCGCTTCAAGCCCTCCAAGGAGCTCAAGCGGGCCGTCGCCTAGGGGATTTTCGCTTCGAGGCCTCGCCGCCCTGCGCTACAATTCGAGGCGGTGCGCGCCCTCTTCGTTCCCTGCGTGGCACTCACGCTTCTGGCCGGGCCGGCCTGGGCCCAGAACGGCCGTGCCCTTCCGGTGAGCGCCGAATCTGTCCTCCTCCTGGATCACCAGGGCAAGGTCATCTACGCCAAGAACCCCGCCGAGGACCACGCGCCCGCCAGCCTGGTCAAGCTGATGACCCTCTATCTGGCCTGCCAGGCCATCGAGGCCGGCCGGGCCGACTGGGAAGATCCGGTCACCATCAGCCCCCATGCGGCCCAGACCCCCAGATACCGCATGGGGCTGCGGGCCGGAGAGGTCGCTCTGTTCCGGACCCTGCTCGAAGGCCTGGCGATCGCCTCCGCCAACGACGCGGCCGCCGCCGTGGCGGAGTACATCGCCGGCACCGAGGACGCGTTCGTCGAGAAGATGAACGCCAAGGCCGAGGAGCTGGGGCTGCACTCCACGCGCTTCGCCAACTCCCATGGGCTCCCGGATCCGGCCCAGCGCAGCACCGCCGAGGACCTGGCGCGGCTCACCGGACGGCTCATCGAGGACTACCCGTCCTCCCGCGCGCTCTTGGGTGGCGCCACCTTTGTGTACCGCGGCCGCGTGTACAGCCGCCGCATCCCGCTCTTCCACGACCCGGGCGGCGTCCAGGCGCTCAAGACCGGGTTCACCCGCGAGGCGGGCTACAACCTCGCGCTGGCCACCTGGCGGGCGGGGCAGCAGTTCCTGCTGATCGTGCTCGGATCGCACACCCGCAGCCTGTCCTTCCGCGACGCGCGGCTCGTCCTCGAGTACGGCTTCCACGCCGCCGGCATCGAGGAGCCGGCGCCGACGCCCAGACGGCCGACCCTGCCGCCGCGCCGCCCCGGCGACCGCCGGCCGCGCGCGGCGCTCGCCCACATCGACTGACCGCTCCTGCCGAAGGAGGCCGCCATGGCTCCACCCAAGGCCTTCGTCTTCGACGCCTACGGCACCCTCTTCGACGTCCATTCGGTGGTCGAAGCCGGGCGCGCCCTCACCTCGGACCCGCAGGCCCTGTCCAACCTGTGGCGCCAGAAGCAGCTCGAGTACACCTGGCTCCGCTCCCTCATGGACCGCTACGAGGACTTCGGGGCGGTGACCGAGAGCGCGCTTCGCTTCGCGCTGCGCCGCCTCGGCATCAGCGCCAGCGAGGCCCAGATCAAGACCCTGGTGGATGCCTACCTCAACCTGGCCTGCTTCCCCGAGGTCAAGACGGCCCTGCGTCGGCTCAAGGGCCTGCCGCTCGGGATCCTCTCCAACGGCTCGCCCCCCATGCTCAAGGCCGCCGTCCGCTCGAGCGCGCTCGACGGCGTGTTCGAGCACGTCCTGTCGGTGGACCGCGTGCGGATCTACAAGCCGTCGCCCCTCGTGTACGCTCTGGGGCCGCGGGCGTTCAGGCTGCCGGCGGACCAGATGCTTTTCGTCTCCTCCAACGCCTGGGACGTCAGCGGGGCCAAGGCCTTCGGCTACCGCACGTGCTGGTGCAACCGGCTCAAGGCTCCGATGGAGGCGCTGGGGGTCGCGGCCGACTACGAGGTCGAGCGTCTCGACCAGATCCCGGAGCAGGTCGGGCTCTAAGCCTTCGATGGATGGCGGTCGAGCAGGGCACGGACCGCCTCCAGAAACTCCTTCACCGCGATGGGCTTGCTCTGGTACGCATCGAAGCCCGCCGCCATGATCTTCTGCCGGTCGTGGGTCATGGCCGAGGCCGTAACCGCCATGACCGGGATGCCGCGGGTGGCCGGGTCGGCCCGCAGGATCTGAAGGGCCTCGATCCCCTTGATGCCGGGCAGCTCGATGTCCATGAGGACCAGGGCGGGCAGCCGCTCCTTGGCGAGCCGAACGCCTTCCTCACCGGTCTCGGCCTCGATGGTGTGGTAGCCCCGGTGCTGGAGCACATCCCGCGCCAGCTTGCGGTTGCGCTCGTTGTCCTCGACGATCAGGATCAGCTCGCCGCTCATGCTTTCACCGGCAGCGTGAACGTGAACGTGGCTCCCTTGCCCAGCTCGCTCTCCACCCAGATCCGCCCGCCGTGCAGCTCCACGAACCGCCGCGCCAGGGTGAGCCCGAGCCCCGTCCCCTCCCGCTTTTTCGAGTAGACGTTGGACACCTGGCGGAACTCCTCGAACACCGCCTCGTGGTTCTCCGGGGCGATCCCGATGCCCGTGTCGCTCACCGAGACTTCCACCAGGTCACCGATCCTCCGTGCCGAGAGCCGCACCTTGCCCCCCTCCGGCGTGAACTTCACCGCGTTGGTCAGCAGATTCACCACCACCTGCTTGATCTTCCGTTCGTCGGCCGTGATCTCGCCGATCCCGTCATCCACCGCCACCTCCAGCGTGAGCCCGTGGCGATTTGCCCGCTCGCGGACGAACGTCACTGCGTTGCGAAGCCCCATGGGCAGGTCGAAGCGGATGAGCTCCAGCTCCATCCGTCCCGCCTCGATCTTGGAGAGATCCAGGATGTCGTTGATCAGGGAGAGCAGGTGCCGCCCGGACACCAGGATGTCGCTCAGATACTCGTCCTGCTTCTCGTTGAGGTCGCCGAACATCCGCTCCAGCAGCACCTCGGAGAAGCCGATGATGGCGTTGAGCGGCGTCCGCAGCTCATGGGACATGTTGGCCAGGAACTCGGATTTGTGCTGGTTGGCGACCTCGAGCAGGCGGCTCTTCTCCTGGATCTCGTGGAACAGGCGGACGTTCTCGACGGCGATCACGGCCTGGTCGGCGAAGGTCTCGAGGAGCGCAAGATGTTTGTCGCTGAACGGGCGGATCTCGTTCCGCCACACGGTGATGACACCAACCAGCCCCCCTTCTCTCAGCATGGGAATAGCCAGCACCGTACGGGCGTTTTCGATATGGTGGATCGGCACGACGGAGAAGCGCGGGTCTGTCAGCTGGTCGGCCACGTGCACCGGCCGGCGCTCCAGCGCCGCAAGCCGGCTCGGCGTCTCCGACCCCGGCCGGGCCTTGAGCCCCCGCAGGTAGGCCGAGAACTCCGGCGACGTGCCCCGCTGGGCCGCCGCCAGGAGGTGCTCGCCGTCGTAGAGGAAGAGCACCGCCCGGTTGGTCTCGCAGAGGTGCTGAGCGTTGGCCAGGATCGCCTGGAACACCGGCTCCATGTCGGTCGGCGACGAGGTGATGACCCGCAAAATCTCGGCGGTCGCCGTCTGCTGCTCCAGCGACTCGGTCAGATCCCGGTTGCGCGCCTCCAGCTCCTTGAACAGCCGCACGTTCTCGATCGCGATCACCGCCTGGTCGGCGAACGTGGTGACGAGATCGATCTGCTTCTCCGTGAACGGCTGCACTTCCTCCCGCCAGATCGCGACGACGCCGATGGGCACGCCCTCCCGAAGCAGCGGGAGACCCAGCATGCTCCTGAACCCGCCGCGCTGCTGGGACTCGGTCCACCTGTACTCAGGATCGGCCATCACGTCGGGGATGTGGACGGTCCGGCGCTCCTGCACCGTCCGCCCCACCAGCGTCTCTCGCCCCGGGCTGATGGGATGGTCCTCGATGAACCGCACGTACTCAGCCGAGGCGCCGAATGACACGGCCAGGCGATACACGTTCCCGTCGAGCCGGAAGATGAATCCGTGGCTCGCGTTGCATAGTCTGGTTGCGTTCTCGATCAGGGTCTCGAGGACGGGTTGGAGGTCGAACGCCGAGCGGCTGATGACCTTGAGCACCTCACTCGTGGCGGTCTGCTGCTCCAGCGACGCGGTCAGCTCCCGCGTGCGCTCCTCGACCTTGCGTTCCAGGCCCGCGTAGTATTCCTGAAGCTGCGCGGCCATGCTGTTGAACTGCTCGGCCAGGGCCTGCAGCTCGTCGCCCGTGCGCACCTCGATGCGCTGGCCGAGCTCCCCCGCCCCCAGGCGGGCCGCGCCGGCCTGGAGCGCGCGGATGGGGTTGACCATCTTCCGGGCCAGCAGGAGGCTGGCGAGGACGGACAGCGCGACGCCGACGAAGAGCAGCAGGACGGTCCGCCGGATGGAGGACCTCAGCGGCTCGAGCGCCTCCTCGAGCGGCTGCTCGACGAAGACGAACCAGCCCAGCGGGACGATGGCGGCGTAGGCGGTGAGCACGCGCCGCCCCTGGAGATCACGGCCCGTCGTCACCTCCTCACGCGCGGCCCCCGTCGCCGGGGCGATCAGCGCGGCGCGGACCTGCTCGAGTCCCGACAGGCTGGTCTTCTGGAGCACCAGGCTGATGTCCGGATGGGCGATGAGGGAGGCCCGCGAGTCGGCCACGTAGGCGTGCCCGGCCTTGCCGATCTTGATCTGGGAAACCACGTCCCAGATGAACTTGAGGTTCACCTCGGTGACCGTGACGCCGCCGTCCTGCGCGCGGGCGCCCACGGCGATGGTCATGTAGGGCTCGGACTCCTTCCGGAAGTAGACGGGCCCGTAGTAGACCTTCCCGCCCCGCGCCAGGGCGAACTTGGGGTCCTGGGCGTAGTCGGCCTGGCTGCCGACCACGTCCATGGCCAGGCGCGAGACGCGGAGTAGCTCCCGGCCCGCCCCGTCCAGGTGGCTCACCTCGGTGATGGGCGGCACCTGGCGCAGGAGCCTGAGGTAATCGAAGCGGCGTTGTTCGAGCGCGGCGGCGGGCGAGGCCAGGACGGGCTGGGTGGTCCAGCCGATCTGGCGCTCGATCTCCTTGACGAACTGCTCGATGCGGCCAGCCGCCGCCTGCGCCTTCTCCCGCTGCACCGCCACGAGGGCCGCCGTGTTCTCCTGGTAGGAGAAGTAGATCTCGATCGCCCCGCTCGTGAGGAGCGCGCCGCTCACGAGGACGGCGAAGAAGACGACGTACTTCCAGAACAAGCGGCCGCGCACCCTCATTCGATCACCCGGTCGCCCCGCAGCAAGAGGGACGGCGGGAGCGGGAGGCCGAGGGCCCTCGCGGTCGCCGTGTTCACGATGAGGTCGTACTTCGTCGGCTGCTCCACCGGCAGATCTCCCGGCTTGGCGCCCTTGAGAATCCTGTCAATAAATGCCACGACCCGGCGCGCCACCTCCTCGTGGCTCGGCCCGTACGCCAAGAGCCCGCCCGCCTCCACGAAATCCGGCCTCAGCGAGACGACGGGGATCCGGTGCTCGATCGCCCAGAGCGCCGTCTCCCCCCCTGACAGTAGCGCATCGCCCAGGACAAGGACCCCGTCCACCCGCTCCCGGGCCATCGAGGCAAACGCCTCCCGGAGCTCGCTCCGCGAGCGGACGGCAACCCGCTGGAGGGGAAGCCGCATCCCCTGCGCCGCCCCCTCCACGCCCGCCAGGGAGCGCCCATGCTCCGGGTTGTCGGGATTGAAGAGCACCGCCACTCGCGAGAGCCGCGGGACCGCTTCCCGTAGCAGCTCGAGCTGTTTTGCCGCCAGCTCCGCGAACGGGTACGTCACGCCGGTGACGTTGCCGCCCGGTCTCGCCAGGCCCGCGACCAGGCCTACCTCGACAGCGTCAGGAACGGGGGCCATCACGATAGGGATGGTCCCCGTCGCCTTCCTCGCCGCGTCGGCGGCGGCCCACCCGTCTGCCAGGATGACATCCACGTTCCGCCGAACGAGGGTGCCCGCGTAGCCGGGAAGCTGCGCATATCTGACGCCCGCCCCGCGCCGCTCCACATGAATATTCCGCCCGTCCTCGTACCCACGCTCGCGGAGCAGGCCGAGGAAGACCTGACCGGAACCGACATCGGTGCTGCCGCCAAAAGTGCAGAACACAGGACACAAGACGCCGACCACGCGCGGCTTCGTCGCCTGCTGGGCGGGAGCCGGGAGTGGCGCCCAAGCCGCAGCCAATGTCAGGAGGAGAACCAGGGCCAGAAGACCTCTAAGGAGCCTCACCGCTGTCCTGAGTGTCGGTGGTCGCCCGGTCCAGGAACTCGTTGGGCTTGTCGAAGACGCCGAGCACGACGCAGCCGTCGGGGGACCAGGCTTCGTGGACCGAGCCCGGGCGGCGCCAGACGTAGTTGCCGGCCGTGCAGGCGCCGTCCTCGTCCACGAGGGTGCCCTCGAGGACATAGCTCTGCTCGAGCCCCACGTGGCGGTGGCGGGGCAGCCGCGCGCCGGGCTCGAGCCGGGTCAGGCTCGTGACGCGCCCCGAGGCGTCCTCGTAGAGCTTCTTGAGGTAGACCCCCGGAAAGCGCGTCGGCTCCCAGTCGATCTTGGACACGTCGAGATAGGTGGACCGCTCCGTCTGCTTGAGGATCATCGAGCCTCCCCCTTGGCCGGGCCCGGCGCATCGAGCGCCTCCCGGTAGAGCTCCTCCGTGTAGCCGCGCACCAGGAGATCGCCCAGGATGAGGATGGGCACACGCAGCAGGCCGTCGTCGTGAACGAGATAAGCCGCCGCCGCGGCCTCGCCGAGGGGGCGGGTCGCGGCGTCGAAGCGGAGCGTGTCTTTGCCCGCCTTGATCAGGAACCGGCGGGCGCCCTGCGCCAACGCCAGGGCCCCGGTCCGGTCCACGCGGTGGGTGTCGATGGGCCGCCGCTCGAAGACGATGCCGCGCCGCGAGAGAGCCTCCCTCGCCTGGGCCGAGGTGGGTCAGTCGTTCTTGTCGTAGAGGATAACGGGCATGGGGGGAGTGTGGGCAACCCCGCCGGGGGAAGTCAAGCCGCTCGTGCGCTTGACCCGAGACACCAACGGCTCAGTCGAGGAGCTTGCGCTCGCCGAGCGAGCCGCGGGCTAGGTGCGCAGTGAAGGCCGGACGGTCCTGGAGGCGCCGGGCGGGCTCAGGACCATCCGGTTAGGTTCCGCCGCTCTAGCGCTTGGCGAGCCGCTTCCGCTTGACGTACGACCAGATCTTCTTGGTCATCTCCGAGGGGCCGATCGGCTTGGCCCCCATGACCTTCTCGAGCGAATCCTTGCAGCCCTTGAAGTTGATCGAGTATCCGCCGAACGCCGCCTTACCCCGCTTCCTCGCCATTCGTCACTCCTCCCTCGAATTGGTTTTGGGGGCCCGTGCCCGGCGCCTCCGACCCGACCGAGGGGTATTATGAGCGGACTCCGAGGGGAAGGGAAGCGAAAAATACAATCCC
>DASSSH010000133.1:0-19557 GCA_035708525.1 Candidatus Methylomirabilota bacterium
TCGACCGACGTGGACGCGGCCCGCGCCATCGCCGGCGCGCTGCGCGAGTCCTCGGGGGGATTGCCGGCGGTTCAGGCGATGGGCTTCCCCCTCGAGCGCCGCCGGCGCACTCAGGTCTCGATGAACCTCCTCGACTACCGGCGGACGGGGCTCGCGCGCGCCTACGACGCGGTCTGCGCGGAGGCTGCCCGGCGCGGCGTCGCCGTCGGGCGGGGCGAGCTGGTCGGCTTGACGCCGCGCGCAGCCTTCGAAGGACGAGCCCCAGCCACCGTGGGGCTGCCGGATCTCACCGAGGCGGATTACCTCGAGACCCATCTGTAGCCGGTGTCGGTCGTAGAACGAGCCGCCTGACACCCTGCCAGCCCGACCACCATCCCTGCCCCTTCCGCCGCGCCACCCACTATCAGCGGTGGGAGGCACCCGGCATCGGGCTTGCTCCTTGCCGGGACGGAGGACTCTGCGCATGCGCATTCGTGCCGCGCTCCTGCTGTCGGCCGTCCTGCTCTCGGTGGTCGTCAGCGCCGCTCCGGCGGCCGCGGCTGAGCCGGCGGCGGTCGGCGTCGTCACCACGCTGCAGGGATCGGCGCTCGTGTCCCGGACGGCGCTCAGCCAGCCCTTGCGGCTCGCGTTCAGGGACGACGTGTTCCCGCGCGACCGCATCAGCACCGGCGAAGGCGCGCTGGTCCGCGTGCTTCTCGGCGGCAAGGCCGTGGTCACCGTGCGCGAGCTCTCCGTGCTGACCATCACCGAGCGGGCCGGCCACGCGGTGGTCGCGCTCGACTCGGGCGCCGTCACGGCGAGTATCGCCCACGACCGGCTGCGCCCCGGCGAGGGCTTCGAGATTCGCACCCGCAACGCGGTGGCCGCCGTGCGCGGCACGGTTCTCACGGTGGAGGCCGGCGAGGGGCCAGGCCGGGCGGTCAGCGGCTCGGTGGCGCCGCTGAGCCGCATTCTCGTCCACCGAGGCCAGGTGGAGGTCAGCGTCATCGGCGATCCGACCTCCGCGAGGGCGGTCATCGGTACCCAGCAGCAGGTGAGCGTGTCAGGCGTCACGCTCGGCGCCGTCGAGCCGATTCCAACCCAGGCCGTGGGCCATTCGGCCTCGCCCGCTCCCCAGCACACCGCGCCGCCCGATCTCTTCGTCGACGCCCTCGCGGAGCGGGAGAGCGCGAGGGCGCTCGGCCTGGCCCATTCGCTCCTCGGCGTGAGCCGCGGCGGAAGACCGCACGCCGGAGCCAGTGACAACAAAACGGCAGGGGGTCGTGACGGGGACCAGGACGGCGCCGGAGCGCGGTCGCTCCGTGGCGACAACGCGCTCACGACCTTGGGAAGGCCAGACGTGGAGGGAGGCAGTGGAGGTCATGGCAGCAGCGGGGTGCCGCGCGTGCCCCTCACCGCCATCAGCCGTGGCCAGCACGGCCGCGGCCATCACTGAACCAGTTGAGAGTCAGCCCTGATCCACGCACGGACGACTGAGTATCCCTCTCCCCCACGGGGGAGAGGGCAGGGTGAGGGGGACAAGCGTTCGCCCCACCCTCACCCCATCCCTCTCCCTCCGCCGGAGGGAGAGGGGGCAGAATGGATTTCTTCCGATCAGGGCTAGAAGAGGCCTGAGGCGGCGCGCAGCGCGGCCATCACCAGCGGCTTGGGATACACGCCCATGATGATCACGCCGGCCACGCAGAGCAGGATCGAGAGGTTCAGCAGCGGCGTCACCTGGACGGGCGTGCGGGTCTCGGGCGCGTCGATGTACATGCGCTTGGCCACGAGCAGATAGTAGAAGAGCGCCACCACCGTCAGCACGGCCCCCAGGAGCACCAGCCAGTAGAGACCCTGCTCCGCCGCCGCCCAGAAGACGTAGAGCTTCGCCCAGAAGCCGGCCACGAACGGGATGCCGCCGAGCGAGAGCAGGAAGAGCAGCATGGCCAGCGCCAGCACCGGGGAGCGCTGGGCCAGGCCCCGGTAGGCGGCGATGCTCTCCGAGCCGTCAGACTGGGCCACGGCCTCGACCACGAGGAAGGCGCCCATGTTCCCGAAGAGGTAGGCGACCAGATAGAAGAGCATCATGGCGGCGCCGTTGGCCGACACCGCGGCGAAGCCCACCAGCATATAGCCGATGTGCGCGATGCCGGAGTAGGCGAGCAGCCGCTTGAGGTTCTGCTGCGGGATCGCCATGAGGTTGCCGGCCACGATGGTGATGGCGGCCAGCCCCGCGGCCGTCGGCACCCAGAGCACCACGCGGTCCCCGACGCCCTCCAGGTACAGGCGGAAGATCACCATGAAGCCGGCCGCCTTGGGCGCCACCGAGAGCCAGGCGACGAAGGGCGTGCTGGCGGCCTCGTAGGTGTCGGGCACCCACATGTGGAACGGGAAGGCGGCGATCTTGAAGCCGAGGCCGCTCAGCGCCAGGATCATGCCGAGCAGGAGGAGCGGGTGGCCGCCCTCGAGCGCGCGGGCGACGCCCCGGATGTCGGTGGTGCCGGAGATCCCGTAGACGAAGGACAGCCCGTAGACGAGCACGGCGGAGGATACCGTGCCGATCAGGAAGAACTTCAGCGCCGCCTCGACCGCTTCCGCATCGCGCTTGAGGAAGCCCGCCAGGTAGTAGAGCGGAATCGACATGAGCTCGAAGGCGACGAAGAGCAGGACCAGATCGCGGGCCGAGGCGAGCACGAGCATCCCGAGCAGCGAGGCGAGGATGGCCAGGTAGTACTCGGTGGCGCGCCGGGCGAAGGTGACCGCGCGCAGCGACAGTGAGCCGAGCAGGCCGATGATGGTGGCCAGGAGAAAGAGTCGCTTGGCGAACAGCGCCAGCTCGTCCTGGACGAAGGTGCCCTGGAACAGCTCGCCGCTCGGCTCGGAGCGCCAGGCGACACCGAAGAGCACGACGAGACCCACCGCCGCGATCACCCCCACCCGGCGCTTGTCCTCGCCCCGGCTCAGCAGCCCGGTGAAGAAGACGATCCCGATGAGCAGGACGAGGCCCACCTCGAGGACGAGGGGGCTGCCCAGCGTGGGCATGGCGCTCACGGGAACACTCCGAGCCGGTTGAGCAATGGGACGGTGGCGGTGTCCACCAGCCCCAGCGCGATGCCCGGCGCCACGCCGAAGAGCACGATGACGAAGATGAGGATCCAGAGCGCCGCCCATTCCGGTCCCTGCGCATCGGGGAGATTGTGGAAGTGCGGATCCGCGACCGGCGGCCCCCAGAAGATCTGCTTGGCGACGCGCAGCACGTAGATCGAGGTCAGGAAGGCGCCCAGCACGCCGGGGAAGAGCCACCACGGATACGCCGACTGCCAGGCGCCGAGGAAGGTCAGGAACTCGGCGACGAAGCCGGCCGTCGCCGGCAAGCCGAGCGACGAGAGACCGCCGATCGTGAACGCCGTGGCGATGCCCGGCATCATCCGGCCGAAGCCGCCCATCGAGAAGATCGCCCGCGAGTGGGCCTTCTCGTAGACCAGGCCGACCAGCGCGAAGAAGAGGCCCGTCATGATGCCGTGGGCGAACATCTGGAAGACGGAGCCGTTCAGCCCGGACTCCGTCAGGGTGGCGGCCCCCAGCATGACGATGCCCATGTGCGAGACCGAGGAGTAGGCGATCACGTACTTGAGGTCGGTCTGCGCCATGGCCGAGAGCGCGCCGTAGACGATATTGATGCATCCGATCGTCCCGACCAGCCACATCCACTGCAGCGTCCCGTCGGGCAGCAGGCCCATACCGAGGCGGACGAAGCCATAGGCGCCGAGCTTCATGAGCACGCCCGCGTGGAGCATGGACACCGCCGTCGGCGCGGAGGCGTGGCCGTCGGGCGACCAGGTGTGGAGCGGCCAGATGCCCGCCAGGATCCCGAAGCCCACGTAGAAGGCGAGGAAGACCCAGGACTGCAGCCGCGGGTCGAACTCGGCCAGCTCCATCTCGAAGAAGGAGAACGAGGTCGAGCCGCCGGCCACGTAGAGAGCAAGCACGCCCACCAGAATGAACGCCGACCCGAAGAGCAGGTACAGGGTCAGCTTCATGGCCGCGTACTCCTTGGTGCCGACCCCCGTGCGCCCCATCGCCCAGCCGAAGATGCCCTGGGGCCGGATCTCGCCGCTACTGCCCCAGATGCCTATCAGCAGGTACATCGGCAGCACCGCGATCTCGTAGAAGAGGAAGAGCACGAAGAGGTCGAGCGAGACGAAGACGCCGAAGACGCCGGTGACGAGCACCAGCAGGAGGGCGTAGAACTCCTGGCTCCGCTCCTTGATCGTCCACGAGGCGAAGGTGCCCGAGAAGATGACGATGGCGGTCAGCAGCACGAGCAGCAGGCTCATGCCGTCCACGCCGAGCTGGTAGCTGATCCCCAGGGGCGGGACCAGCGCGATCTCCTCGTAGTACTGGAAGCCCGCCGTCTCCCGGTCGTACGCGGTGTAGGCGGCCACCGAGAGGACCAGGGACAGGCCCGTCGCGAGCACCGCGATCCAGCGCACCAGCAGCGGCCGATGCCGGGCGAGGAACATGATGAGGACCGCGCCCACGAACGGCGACCACGTGATGATGGACAGCGCGTGGATCTGGGAGAGCCAGATGCTCATCGCGGCCACCGGCTCAGGATCATCACCAGCAGGATGCCCAGCGCCACGCCATAGACATAATCCTGCGCCCGGCCGTCCTGGATCCGGCGGAGGCGATCGCCGGCGAAGAGCGCCCAGGCGCTCAGCAGATTGACAATGCCGTCCACCAGATAGCGGTCGATCCAGCCGATGAGCCATGAGAAGGCGAGGATGACGCCGCGGTAGATCCCGGCGAAGAGGTCGTCGAGCCAGAAGCGCCGGATCGCCGCCGCGCGAATGGGGCCGAACGCCGAGGCCAGCCGCTCGGCGTCCACGACCTGGGCGCCGTAGGTCAGCCAGGCCAGCCCGATCCCCGCCAGCGCGACGGCGATGGCTCCGTACTCGAGCCAGTGCGGGCTCTCGAACTCAGCCGCGGGATGCGGGATGAAAGTGACACCGATCGCGATGGCGAGCAGCGCCAGCACCCAGAGGGGAATCGTCATGACCCACGGGGCGTCGTGGGCGTGACCGGTGGAATGCGGATCACCGTGCGCGCCCCCGTGGGCGGCCGCGGGCGTCCCGAAGAAAGCGATGAAGACGACGCGGAACATGTAGAAGGCCGTGAGAAAGGCCGTCAGCAGCAGCATGGCGAGCGGCACCGTCAGCTCGCCCTCGTACACCGCGCCCAGGATCTGCTCCTTGGAGAAGAAGCCCCCGAAGGCCGGGATCCCGGCGAGCGAGAGCGTGCCGACGACAAAGACGATGAAGGTCTGGGGCATCGCGCGCCGCAGCCCGCCCATGGCGTGGATGTCGTTGCTCCCGACGGCGTGGATCACCGCGCCCGCCCCGAGGAAGAGCAGCGCCTTGAACACGCCGTGAGTGAGCAGATGGTGGAAGCCCGTCACGGCGAACCCCGCGCCGATGGCCGCCATCATGTAGCCGAGCTGGGACACCGTCGAGTAGGCGAGGACGCGCTTGATGTCGTCCTGCACACAGGCCAGCGTCGCGGCCAGCAGCGCCGTGAAGGCGCCGACCCAGCCCACCAGCTCGAGCACCCCCGGCGTCAGCGCGAACAGCCACGAGGTGCGGAAGAGCAGGTAGACGCCCGCCGTCACCATGGTGGCGGCGTGGATGAGGGCCGACACCGGCGTCGGGCCTTCCATCGCGTCTGGAAGCCAGACGTGCAGCGGGAACTGGGCGGACTTGCCGACGGCGCCCAGGTAGAGGCAGAAGGTGATGAGCCCCAGACCGGCGATCGGCATCGTCCCCGCGCGCGCCATCGCGGCCAGCTCGACGAAGTCGAACGTCCCGGCCAGGCGCCAGAGCAGCACGACCCCGATGAGCATGCCCACGTCGCCCGCCTTGGTGATCCAGAAGGCCTTGACCGCTGCCCGCGCCGCCTCGGGCTTCGCATACCAGTAGCCGATCAGCAGGTAGGAGCAGAGCCCCACCAGCTCCCAGCAGATGAAGAGCTGGACGAAGTTGGGTGCCAGCACGAGGCCCATCATCGAGAAGGCGAAGAGCGACTGGTAAGCGTAGTAGCGGCCCAGCGCGCCCGGCGACTCGGCGTCGAGGTAGCCGATCGAGTAGAGCTGGACGAGGAAGGAGATGAGCGCCACCAGCACGAGCATCAAGCTCGAGTCGGCGTCGGCCAGCACGCCCACCGACGTCAGCGGCCCAGCCTCGAGCGGGATCCACTCCCACAGCAGCCGGCTCGCCGTCTCGGTGCTCGAGACGCGCCAGGCGGCCACGGCCGCCACCAGCGCGTAGGCGGAGAAGCCGACCGAGATCCAGGCGGCCGGCCGCCCCGTCCGCCGCAGCGGGTACACCACGCTCAGCAGCAGGAACGCCGTGGCGGGCGCAAGCCAGGCGTACAGCGCGAACCAGCCGGTCAGGCTCATGGGCGCGGGGTCACCCTCTCAGGATGTCCAGGTGGTCGGCTACCACGGTGCGCCGGATCCGGAAGATGAGGATGACGAGGGCCAGCCCCAGCGCCACCTCGGCCACCGTGATGGCAATGGTGAAGACCGTGAAGATCATCCCGGCCACGTCGCCGCGAAAACGGGCGAACGCGACCAGATTGATGTTCACGGCGTTGAGCATCAGCTCGATGCCCAGCAGGATGCCGATGGTGTTCCGGCGCGTGATCACACCGAAGAGCCCGGTCGCGAACAGGATGGCCGCGAGGGTGAGATAGGCCTGCAGTCCCATGCTTAGCGAATCCTGTGGAATAGAGCAGCAGGGACGCGCCAAGGCCCGGGGCGCGGGGACCACAGGAGCGCCGTTGCGGGGCGAGCCGCAGAACGTCGCGGGGCTGGGGCCCCGCCGTGCGAGGCGAGCGGATCCGGAGATCGAGCCGTGTCGCCGTGCGAAGCGCAGGGCCGGGCGAGCGCGCGATCGCGGGTCGACTGCTGGAGCCCGAGCCCCCGCTGGGGGATGGGGGGTCGCGCGAGCCCCGCCCGAGCGAGCGGCGGCGTACAGGCGAGCCATCGCCGGCGCGACTGGGGCCCCCGCATCCGGGCCTGTATGTTACCGAGATTCACGGGACCCATTATTCGTCAGGCCTCGCGAAGTAGATCGCCCCGAGCAGCGCAGCGACGAAGAGGACGCCGAGCAGCTCGAACGGCAGGACGAAGCGCGTGAGCAGAGTCTGCCCGATGGCCTTGGTCAGATCCCCCATCATGGCCGGGCGGGTGGCGGGCAGCGGCACGCTCCGGAGGAAGATCAGCACCGCCACCAGCAGCGCGCCGGCCACGACGAAGCCGTTGACGAGCTGACGGCTCGTCTGGGTGATGCGGTCACCGACCAGGCGCTCGGTCACGACGATGGCGAAGACGACGATGGTGATGACGCCGCCCGCGTAGAGCAGCAGCTGGACGGCGGCCAGGAACTCGGCGTCGAGGGTGAGGAAGATGCCTGCCGTCGCGGTCAGCGAGAGCGCCAGGTAGAGGACCGAGTGGAAGAGGTTCTTGTTGAGGACGACGGCGAAGGCGGAGGCCAGCAGCACGATCGCGAGCCCCCAGAAGGCCCAGGGCTCGAGGCTCACTCGGTCTTCTCCGCGGCCTTCGCGTGCTCCCCTTCGGCCCGGGCGGCCTTGGGCGGCGTCTGCATGTCCCGCAGGAGATTGCCCGTGGCCCAGGACGGCTCGAACTGCAGCCCGAGATGGTGCAGCCGGTCCTTGTCCAGCAAGAGCTCCCGCCGGTCGGTCGTGGCCACGTCGAACGACTTCGTCATGATGATGGCGTCGGTTGGGCACACCTGCACGCACAGCTCGCAGAACTCGCAGGCGTAGAGCTCGAGGGTGAAGGTCTTCGCGTAGTTCCGCTTCTCCGCCTTGAGCATCTCGACCTTGATGACCTGCGGTGGGCAGATGTACTCACAGAGCCGGCAGCCGATGCAGTTCTCCTCGCCGGTCTCCTTGTCGTAGGTGAGGGCCAGCACGCCCCGGTAGCGGTCCGGGTAGACGCGCTCGATGTCGGGATAGTGGACGGTGATCGGCCGGCGGATCAGGTTGATCAGGGTGATGCGCATCGCGCGGCCCACGGCGAGGACGAGGCCGCCCAGGTCTCGCCAGAAACGGTCGCCAAGCTCCGTGCGCGGGTTGTCAGACACCGCTAGGTCCCCGCAGCGCCACAACCAGCGCCGTCGCCATGAGGAGCAGCAGGCTGACCGGCAGCAGCAGCTTCCAGGAGATGGCCAGGATCTGGTCCACCCGGATCCGCACGAAGCTCCACCGGACCCACGTCACGAGCAGGAACACGAACATCGCCTTGAGCAGGAACCAGACGGGCCCCATCCAGGCCGGGCCGGGTCCCGCCCACGCGCCCAGGAAGAGCAACGCCCCGAGGAACGACGTGCCGAGCATGTGGGCGTACTCGCCCAGCTGGATGAGCGCGAACTTCATGCCGGAGTACTCGACGCGGAAGCCCGCGATCAGCTCCGACTCCGCTTCCAGGATGTCGAAGGGCACACGGTTCTCCGCGGCGAGGGTCGCCACGATGTAGGCGGCGAAGGCCAGCTGGCCGATGACGGGGTAGAAGACGAACCAGCCGAGGACGCCGGCCTGGGCGGTGGCAATGTCCGAAAGCCGGAGCGACCCGGTGAGAATGACGGGCACCAGCGCCGTGAAGATGAACGGCAGGTCGTAGGAGATGATCTGGTTCACCGCGCGCATGGCCGAGAGCAGTGCGTACTTGTTGTTGGACCCCCAGCCGCCCATGAACAGCCCCACGATCTCCATGGCCGAGACGGCCAGGAAGAAGAGGATCCCGATGTTGAGATCCGCGATGCCCAGCCCGGGGGCGAAGGGGATCGTGGCGAAGATCAGCATCGAGGGAATCAGGAAGACGATGGGCGCCAGGTTGTACACGGGGCGGTCCGCCAGGCGCGGGACCACGTCCTCTTTCATCATGAGCTTGAGCGCGTCGGCGATGGGCTGCAGCAGCCCGTGGGGGCCCACGCGGTAGGGGCCGATGCGCGACTGCATGCGCGCGGCGAACTTGCGCTCGAGCAGGGTCACGTAGGTGACCACGCCGATGATGGCATTGAGCACGATGAAAGCCGCGACGAAGCCCCAGAGCGCTTCGGACATCAGCGCATCCCTCTCCCTCTCCCTTCCAGGGAGAGGGCCCCCTCACCCTGCCCTCTCCCCCTCTCGGGGGAGAGGGATCTCATAACGATCGCCATCAACTCAGCCCTCGCCTCGTCACGCTCGTGCCTGCGGAATCATCCCAGCACTCGCCTCGTGACGCTCGGGCCTCCGGCCCTCGGCCGTCCCTCGGCTCGAAAGGCGGGCCGTGTCTCGGCTCGAACATCAGCGGTCGACCTCGCCGAAGACGGGGTCGATGGAGCCCATGATAGCGACCACATCGGCCACCTTGCAGCCGACGAGGATGTGGGGAAAGACTGACAGGTTGGAGAAGGAGGCGCCGCGCCACTTCATCCGGTAGGGCTTGGCGCTGCCGTCGGCGACGAGGTAGCAGCCGACTTCGCCCCGCGCGCCCTCGACCCGGGCGTAGGCCTCGCCTTTCGGGATGCGGACCTGCCCCACCGATTTCACGCCGGGCCGCGATGAGATGGGGCCGGCCGGGAGCCCGTCGAGCGCCTGGCGCACGATCTTGATCGACTCGCGGAACTCCACCATCCGGACGCGGTAGCGCGCGTAACAGTCGCCCTCGGGCGCCACCGGGACCTTGAAGTCGAAGTCCTCGTAGGAGGAGTAGGGCTCCGCGCGGCGGATGTCGTAGTTGACGCCCGAGCCCCGGATGAGCGGCCCCGAGATGCCGATTTCCTGCGCCATCTGCCGCGAGATCACGCCCACGCCTTGGGTGCGCGCCTGGAAGAAGGCGTTGGACTCGAGCATGTCCTCGTACTCGTCGAGCCTCCGCTCGATGAACGCCACGGTGTCGCGGACCTGCTTGTCCCAGCCCGCGGGGGCATCGTAGCGCGTGCCGCCGACCTGATGAAAGCCGTAGAGGAGCCGTGCCCCCGTGAGAGCCTCGAAGAGATCGAGCACCATCTCCCGCTCGCGGATGCAGTAGAGAAAGATCGTGGCCCCGCCGCCCAGCGCCCCGCCCATGTCCAGGGTCCAGGTGCCGAGCCAGAGGCAGTGGGAGGCGATGCGCTGCAGCTCCGCGGCGATCACGCGGAGGTACTGGGCGCGCTTGGGCACGTCGATCTTACCGATGATCTCCGCCGCCCGCACATAGGCCAGCTCGCTGGTCATGGCGGCCACGTAGTCGGTCTTGGAGGCGATCGACGGGTACTGCGTGTAGGTGAGCGTCTCGCCGAGCTTCTCGTGACAGCGATGGAGATAGCCGATGACGGTGTCCACGCCCACCACGGTCTCGCCGGCGAGCGTCAGGATGGCGCGGAACACGCCGTGGGCGGACGGGTGCTGCGGCCCCATGTTCATGGTGAGGCGCTCGCTGCCCCCGTACCCCATCTCGACGACTTTCCGCGCTTCGGGATCTGACATCGCGATCATTCGCTCCTGGTTCTGCCTTCGCCCTTGTCTATCTCAGCCCTCGCCTCGCCACGCTCGTGCCTGCGGCAACTCGGCTGTGTCTCGGCTCGAATTACTTCATGGGGGAATGCGGCGCCGGGTAGAGCACGATCGCCTGCATGTGGGCCAGCAGCGGCCCCGACTTGGGCAGGAAGGATTGCCACGCCGGGTCCTGGGCGAGCTGGGCGCGCGCGGCCGTCCGCTCGTTGAGATCGCGGTACACCCACATGTGCACGACCTCGTTGAGCTGGGCGATCTCCGTCTGCCAGAGCCCGATCCGGCGCATGTACTTCTCCCGCGCGGGCATGACCTCCTTGAAGAGCTGGAGCCACTCGCCGGCCTTGCCGACGTGCGCCCGATACCAGCGCAACTCGTAGACGTTACCGGTGTCGGTCGGCGGCTGGAGCGGCAGGACGGCGGACAGGATCTTGTTCTCCTGCGCCAGCAGCATGGGCCGGATCTGCGGGATGTAGCCCTTGGTCCATTCCTCGTTGCGCGCCAGCTCGGCGCGCAGCCGCTCGCGCTCGTTCAGGCTCTCGAAGGTCCAGAGGTGAACGACCTGGTTGAGCGTGCCGAACTCGGTGTACCAGAAGCCTTCGAGCTTGCCGTACTTGTCGCCGCGGACCTTGCGGCCCACTTCGCTCGAGAGCTTGAGATACTGGCCTTGCGTGCCCGGCACCAGCGTGTACGTCCGCAGCTCGTTGATCATCGGGGCCTCTATCGCATCGGTGAGAAATCGGTCGGCACGAGGATCTTGCAGCGCATCTCCTGCATGAGGGGATTCAACCCCTTGCCCGTCTCGGCCCACGCGGGGTCCGCCACCGTCTGCTTGCGGACCTCGGCGCGCGCCTGCAAATCCGCGTAGCCCCAGAGGTGATAGACCATGTTGAGGCGGCCCAGCTCCGACGACCACACGCCGACGGGGGCGGAGTACTTGGCCCGCGCCGGCAGCCCCTTGCCGAACAGGCTCAGCCATTCGTTGACCTTGCCCGGGTGGAGCCGGTAGTAGCGGAGCTCGTAGATACTGTTGCCCACGCCCGGCGTGAACGGCCAGGCGTCCGACGGGATCAGCACCGTCGCCACCTGGCGCTGGTGGCAGTCGCGCGCGTGAGGCAGGTACTTCGTCGTCCAGTCCGGGTCCTTGGCCAGCGCGGTCCGGACGCTCGTGCGGTGGGCGAAGTCGTCGTACTCCCAGAGGTGCACCACCTGGTTCAGGTCGCCCACCTCGCTCGTCCAGTACCCCAGACACTTCGAGTGCCGCGTCCGGATGGCGTAGCCCACCTCGCGCGTGAGCTTGAGGAAGTCGGCGACCTTGTTCGGCTTGAGCGTGTAGGTCCTGAGCTCGTGGATCATGATGGCGCCCTCAGCGATACGGTGGATGTGGGGTATCCACTGCGTAGGACTTCAAGAGCGGGTGGCCCTCCCAGTCCTGGGGCAACAGGATGCGCCGCAGGTCCGGATGGCCCTCGAAGCGGATGCCGAACATGTCGTAGCACTCGCGCTCCATCCAGTCGGCGCCCGCGTAGAGCGGCACGAGCGACGGGCAGCGCGGCTCGCCCGCCGGCAGCCGCGTCTTCATCGTCAGCGCAAAGTTGGCCTCCAGGTTCTCCACCCGCGCGACCACCTCGAGCCCCTGCTCCTTCCAGTCCACCGCCGTGGAGAAGTTGAAGTAGAGGCATCCCAGGGAGTCCTTGGCGAAGCGCCCCAGCTCGAGCCAGCGCTCCACGGGCACGGTTACCGCCAGCAGCGCGCCCTCGCCCTCGGCGGACACGCCGAAGCGCTCCTGGATCGCGGTTCGCGCCTGGTCGGCAGTCACGAGGCTAGTCGGTCTTCGGGTTGGCTAGGGCGCGCTGCCCCGTCGTGCGGAAATGCTGGATCTTCTCCTGAAGCAGGAGCAGGCCATTGAGCAGCGACTCGGGCGGGGGCGGGCAGCCGGGCACGTAGACGTCCACCGGGATGACCCGGTCCACGCCCTTGACCACGTGGTAGCCGTGGCGGAACGGGCCCCCCGAGTTGGCGCACGAGCCCATGGAGACGGCCCACTTGGGATCGGGCATCTGCTCGTAGATCCGCTTGAGCATGGGGGCCATCTTGATGGTCACCGTGCCCGAGACGATCATCAGATCCGAATGGCGGGGGGACGCCCACGGCACCATGCCCAGGCGCTCCACATCGAAGCGCGAGGCGAACGTGCACATCATCTCGATCGCGCAGCAGGCCAGCCCGAAGGTCACCGGCCACACCGAAGACTTCCGCGCCCAGTTCAGGAACGCGTCGGCCATCGTCGTGACGACGAAGCCGCCGGGGAAGTGGTAAATCCCCTCGGTGACACTCTCGAAGAGCGCCGAGTGCTTGTCGCCCTCGGGCCGCTCCTGGTGATACTTCTCCCACTCCTGGAGGTCCTTGAACTCCGTCCAGACCGGAGGCGGGACCTGCGGGGTGGGCGCCTTCACTTCCATTCCAGAATTCCCTCCTTATAGGCGTACAGCCATCCCAGCGAGAGGATCGCCAGGAAGAGCGCCATGATCTCGACGGCCCAGAGCCCCAGCGTCCGGAGGGTGAGCAGCCACGGGAAGATGAACACCGCCAGGGCGTCGAAGACGATGAAGATCAGCGCCACCAGGTAGAACCCGACGGGAAACTGCACCCAGGCCTCACCGATGGGCTCGGCGCCGCATTCGTAGTTCTCGAGCTTGGACGGATACGGCCGCGCCGGGCGCAGGATGGCCGCCACCACGAGCGACACCACCGCGAAGGCCACGATGAGCGCCAAATAGATGAAAACGGGCAGATACCCGCTCACAAAACGCCTCCTGAACGAGTCAGAAAACCGCGCGGAGTATATCACAGCGATCAGACCGCAGAATGGGCCATTTGCCCCAGCGCGGGAACCCAAAAACAGTATACCCAGCCGAGGCTGACGAGGAAACTCCGGCGCCCGGGGCGCCCGCCCCCACTCAAGCCCGGCTGGGCACTCGGGACAGCTCGTCGTAGAGATGGACGACGGAGCGCATGGCCTTGACCCAGTCGCCCAGGTGCAGGCTCTCGTTCTCGGAGTGGGCGTTGCAGGCGGGATCGGCGACCCCGGTCAGCAGACACGGGGCGCCCTTGAGCAGCTCGGCGAACGGGCTGACGAAGCCGATCGTGCCGCCCGAGCCGACCATGGCGGCTTCGCGTCCGAACCCGGCCTTGAGGGCGCGGCGCGCCGCCTCGAAGGCCGGCCCGTCCGGATCCGTCGTCCACCACGGCGCGCTGCCGGTGAGCCGAGCCGTCACCTTGGCCCCGTACGGAGGGCGCGTCGTGAGCTTCTTGATGAGCAGCCGGCCGGCCTCGCGCGCGTCCATGTCGGGGACAGTCCGCAGCGACAGTCGGGCGCGGGCAGCCTCGATGATCTGGTTCGAGGAGCCCAGGAACGGTCGCGCCTCCAACGCGATCACCGTGAGCGCCGGCCGCGTCCAGAGGCGCTCGTACGCCGAGCGCCCCCGCTCGCCCCAGAGCCGGACGCCCGGCAGCATGCCCGCTTCGCGCTTGTACTTGGCCTCGTTGAACGGCAGCCGGCGGATCCGCGCGAGCTGCTTGGGGCTGGGGCGCGCGACCTTTCGATAGAGACCCGGCACGTTGAGCGAGCCGTCGGGCGCCTGCAGATCGCCGATGAGGCGGCAGAGGATCTGGACCGCGTCCGGCACCGTCCCGCCCCAGGCCCCGCTGTGCACGGGTTGGCGCAGGCACTGCACTTCCACGTCGACCTGGCAGATGCCCCGCAGGTGGCAGGTCAGGGCCGGCACGCCGGTCTCGAAGTTGCCGGTGTCGGTGAGCACGATGACATCGGCGGCCATCTTGGCGCGGTACTGCTCGAGAAACGCGCCCAGATGCTGGGAGCCGATCTCCTCTTCGCCCTCGACGATGAACTTCACGTTGCACGGTAGCGCGCCCGAGGACTCGAGATAGCACGCGATCGCCGCGACGTGGGCCATGACTCCGCCCTTGTCATCGGCCGTGCCGCGCCCGTAGAGCCGCCCGTTGCGCTCGGTGGGCTCGAAGGCGGGGGAGAGCCACTTCTCGGGCCGCCCCGGTGGCTGGACGTCATGGTGTCCGTAGAGCAGGAGCGTGGGCGCGCCGGGGCGCTTGAGCCAGTCGCCGTACACGTACGGATGCACGCCGGGAATCTCCAGCACCTGGACGTTCTCCAGCCGGGCCCGGCGCAGGGCATCGGCGGTGGCCTCGGCCGAGCGCCGGACCTCTTCGGGCGGGAAACCGTTGGCCGAGACGCTCGGGATACGGGTCAACTCGGCGAGCACCCGCTGAAAGTCAGCGACGTGACTCTCGAGATAGCCGAGCGCGCCGGCGACGGCTCCGTCGGATAGCGTCATCGACCTAGTCCGGACTATTCGCGAGGCTACGCTCCACCCTCACCCCGGCCCTCTCCCTCCAGAGGGAGAGGGAGTCGGGCTGTTCCCCTCTCCCCAGGAGGGGAAGAGGGGCAGGGTGAGGGGAGACGCGCGACGACAGACACCCATTCATGCATCGCTCACGCTAGAGGTGCTTGGCGAAGAACTCCAGGGTCCGCTGCCGCGCCAGCTTGGCGCTGGGCTCGTGATAGCTGGCGCGCTGGTCGCAGTTGAAGCCGTGCCCGGCCGGGTAGATGTGCATGGGCAGATCGGGGTGCGCGACCCGGACGCGTGCGTGATGCTCCGGCGGAATGGACTGATCGGTCTCGCCCCAGTGCAGCAGCACCGGGCACCGGGGTTTTTCCGTGGCGGCGTCGGCGATGCCGCCGCCGTAGTAGCCGACCGCGCAGGCGACGCCGTCGATCCGGGTCGCCGCCAGCCAGGCGAGCGTGCCGCCGAAGCAATAACCCACGACGCCGACCTTCAGCCGCTCGCTTGCCAGCGCCTTCACGGCCGCGCGGACATCCTTGACGGCGTCCTCCACCGGCAGCTTGCCGCGCACGGCGCGGCCACGCTCGATGTCCTCCGGCTTGTAGCCGATGGCGAAATCGCGCTCCACGCGATCGAAGATCGCCGGCGCCAGGGCGACGTAGCCGTCGGCGGCGAAGCCGTCGGCCACCTGCTTGATGTGCGAGTTGACACCGAAGATCTCCTGAATGACGACGAGCCCGGCGCGGGGCGTCCCCTTCGGGGTCACGCGATACGCGGCGAGATTGTGGCCGTCCTCGGCCGTGAGGCTGATGGTCTCTCCCATAGTGTGCTCCTCAGGTGGTGGCTGTGGCCCGTTGGATGAAAGCGTGACGGCTGCCGGCGCTCCCCATGGCGTCTTCGAGTCCCCGAGCCTACGCTTGGGCCGCGGGCCAAGTCAAGGAGCAGGAAGCGGGGCCGGCGCTACTTCGCCGACAGCCGCCGGCCGATACGGCGCTCGATGACGTGGGTGACGGCCGAGAAGTCCTCCGTGCCCCAACCCGCCTCCACCGCCTCGTCGTACGTGCGCTGGGTCTCCTCGAGGATCGGCGTGGGGACCTTCGACGCCCGGGCGAGGGCCAGCGCCAGCCCGGCGTCCTTGCGCATGAGCTCCAGCATGAAGGTCGGCGAGAATTCCCCGTCGAAGATGCGCTTGGCCCGGCGCTCGAAGTAGGTGCCGTACGCCATCCCGCCGCCGTTCCGGACGACCTCGTAGAAGGTGTAGGGATCGACGCCCGACCGGACGCACACGGCCAGCGCCTCGGCGACAGCCACCGCGGTGACGGCCACGAGGCCGTTGTGGACCAGCTTCACGCGGTTCGCCATCCCCGCCCCGCCGACGTACATGTGCAGCTTGCCCATGAGCTTGAGATAGGGCGCGATGACGTCCACCTTCGACGCCTCGCCGCCCACGATGAAGAAGATCTGCCCCTCCACGGCCTGGGGCTGGGAGCCCAGCATGGGAGTGTCCATGTGGTGGACGCCCTTCGGCCGGAGCGCCTCGCTGATCTCCACCGTCACCTCGGGCCCCACGGTCGAGCAATCGCACGTGACCAGACCGGGCCGCGCGCCCGCGCCGATGCCGCCGGGCTTGAGATAGACGCCCCGGACGATGTCGTTGTTGGGCAGACAGGTGAAGAGCACGTCGACCTGCGCCGCCACCTCAGCCGGGGATCCCGCCGCGACCGCGCCCGCCAGCCTGGACGCGGCGGCCAGGGCGGCCGGCGCCGCATCGTGGACGACCAGCGGGACGCCAGCCTTGGCCAGATTCGCCGCCATGGGCATCCCCATGGTGCCCAGCCCGATGAACCCCACTCGCGCGTGCATGGAGGTCTCCTTTTGAACCCGCCGGATTAATCCGACGACTGACGGAACACGAACAGGTCCACGTCCTCGTGAACGGCTTGGCCGCGGTCGTGGGCGGCGCAGTATCGCCGAAGCTCCCGCATGCCGGCCTCGAACTCCCGATCCGATACGAGCCGGAGCGTGGAGATCGCCCGCCGCCCGATTCGCTCCGCATAGGCCACGAGTCCGCGTGTCGTGGGCTGGGCGACCGTGGTTCGCCGCTCGGCGTCGAAACCCGCTCGACGAGCGGCCGCCATCACCGCCTCCCGCCCGGGCATGCGCTCCTCATCGATCAGCCTTGCGCTGGGGAAGAAGCGCATCCACAAGTAGGAGTCGAGGGTCTCGCGCGTCCCGGTGGCGATCACGAGCCGTCCGTCCCGCCGCAGCACCCGCGCGAACTCGGCCAGCGCGGCGTCACGATCGTGGAGATGGTGGTACACCCAGGCGAGGAACACGAGCTCGACGCTCTCCGCCCGGAGCGGGAGCCGCTCGGCGATCCCCTGGATGAGGCGGAGCCCGCCGGGTTCGCTCGCCCGCACCGAGGCCCGCAGCATGTCACCGGAGGGGTCGATGCCGCAGACGGTGGCCGGGAAGAGCTCGAGGAGCAGCCGCGCGAACCGGCCGGTGCCGCATCCGACCTCCAGGACGCGCGTGATCGGTCTCCGGCCGATCTGCTCGCTCAGCACGGTCGCCCACACCGCGCGGGAATCCGGGGACAGCTCCCACGCCGCTTCGTAGACCTGGTCGATGCCGCTGCCGTCGTAGCGAACGCGCATGGAACGACGCTAGTGAAGCTCGTCGAGGGTCAGGCGGAAGCTGGGGACGAAGGTATCGACGAAATAGCGGACCTCCGGCAGCTCGATGCGCTCGACCGTAGCGCGCAGCGTCTTCTCCGCCTGGGCAAACTCCGGATTGCCCGCCGTGATCTCCTCCAGGCACTTGATGTAGGCGCACAGCTTGTCGGCCGCCCTGACGAGGTCGTGGTGCACACGGTCGGCCTGCGCCGTCCTGAGGAGGGCCTCGTAATCCGGCTTCAGCGGATCAGGAATCATCCCGAGGAGCCGGTCCCGCGCGGCGGCTTCGATGGATCGGTACGCCGCCTTGATCTCAGGATTGAACTGCTTCACGGGTGTCGGGAGATCACCGGTCAGCACCTCACCGGCATCATGGAACAGCGCCAGCAGCGCGGTGCGCGCCGGGTCGGCACCGCCGGCAAACAGCCGGTTGCGGATCACCGCCAGGGCGTGGGCGATGAGCGCCACGCGCAAGCTGTGCTCCTGGATGTTCTCGGGATAGGTGCTGCGCATGAGTCCCCAGCGCTGGATGAACTTCATCCTGGACAGGTAGGCGAAGAAGTGGCTCATCGGGGTCTCCCGGCCGCTAGTATCAGGCGCCCCGGCCCGAGGATGCAATCGCTCCGAGTGTCTGGTAACGTTTGACGCATCATGACGACCTCGCCAGAACCACCCCTCAGGCTGTACCGGGCGGCCGATGCGCCGCCGGAAGGACTCACCCGCGAAACCGTCTCCATCCTGGGCTTTGGAAACCTGGGGCGGAGCGCCGCCCTGAATCTTCGGGACTCCGGCGTCAAGCTGCGGATCGGGAACCGGGAGGACGAGTATGCCGACCAGGCCCGCGCCGACGGATTCGACGTGGTGCCGATCCCGGTAGCCGCCGCCGCCGACGTCGTCTTCGTGCTGCTCCCCGACGAGGTCATCCCGGCCGTCTTCGAGCGCGAGATCGCTCCCGCGCTGCGTCCCGGCAGCGCCATTGCCTTCGGCTCCGGGTACAGCCTGGCCTACAACCTGATCCACCCGCCCGATACGGTCGACGTCCTGCTCGTGGCGCCGCGGATGGCAGGAATCACCGCCCGGAGCCGATACCTGTCGGGCGACGGCTTCTGGGCCTGCGTGGGGGTCGAAGCCGACCGGAGCGGCCGCGCCCAGCATCGCATGCTGGCGCTGGCCGCGGCCCTCGGCGTCCTGCGCGCGGGGGCCATCGAGATGAGCGCCAGCGTGGAGGCGATGCTCGACCTCTTCGTCGAGCAGAGCTTCGGAGCCGTCCTCGGCATGGGGATCATGGTCGCCTTCGAGGTTGGCCGCGCGGCGGGCATTCCCCCCGAGGCCCTCGTGTTGGAGATGTACATGTCCGGTGAGATGGAGGCGGTGTTCCGGGCCTTCCGGGAGACGGGCTTCCTCCGCGCCTCTGGTGATCACGGGCCCACGGCCATCTTCGGGGGCATCACGCGCACCCTCGAGATGGACCGCAATGCCCTCGCGGCGGCCTTCCAGACAATCCTCGACGACATCAAGAGTGGCGCCTTCGCGCGCCGCTTCCAGGAAGAGGCCGGCAACGGTTACCCGATTCTCGCCATCGCGAGGTCCATGATGAATTCCGTCTCGCCGATCACCGATGCGGAGGATCGCCTCCGCCGCCTTGCCGCGCCGCCAGGACCAGAGTCCGAGCGTTCGGTCAGCTCGTAGAGGTTGGTGCCGGGAGAGGGGGTCGAACCCTCACGGGCTTTCGCCCAAAGGTTTTTGAGACCTTCGCGTCTGCCAGTTCCGCCATCCCGGCCCGGGAGGCACCCTAGTCTATCGGGACGGGTCAGGGCCGCGCAAGTATCGGCCAATCTTGACAACTTTCGCCGACAACGGTAGGCTGACTCCTCGCGGTGGGGCTGTAGCTCAGTTGGGAGAGCACAAGGCTGGCAGTCTTGGGGTCAGGGGTTCGAGCCCCCTCAGCTCCACCAAATAATCCG
>DASSSH010000134.1:0-13740 GCA_035708525.1 Candidatus Methylomirabilota bacterium
AGTTACCTGGCGATCCGCCGCCAGCTCGCGGCCCGCGCCGACAGCCCCGACCGCGCCGGGCTCGAGCGCCAATCGGCCGAGCTGCGTGCGGCGCTGCTGAGCGCCGCGGGCCGCGGCTCTCGGCTGTTCGTGTCGCTCGAGCGCCGGCCCGACTACGACGGGGCGGCCGAGGTGCGGCTCGCCCGGCTGGTCGCCCGCGACGGCCGCGTGACGATCGAGGCGATGAGCGGCGCCCGGCCGCAGTCGCCGGCGTGGGAGCGGGCCGGCGAGATCGCGCCCGATGCCTACGTGGCGCTGGTGGGTCGCCTGCTCGATGATCCGACGGTGACTGCTGGTCTTCCCCGGCCGATATTTGATCCCAATGCGCCCGGCCCGCGCAAGGCCGCCACGCTCCGGCTCGCCATCGGCGATGAGGAATGGGCGCTCGAGGCTCTCACCGGCGTGCCCTTCGAGCGGCTGAGCGCCGTCGTCGCGGCCGTTCTCGAGTTCTGCCGGATCATTCCCGTGCTGCCATGAGCGGAGACGAGGGACATGCCCCCTCTACTTGATCCTCTCCCCCAGTGGGGGAGAGGAAATGAATCCTCCTCTCCCGCAGTGCGGGGAGGAAATGAATCTCCCTCTCCCCTCTGGGGAGAGGGAAGGGTGAGGGGCGAGGTGAGGGTGAGGGGCGAGGTGAGGGGGTGGCGATGAAGCCCGGGACGCTGTACGTGGTCGCCACGCCCATCGGCAACCTGGAAGACATCACGCTCCGCGCGCTGCGCGTTCTCAAGGAAGTCGACCTGGTGGCCTGTGAGGACACGCGCCGCACGCGCACCTTGCTCACCCACTTCGGCATCCACGTCTCGGTCACGAGCTACTTCGAGCACAACAAGCTGACCAAGGGCCCGGCGATCCTTCGGACGCTGGCCGAGGGCAAGTCGGTGGCGCTAGTGACGGATGCGGGCACGCCGGGCATCTCCGATCCGGGCTTTCTCCTGGTCAAGGCGGCTCGCGACGCCGGCGTGCCCGTGGTGCCGGTGCCGGGCCCCTCGGCGGTCATCACCGCGCTGTCGGCCGCGGGTGTGCCCGCCGACCGGTTCCTCTTCGACGGCTTCCTGCCGGTCAAGCCGGGCCGCCGGCTCCACCGCCTCGAAGCCCTCCGCGACCTGGAGATGACGGTGGTCTGCTACGAGTCGCCGCATCGCGTGCTCGCCTCGCTCGAGGCCATCGCCCAGGTCTTCGGCGAGCGTGAGATCGTCGCCGCGCGGGAGCTGACCAAGCAGTTCGAGGAGATCGTCCGCGGCAGCGCGCGCCAGCTCGCCGAGCGCTTCGCGGGGGGACTGGTGAGGGGAGAATTCACCCTCATCATCCCGTATACTAAGGGGCCGTGATGATTCCCAGAGCGCTGACCATCGCTGGATCCGATTCCGGCGGCGGTGCAGGCATCCAGGCCGATCTGAAGACGTTCACCGCGTTCCGGGTCTTCGGCATGTCAGTGATCACCGCCGTCACCGCCCAGAACTCCGTCGGCGTCCAGGGAGTGGAGAACTTGCCGCCGGCCTTCGTGGCGCAGCAGCTGCGCTCCGTCCTCACCGACTTCGGCACGGACGCCGCCAAGTGCGGGATGCTCTCGACGGCGCCGATCATCGAGGCCATCGCCGACACCCTGGCCGAGCAGCCGATCGAGAAGCTGGTCGTGGATCCCGTGATGGTCGCCAAGTCGGGCGACGCGCTGCTGCGGCCCGACGCCAAGGACGCGCTCGTCAAGCGCATCCTGCCGCTGGCGCTGGTGGTGACGCCGAACCTGCCCGAGGCCGAGGCGCTGGCGGGCATGCCGGTGGCGGACCGCAAGGACATGGAGGAGGCCGCGCGACGCATCCACGGGCTCGGGCCGCGCTACGTGCTGGTCAAGGGCGGCCACCTCAAGGGCGAGGCCGTGGACGTGCTGTGGAACGGGCGCGAGATCCGCGCCTTCACGGCATCGCGCGTCGACTCGCCCAACACGCACGGCACCGGCTGCACCTTCTCGGCCGCCATCGCGGCCGGGCTCGCGCGGGGCCAGGCGCTTCCCGACGCGATCCGGGAGGCCAAGGCCTACGTCACGAAGGCGATCCGGGAAGGCTTCCAGGCCGGCCGCGGTGTGGGCCAGCTCCGGCACTTCCTCACGGAGTGGTGATGGCCGATCAGGATCCGGCGCAGCTGACGACGGCCGAGGCCGAGGACAGCGGCAAGATGTCCTTCTTCGACCACCTGACCGAGCTGCGGACCCGGATCATCTGGAGCCTCGTCTCCGCCGGCGTCGGGCTGGTGATCGCGCTGTTCTTCACCGAGTCGGTCATGAAATACCTGGTCGAGCACATCATCAAGGTCAAGCCCGTCTTCACCACGCCGACCGAGGCCTTCTGGACCTATATGAAGGTCGCGGTCATCCTGGGGCTGTTCATCTCCATGCCCGCCATCCTGTATCAGGTGTGGAAGTTCGTGGCGCCGGGCCTGCACAGTCACGAGAAGAAGTACGCAGCCCCGTTCATCCTGGTCAGCTCGATGCTTTTCCTGGCGGGCGGCGCATTCGCCATCTTCGGCGTGGTGCCCTTCGCGATGCGATTCCTGGTGAATTTCGGCCAGCAGCAGGGGCTGCAGGCGATGATCTCGATCTCGAGCTCGATCGACTTCATCCTCAAGTTCACGCTGGCGTTCGGGCTGGTCTTCGAGCTGCCGGTCATCATCACGATCCTGAGCATGATGGGCGTGGTCACGCCCCAGTTCCTGTCTCGGAACCGGAAGTACGCGATCCTGATCAACTTCGCCATCGCGGCGATGCTGACGCCCACGCCGGACATCTTCAACCAGTCGCTCATGGCGGCGCCGATGTGCCTGCTCTACGAGGTCGGCATTATCTGTGCCCGCATTTTCGGGCGGAAGCCGCGGGCGAAGCCCGCGGAGGCCCCAGCCTCCGAGGGAACCGCGGCGACATGAGCCCGCTCGAGTTCGCCTCGCTGGATCTGCCCGAGCCGGTGCGCGCGGGCATCCGCGACGCGGGCTTCGTCGTCGCTACGCCGATCCAGGAAAGCGCGCTGCCCCTGGCGCTCAAGGGCAAGGACGTGGCGGGCCAGTCGCAGACCGGCACCGGCAAGACCGCCGCTTTCCTGATCGCCGCCTTCACGCGCTGCCTGCGCCACCCGGCGCCCGCGAGGAGCGGGCCGACGGCGCCGCGCGTGCTCATCATCGCGCCGACGCGCGAGCTGGTGGTGCAGATCCAGTCCGACGCCCACCTGCTCGGCAAGCACACGGGGCTCCGCATTCTGGCGGTCTACGGTGGCATCGACTACAACAAGCAGCGCGAGGAGCTGCGCGAGGGCTGCGACGTGCTGGTCGGCACGCCCGGCCGACTCATCGACTACCTCAAGCAGCACGTCTGGTCGCCCGCCAAGGTCGAGGTGCTCGTCATCGACGAGGCCGACCGAATGTTCGACATGGGCTTCATCGCCGACCTGCGCTTTATCCTGCGCCGGCTGCCCAAGCCCGAGAAGCGCCAGTCCTTCCTGTTCTCCGCGACGCTCTCGTTCCGGGTGATGGAGCTGACCTGGGAGTTCATGAACAATCCCGCGCAGATCACTATCACGCCGCAGCAGAAGACGGCGGAGAACATCGATCAGGTGCTCTACCACGTGGGCCGCGACGAGAAGTTCAGCCTGCTGCTGGGGCTGCTCAAGCGAGAGGGCGGCAGCCGCATCCTCATCTTCTCCAACACGCGTGAGGAGGCGCGGCGCCTGGAGGACCGGCTCACCCGCAACGGGTGGCACGCGCGGGCCCTGACCGGCGACGTGGACCAGAAGAAGCGGCTGAAGATCCTCAACGACTTCAAGGAAGGCGCGCTGCCGGTCCTGGTCGCCACGGATGTCGCCTCGCGCGGATTGCACATCGAGGGCGTCACCCACGTCGTGAATTGGGACCTGCCGCAGGACGCCGAGGACTACGTGCACCGGATCGGCCGGACCGCGCGCGCGGGCGCCGCCGGCAAGTCCATCAGCTTCGCCGACGAATCGAGCGCGCTGGCGCTCGAGCCCATCGAGAAGTTCATCGGTCAGAAGATCCGCGTCGAGTGGGCCGAGGACGACTGGTTCCTGCCCGAGATCAAGCCGACCAGCGAGGAGCGCCGGCGCTACGCCGAGGAGAAGCGGGCGCGGCTGGCGGCGCGCGGCGGTCGGCCCGGCGGCGGGCGGGGCGGACGGCCGGGTGGGCACGGCGGGCATGGCGGCGGCCACGGGCGTCCCGGTGGCGGCCGGCCTCACGTCCGAGGCCGCTGATTATTTTCCCCCTCTCCCTCCTTGGAGGGAGAGGGCAGGGTGATGGCGCGTCCTAGCCTCGATCTCCTGCTCCCCGAGCCCGAGCGCCGGCGGGGCGCCGCGCTCCGGCGCGGGCTTGCCGATTTCCTCTATGCGCCGAATCCCGACTTCACCTCGCCGCTCGAGCCCGGCCTCTATCGCTCGAGCTTCATTCTCGTCATGGCGGATGGCCAGGCTGTCCGCGTGTCGTCCTTCGTCGTCCCCGCCTTCGGGCGCGAGCTCTGCCGGCTCAGGCTCGAGCCGATCCAGCATTACCGCCAGGAGAGCCTGGGCTCCTTCTTCGATCCGTCACGCCGCGGGCTCATCTACTCGATGACCCCTGGGCGCGGTCGGGTTGACACGCGCCCGCCCGCGGAGGCGGGCTGGGGCTACGACGGCTCGCCGCTGGCCGCGCGCCTGGGGACGATCAAGGAGGTCCTTGTGGTTACTGAGACCGTGCGGCCGCTCGAGGACGAGGAGACCGAGTGGCAGGCCGACCGCGGCCTCGTGTTGATCGGCGCTGATGGGGAGGAGAGCCTTCTGCTCGCGGAGGCCGGCCCTGGCGACAGCGCCGCCTTCCTGCCCACCTCGGGCATCTACCGAGCGCTCTTCGATCCCCTTGCGCCGGCCGTACCCGGGGCGTCCGAGCAGGAGCTGCTGGGCTACGGCGACTTGCCGGCCGGGACCGTCTGGGTGGTGGCTCAGCCCCTCTAGTCCCGCTCGGAGTATAATCGGCGCGCTTTCCAACCCGTTGATCGGAGGAGGAGCCAACATGCGCATGGGTCGGCGGAGCGTACTCTGGATGATGCTGGTCGCGCTGGCGGCCTGGCTCGGCGGGGCCGGGCCGGCTGAGGCGCAGTCCGGCCTCGAGGTTGCCAAGAAGCGAGGCAAGCTGATCGCGGGGGTGAAGACGGACTTCCCGCCCTTCGGCTACGTGGACGCGGCCGGCAAGAACCTCGGCTTCGACGTGGACGTGGCCCATCTCTTCGCCAAGGCGCTGTTCAAGGACGATCAGCAGCTCGAGCTGGTGGCAGTGACCTCGGGCAACCGCATCCCGTTCCTTCAGGCGGGGAAAATCGACATCATCATTGCCACGGTGACCATCACCGACGAGCGGCGGCAGATCGTCGAGTTCTCCGATCCCTATTTCATGTCGGGGTCGCTGCTGCTGGTGCCGAAGGCGAGCACGGCCAAGGGCCTCGATGACATGGCGGGCAAGACGGTGGCGGTCGTGCAGGGCGCCATCCAGGATCAGGACGTCGCCGAGCTTCAGCCCAAGGCGAGCCGGGTGAAGTTCGGCAAGGTCTCCGAGGCCGTGCTCGCAGTCAAGGGCGGCCGGGCCGATGCCTACGTCCATGACGACATCGTGGTTCTGAGCCTGGCTAAGGAGAACCCTGATCTCAGGGCGATCGGCACGCCGTTCCGCCCGCGGCCCTACGGCATTGCGGTGCGCAAGGGCGACACCGAGTTCATCAAGTGGGTGAACGCCGAGCTCGGGAAAATGAAGAAGGACGGCACCTACGACCGGCTCTGGAAGAAGTACTTCGCCGACGTGGAGGGCCAGCTCGTCAAGCCGTGACGTCAGGCCCCACCGCCTATACCTTCGAGTGGGCGGCGATCTGGCGGGGCCTGCCCTATCTGCTCGAAGGGGCAGGCCTCACCATCGTGATCTCCGTCACCGCGATGGTGCTGGCGGTGCTCCTGGGCCTGGCGCTGGCCGCGCTGTCGCAAGCGCCGGGCCGATGGGCCGCCCGGCTCGTCCGCGGGTACGTCGAAGTCTTTCGCAATACCCCGCTGCTGATCCAGATCTTCATCGTCTACTTCGGCCTGCCCCAGCTCGGTCTCCGGCTGTCGCCGTTCCTGTCCGGGCTGTCGGCGCTGGTCCTCTACGCGGCCGCGTACAACACCGAGACGTTCCGCGCTGGGCTCGAAGCCGTGCCGCGCGGCCAGCACGATGCCGCCGCCTCGATCGGGCTGTCGCCGCTGCAGGCGATGCGGCATATCATCGTGCCCCAGGCGCTGCGGATCTCCTTCCCGGCCCTCGGCAATAATCTCGTCTCGCTCGTCAAGAACTCCTCGCTGGTGTCCACCATCGGCATGGTTGAGCTGATGTTCGTCGCCAACGACATCTCCTTCAACAACTTCCGCACCTTCGAGATCTACGGCACCGCCGCCATCCTCTACGTCGTGCTGGTGCTCGGGCTGACGCGGCTCCTGCGGCTGGCCGAGCTCCGGCTCGCGCGGGCGTCATGAGCGCAAGCGTCATCCTCGAGAGCCTGCCGTACCTGATCCGCGGCGCCGTGAGCACGATCCTCATGTCGCTCGCGGTGGTTCTGGTCGGGACGGCGCTTGGCGTGGTGCTCGGCGTGCTGCGCTTCGTGCCCTGGCGCTGGCTCGCCGATGGGCTCGGCTGGGCGGTCGAGCTGGTCCGGGCGGTGCCGCTGCTGCTGCTGATGTTCTTCATCTTCTTCGGCCTGCCGGCGCTCGGCGTGAAGATTCCCACCTATCCGGCCGCGGTGCTGGCCATGAGCCTCTGGATGATGGTCAACACGGCGGAAGTGGTGCGCGGCGGGATCCAGTCGATCCCCACGGGCCAGTTCGAGGCGGCGCGCTCGGTCGGGCTCGGCTGGCTGGCAATGATGCGCCACGTGATCTTCCCGCAGGCGGTACGGCGCATGCTGCCGTCCTTCGTCGGGCTCTGCACGATTCTGGTAAAGGACACCTCGCTGGCGGCGATCATCGGCGTGTTCGAGCTGACACGCGCGGCGCAGGAGACCATCGAGCGGACCTTCCGGTCCTTCGAGATCTATCTGGTCGCCGCGGCCATCTACTTCGTCGTCTGCTTCCCGCTCACCCAGCTCGCCCAGCGCTTCGAAGCCCGCCTCCCCCGATAGGGGTCAGGTCTTGAATTACGACATTTGGTGACATTTTCGGTCACCTCGGTGCGTATCCTCTCGGACTCATCTTGATTGGTCGCGGGGCGTGGCATTAGGGTTCCGCTATGGCACGCCCGTTGCGCTTGCAGTTCCCCGGCGGTATCTATCACGTGACAGCTCGCGGGAACGAGCAGCAGCCGATTTTCTTGGACGATGTCGATTGCACGGGGTTCCTCCGGGTGTTGGGGTCTGTGGTGGAGCGCTACCACGTCCTGTGCCACGCCTACTGCCTGATGAACAATCATTACCACCTGCTCGTCGAGACGCCGGATGGAAATCTCTCGCATGCCATGCGCCAGCTCAACGGCGTGTACGGCCAGCGCTTCAACCGTCGCCACGATCGGACAGGTCATCTGCTCGGCGGGCGATTTCACGCGGTCCTGGTGGAGCGCGATGCCCATCGGCGCGAGGTGTCGCGCTACATCGTGCTGAACCCGGTGCGGGCCGGGCTGGTCAGCGAGCCGGCCGCGTGGCGCTGGAGCAGCTACCGCGCGACCGTGGGTGACGCGCCGATGCCCGCGTTCCTGACGGCGGACTGGCTGCTGGCGTTGAGTGGATTCGCGGAGCGCGCCGGCGCGCAGCGCGCGTATCGGGCCTTCGTCAGCGCGGCGCTTGAGGAGGCGGCCGAAGCGCCTGCGCCCGCGCCGAACGGGGCGACACTCGCTCGCCGGGACTCGATGGTGAGGATAGGCATGGAGCGCGGGTCGGGGCCCAAACTGCGGGAGATACCGCGCGCGCAGCGTTTCGCGGGCCGCCCGGCGCTCAGCGAGATGTTTTCGGGGGCCCGGTCACGTGCCGAGCGAAACGCTCGTTGCGCCGTAGCGGTCCGGTCCTTCGGCTATACGCTGAGGGAACTGGCGGACTTCCTGGGGCTTCACTACGCGACCGTGAGCCGCGTGTTGGAGCAGAGTGACAATCTTGGGCACAAAATGTCGTATTTCAAGACCTGACCCCAGCTAGAAGCGGCGGCGGCCGCCGAGGGACTTCTTGCGCAGGCGGAGGGACTTGGGCGTGACCTCGAGTAGCTCGTCCTCGCGGATCCACTCGAGCGACTGCTCGAGGTTCATGATCCGCGGCGGCGTCAGGCGCACGGCTTCGTCCGCGGTGGACGAGCGGACATTGGTGAGCTTTTTCTCCTTGGTGATGTTGACGTCGAGGTCGTTGTCGCGGGCGTTCTCACCGACCACCTGCCCCTCGTAGACCGCCTCGCCGGGCGCCAGGAAGAGCACGCCGCGCGGCTGGAGGTGGTCGATGGCGTGCGACGTCGTCTTGCCCGGCCGGTCGGCCACCATGGCGCCGTTGGCGCGGTGGGGGATGTCGCCCAGCCACTCCGCCCAGCCGTCGAAGAGGTGGTTGAGCAATCCCGTGCCGCGCGTATCGGTGAGGAACTCCGAGCGGTAGCCGATCAAGCCGCGCGAAGGAATGCGGTACTCGAGCCGCACCCGGCCGGTGCCGTGGTTGACCATCTTGACCATCTGGGCCTTGCGCGGGCCGAGCTTCTGGGTGACGGCCCCGATGAACTCCTCGGGCACGTCCACCACGAGGTGCTCCATCGGCTCGAGCGTCCGGCCGCCCTGCTCGCGCGTAATGACCTGGGGCTTGGAGACCTCGAGCTCGAAGCCTTCCCGCCGCATCATCTCGATCAGGATGGCCAGCTGCAGCTCGCCGCGCCCCGAGACCTTGAAGGTGTCGGGCGAGTCGGTCTCCTCCACGCGGATCGCCACGTTGCCCCGCCGCTCCTTCCAGAGCCGCTCGCGGAGCTGGGTCGAGGTGACGAAGCGGCCCTCGCGCCCGGCGAAGGGCGAGACGTTGGAGGAGAAGAGCATGGAGACCGTGGGCTCGTCGATGTGCATGACCGGCAGGGCCACGGGGTTCTCGGGGTCGGCGATGGTCTCGCCGATCTCCATCTGCTCGATGCCCGCCACCGCCACCAGGTCGCCCGCCCAGGCCTCGGGGATCTCGACGCGCTTGAGCCCCTCGTAGCCGTAGAGCACGGTGACCTTGGCCAAGTCCACGCCGCCGTCGCGGTGGACCACGGCCACGCGGTCGTACTGCCGGATCCGGCCGTTGACGATCCGCCCGATGATGAGCCGGCCCACGTAGTCGTCCCAGTCGAGCGAGGCCGCGCGGAACTGGAGGCCGTGTCCCTCCTCGAAGCGGGGCGGCGGGATGGTGGCCAGCAGGGCGTCGAAGAGCGGTGCCAGGGTGCGCGAGTCATCGGTGAGCTCGTGCTTGGCGATGCCCTTGCGCGCGTCCGTGTAGAGCACGGGAAACTCGAGCTGGTCCTCGCTGGCGTCCAGGTCGATGAAGAGATCGTAGACCTCGTCCAGCACCTCGGCGGGCCGGGCGTCCTGGCGGTCGATCTTGTTGATGACGACGACGGGCGTGAGGTTCGCCTCGAGGGCCTTCTTGAGCACGAAGCGCGTCTGGGGCAGGGGCCCCTCGGCCGCGTCGACGAGCAGGAGGACGCCATCGACCAGGGTCAGGGTCCGCTCCACCTCGCCGCCGAAGTCGGCGTGGCCCGGCGTGTCCACGATGTTGATCTTCACGTCCTTGAAGTGGATGGACGTGTTCTTCGCCATGATCGTGATGCCCTTCTCGCGCTCGAGGTCGATGGAGTCCATGACTCGCTCGACCACGTGCTCGTTGGCGCGGAAGATGCCGGACTGCCAGAGCATGGCGTCGACCAGGGTGGTCTTGCCGTGGTCGACGTGGGCGATGATCGCCACGTTTCGGATGTCGGGACGCTCAGCCATGTCCTCAACTTTAACATGGAATTCCCGCTGACGCGGCGCGTAACGCCTTGCCCGTCCCGCGGGCGTGGGGCATAATGGCCGGGCATCCGGCAACCACCTTTCAAGGAGGGCATCCCGTGCGCCAACTCTTCCCCATTCGTGTCGTCACCGCCGCGCTCCTCGCCGGACTGATGCTGGTGCCGTCCCTGGGGAGCCAGTCGCAGGCCCAGCAGCCCACACCCCAAGGAGGCAAGAAGGTGAAACAGACCGCGATCATCACGATGGAGAAGGGCGGGGAGATCGTCATCGAGTTCTTCCCCGAGGACGCGCCCAAGACGGTCGAGAACTTCGTGACGCTGACCAAGAAGGGCTTCTACAACGGGCTGACCTTTCACCGCGTCGAGCCCAATTTCGTCGTCCAGGGCGGCGATCCCAAGGGCAACGGCACCGGCGGCCCCGGCTACACCATCAAGGCCGAGTTCAACAAGCAGAAGCACGTCCGCGGCGTCGTCGCCATGGCCCGCAGCCAGAGCCCCGACTCGGCGGGCAGCCAGTTCTACATCACGCTGGCGCCGGCACACTTCCTCGACGGCCAGTACACCGTCTTCGGCAAGGTCACCTCGGGCATGGACGTGGTGGACAAGATCCGCGTCGGCGACAGGATGAAGACGGTGAAGATCGTGGAAACGCCTGCGCAATGATGCCGACCAGAGCATAGACGTATGAGCTGGTCGCTCCTGATCAAGCACGGCACGGTCGTGGACGGCAGCGGCGCGCCCGCCGCTGCCGCCGACGTCGCCCTCGAAGGCAACCGGATCGCCGCGGTCGGGCGTGAGCTCAGCGGCGAGGCGGAGCGGGTGATCGACGCCACCGGGCTCATGGTGGCGCCGGGCTTCATCGACATCCACTCCCACTCGGACCTCGTCTACGACAAGTGCCCGTCGGCCGAGTCCAAGGTCCGCCAGGGCGTGACCACCGAAGTGGTGGGGATGTGCGGCTTCTCCCCGGGCCCGGCTGCCCTGGGCAGCGAAGAGGCCGTCGGCGACTGGATCGCCGGGATCGGCAACAAGCCCCACGTGACCTGGCACAGCTTCGGCGAGTACCTCGATCACCTCCGCGCGCTCAGACCCTCGGTCAACGTCGTCCAGTTCGTGGGGCACGGCGCCCTGCGCCTGGCCACCCTCGGCGGGGACAACCGGCCGCCGACGCCGGACGAGCAGCGGCGGATGGAGCGCCATCTGGCCGAAGCCCTCGACGCCGGCGCCTTCGGCTACTCGACGGGCCTGGTCTACGCGCCCAGCCTCTACGGCTCGACCGAGGAGCTGATCGCCCTCGCGAAGAGCATGGCCGGGCGCGGCGGGCAGTACTTCTCCCACGTGCGCGGCGAGGCGGGCACGCTGGAGAAGGCCTACGAGGAGGCGATCCGGATCGGGGAGCAGAGCGGCGTCCCGGTCCAGATCGCCCACGTCAAGGCCTCCGGGCGCGAGAACTGGGGGAAGATGGAGCGCGCGCTTCGGATGATCTCGGACGCCCGCGCCCGCGGCGTGGAAGTAACCGGCGACGTCTATCCCTATCCCGCCGGCAGCACCAAGATGGACAATCTCCTACCCGCCTGGATGCACGACGGCGGCACCGCGAAGCTCCTCGAGCGCCTGGCCGACCCCGCGGCGCGCCGGCGCGCGATCGCCGACTGCCTGATCGGCGGGGAGCGCTGGGGCACGGGCTCGGGCTCCTACGGCTGGGATGAGGTGATGATCGCGACCTGCTCCAAGCCGGAGCTGGCGGGCAAGAATCTGGCGGAGCTCGCCCGGCTCACCGGCCGCGAGCCGGCTCACGCCATGATGGATCTCGTCCTCTCGGAGCGGGCGGGCGTCAGCATGATCGGCTTTTCCCAGAGCGAGGAGAACGTGGCGCTCGCCACCGCCGATCCCCACACGATGATCGGCTCTGACTCGCTCTCGCTGCACGCGGGCCCGGGCCCTCACAAAGGCAAGCCGCACCCGCGGAGTTACGGCACCTTCCCGCGCGTGCTGGGCGTCTACTGCCGTGAGCAGCGGCTGCTCTCGTGGGAGCGGGCCGTGCACAAGATGACCGGCATGCCGGCGACCAAGCTCCGGTTGAAAGGTCGGGGATTCGTGAAGGCGGGCTACGCCGCGGACTTGGCGCTCTTCGATCCTAAGACGGTCCACGACGAAGCCACCTTTCCCGACCCGCACCGCTACCCGGCCGGTATTCCCTACGTGATCGTCAACGGCCGGGTCGTGGTGGACGGCCCGCGCTACCACGCGGTCCCAGCGGGCCGCGTCCTCACGCCGTAGCCGGTGGGCCGAGCCCTCAAGGCCCGGCCGCGGCTCAAGCTCTGGGTCGTCTTCGGCGAGCGCGTGAAGTTCGGCGAAGGGCGCGCGGAGCTCCTCGAGGCCATCGATCGGCTCGGCTCGTTCAAGAAGGCCGTCGAGCGCATGGGGATGTCGTACCGGGCGGCCTGGGGCTATTTCCGCGAGCTCGAGCGGGCCGCGGGCTTGAGCCTCCTCGAGCGGCGGCCCGGCCGCGGTCCCGGAGCCGGCACGCGGCTCACGCCGGAGGCCAAGCGGTTCCTCCGGCGCTATCGGCGCTTCCGTCGCGGGCTCGATAAGGTGGTGGAGCGGCACTTCAGGAGCTCGTTCCGGCGTGGGTGACGAGCCCGAGTTTCTCTACCTGACGACGACCGGCCGCCGCAGCGACCGGCCGCGGGAGATCGAGATCTGGTTCACCCGCCTCAACGGCCGCTACTACCTCATCGCCGAGGACGGCGCGCGGGCCGGGTGGGTGCTGAATCTCCGGGCTGACTCCGCCGTGATGGTCCGGGTCGGCGGCGAGCGCTTCAGCGGCCGCGCCCGCGTGGTCGATCCGGCGACCGAGCCGCAGCTGAACGCGGCGGCCCGGGCGCTGTCCTCGGCCAAGTACGGTTGGGGCGACGGACTGGTCGTGGAGATCACGCCGGAGGATTGACAGGCGCGCCACGCTTAACTATGCTTTGGCAAGCATAATATGTGGTCCCGCCTCCTGGTTGTCCTGAGCGTGCTCCTCGCCCCGGGGGCTCCAGCCTCGGCCCAGTCGACCACCGTCATCCTTTCGACCACGACGAGCACCCAGGACTCGGGGCTGCTCGACGTGCTGGTGCCGATGTTCGAGCGGAAGAGCGGCGTGACCGTCAAGACCATCTCGGTGGGCACGGGCCAGGCGCTCGCTCTGGCGGCGCGCGGTGAGGCCGACGTGGTGCTGGTCCATGCGCCGGCGCTGGAGAAGAAGTACCTCGCCGACGGCCGGCTGCTCAACCGGCGGCTGGTCATGTACAATGACTTCGTCATCCTGGGGCCTCCCAACGACCCGGCCCGGATCAAGGGGCTCGGGAGCGCGGCGGAGGCGATGAAACGCATCGCGGAGCGGGGCGCGCGCTTTGCCTCGCGGGGTGATCGCTCGGGGACCCACCTGCTCGAGCTGGCGCTCTGGAAGGCGGCGGGTGTCGAGCCCCGCGGCGCCTGGTACATCGAGTCGGGGCAGGGCATGGGCCAGACCCTCGGCATCGCCGACGACCGCCGCGCCTACACGATCAGCGACCGCGGCACCTATCTGGCGTACTCGAGACATCTCGGGCTGGTCGCCCTGGTCGAGAAGGATCGGCCCTTGCTCAACCTCTACTCGGTGGTGGAGGTCAACGCGGCCAACGGGCCGCGCGTCAACGTCGCCGGGGGCAAGGCCTTCGCCGAGTTCATGCTCTCGCCCGAG
>DASSSH010000135.1:0-5000 GCA_035708525.1 Candidatus Methylomirabilota bacterium
CGATCGAGCAGGAGCACGCGACCCTTCAGCTGCCGGACGACGGAGAGCCCGGCGAAGCTGGCCCCCACCACGATGACGTCATAGTCCCGGGGGGTCATACCCGCACCAGCATACCCTTTCTCTTCTGATTAGAAAAACCTCAAATATTCCCGGAAGTTCCCGGCTCAAGACGATCCGGGCGCCGCCCGACGGCCCAGCCGGTCCCGCACCGTGCCCAGCACGCCCTTGGGAAAGAAGAAGACCACGAGGATGAAGAGGATCCCGAAGTAGAGCAGCCAGCGGTCGGCCAGGCGCTGCAGGACCTCCGAGCCCGGGAAGAGCGCGGCCCCCACGGCGCGCAGGTCGGGCAGCAGGGTGCGGGCCGTGAGCAGAAAGCCCGCGCCGATGATCCCGCCGTAGAGCGTCCCGATGCCGCCGATGATCACCATGAGCAGCACGTCCAGCATGATCGGCACGCCCAAGGTGGACTCGGGATTGACGTAGCGGACCCAGAGCACGTAGCAGCCGCCCAGCACGCTGGCGACCACGCTGCCGAACGACGTGGCGATGATCTGGAAGACGAAGGTCCGGAACCCCAGCGCCTCGGCCCGCAGCTCGTTGTCGCGGATAGCCTGCAGGGTTCGCCCGAGCGGGGAGTGGACGAAGCGGCTCATTATCAGAAAAAGGGCCACGCAGGCCGCCAGCACCGCGTAATAGGTGACGAGCCGGCCGGTGACCGGGATGCCCAGCACGCGACCGCCGTCGAAGCTCACCGCGAAGACGCCGGGCAGCTTGGGGCTCAGCCCGTCTTCGCCGCCGGTGACCTGGCTCCACTGCACGGCCAGGATCAGGGCGAACTCGGCGAAGGCCAGGGTGATCATCGCGAAGAACAGGGCCTTGACCCGCAGGGAGAAGGCCCCGATGGCGACGGCGACGACGGCGGAGACGAGGATCCCCGCCGCGAAGCCCAGGGCGAGATGGCCGTAGGTGGGCACCTCGAACTTGCCTACGGCGAGGGCCACCGCGTAGGCGCCGAAGCCGAAGAACATGGCATGCCCGAACGAGACGATGCCCGTGTAGCCGAGGACGACGTCGTAGCTGGCGACGAGGGTGGCGAAGAGCGCGATCTTGAGCGCCAGGTCCACGACCTGAAACGACGGAGCCAGCGGCGCCAGGGCGAAGGCCACGACGAGGCCGAGGCGGAGGTAGAGCGTGGGCTCGCTCAGCCGCCGGCGCCGCGCCTCGAGCCGCGCTAGCTCCACCGGGGTCGGGGCGGAGGTCATCGCGGCGTCCCGTACAGCCCCGTGGGGCGGAACAGCAGGATGATGACCATGAGCGCCATGGTCACGCCGATGGCGGCCTTGGGAACGAGGAACGCGACGTAGTTGTACGAGAGCCCCACGAGGAGCGCGCCCACCAGCGAGCCGGTGACGCTGCCCAGCCCGCCGATGATCACGACCACGAAGGCGAAGATGAGCTGCTCGCCGCCCATGGCGGGGCGCACCGACTGGCTGAACATGGCCCACATGAGGCCGCCGAGGCCGGCCAGCGCCGAGCCCGCCGCGAAGACGCCGGTGAAGTAGCGGTAGATGTTGTGCCCCATCACCTGGACCATCTCGTTGTTCTCGACTCCGGCCCGAACGATGAGCCCGATCCGCGTCCGGTTGAGCCCCAGCATCATCGCCGCGTAGACCAGCGCACCCAGGACGATGGCGACCACGGGGAAGCGCAGCACCACGATGTCGGCCAGGTCCCAGGAGCCCTGGAAGGTGACCGGCACCGGCACCACCTGGTCGTTGGGTCCCCAGACGATTCGGATCAGCTCCTCGAGCACGATGGTCGCCCCGAGCGTGATCAGGATCTGGAAGAGGTGCTGGCCGTACACCGGCCGGACGATCACCCGCTCGACCGCGATGCCGAAGGCGATGGCGACCAGGGCCGCCGCCACCAGGGCGGCGGCGAGCAGCCCGATGTTGGCCGCGACGGAGGGCGCCGTGGCCCAGCCCCAGCGGCCGTTGAGCAGGACCGCCACGGTGAAGCCGGCGTAGGCGCCCCAGGAGAAGAGCGCGCCGTGCGCGAAGTTGAGCACGTCCATCAGGCCGAAGATCAGGGTGAGCCCGGAGGCGACCAGGAAGATCAGCATCCCCATGGCCAGCCCGGCCACGGTGAGGGTCAGGTAGGTCCGCGGCTCGATGGCGAGCAGCGGCAGAAGGAAGAGGATGAGGGCAACGATGAGGGGCGCGCGGCGGCTCATATCCCGAGGTATTTCTTCTTCAGCGCGGCGTCGGCCGCCAGCGCCGTCATGGCCCCCGAATGGACCGTGCGGCCGTCGTCGATCAGGTAGAACTCGTCGGCGAGCGCGCTCGCCATGGCGAAGTTCTGCTCCACGAGAACCACGGTCGCGTGTTGCTTCATGGCACGCAGGGCCTCGGTGAGGTGCTCGACGATGATGGGCGCCAGTCCCTTGGACGGCTCGTCGATCAGCAGCAGCCGCGTCGGGTTGACGAAGGCCCGCGCGATGGAGAGCATCTGCTTCTGGCCGCCGGACAGCGTGCCGGCGCGCGAGCGGCGGAAGCGGTCCAGGTCGGGAAAGAGCTCGAAGATGTGGCGCAGGCGCTCGCGCGTCTCGGCGCTCTCGAGGAGCGTCGCGACTCTCAGGTTCTCCTCGACGGTGAGGGTGGCGAAGATCCCCTGCCCCTCCGGCACGTAGCCGATGCCGAGCCGCGCGATCTCGAACGGCGGCAGCCGGTGGATCTCCCGCCCGCCGAAGCGCACCGCACCCTGCCGCGGATGGAGCACCCCCATGATGGTCCGCATGGTCGTGGTCTTGCCGGCGCCGTTGCGGCCCAGCAGCACGGTGACGGCATCCGCCCTGATGCGGAGCGACACCCCCTGCAGGATATGGTGCTGGCCGATGTACGTGTGAAGGTCTTCGACTTCCAGGATCGCATCAGGCACGGGATGCGCCACCGAAGTAGGCGGCCTGCACCGCGGGATCGGCGCTCACTGCGGCGGGCGGGCCGTCGGCGATGAGCCGGCCGTCCTTGAGCACCGCGATGGAGTCCGACAGGGCCATGACCATGTCGATCTTGTGCTCCACCAGCAGGATGGTCTTGTCGCGCCGAGCCTTGATCCGCTCGATCAGCGCGATGATGGTCGGCACTTCCTCCAGCGACATGCCCGCCGTGGGCTCGTCCAGCAGGAGCAGCTCGGGCTCGAGCGCCAGCAGGATGCCCAGCTCGAGCTTGCGCTTCTCGCCGTGGGCCAGCTCGCCCGCGGGCGCCCGCCACTTGGCCTCCAGCAGGACGGTCTCCAGCAGCGCGTAGGCGCGGTCCTCGAGCTCCGCGAAATGGCGGTAGTTCCGCCAGGCGTTGAAGCCGAGCCCGCGCTGAGCCTGCACGGCCAGCCGCACGTTCTCCAGGACGGTGAGCGTGGGAAAGATGTTGGTGAGCTGGAAAGAGCGGCCGATCCCGAGCTTGGTGCGGGCGGCCGCGCCGAGGCTGGTGACATCGCGCCCCTTGAACTCGATGCGGCCCTCGCTGGGGCGATATTGCCCGGAGAGCAGATTGAAGAAGGTGGTCTTGCCCGCGCCGTTGGGGCCGATGATGGACTTGAGCGTGGCCGGCGGCACGTCGAGCCCGACGTGATCCACGGCCACGTGGCCGCCGAAGCGAATGGTCAGCTCGCGGGTCGAGATGACCGGCGGGTTGGCCGTCGCTATCTCCCGCTGAGGAACGCGCGCAGCGCGCGCTTGACCCTGGCGTGCGAGCCGAGCAGCACCGTGTAGTGGTTGGTCCTGGGCACCACCACGAGCTTCGACTTCGGAATCGCGGCGACCATCGCCTCACCTTCTTCCTGGGTCATGAGGCAGTCGGTCGGCGTGAGCAGGCCGTCGGGGGCGCGGAAGATCAGGGTCGGACATTTGACCTGGTGGTGCCAGACCCAGAGGCGCTCGCGCTCGAGATTGCCGAGCTCCTCCTCGATCGCGTGCTTGGCGACCTTCGACCGCACGGCTCCGGAGGGCAGCGTCTCGACGTCGTAGCGGAAGTAGCGCTCGAGGTCATCGTTCCAGCGCCCCTCGAACATGGGCAGGGCGCGGATGAACTGGAGGAATCCGTCGAGGGATGGGAACTCGACCCCCAGCCGGTTGATGGCCGGCCGGAGCGAGTCGAGAATCTCGGCGCGGACGTCGAGCCCGCCGTCCACGAGCACCAGCTTGGCGACCCGCGCGGGATGCTTGACGGCGAAGCGGAGGGCGATGTGGGCGCCCAGGGAGTGGCCCATGATCACCGCCTTCTTGAGGCCGTAGTGATCGAGCAGCCGGCCCAGGTCCTCGCCGTGGATCTCGAGGCTATAACCCTTGTCGGGCTTGTCACTCTCGCCCCGGCCGCGCAGATCATAGGCGATCAGGCGATAGTCGGAGGCCAGGGCGTCGGCCATGCTGGTCCAGCAGGTGTGATTGGCCGTCAGCCCGTGGATGCAAACGATGGCCGGCGTCTTGCCGGGCTTCTTTGGGCCCGGCCATTCGCTGACCGCCAGCGTAATGCCGTCGAGCGCGACGCGCGCCATGGCGGCCGCCGGGCTACCGCTTGTTCTGGATGGGCGGGGCCGTCTCCTGCGGGCTCAGCTCCTTGGTCAGCACCGGGATCAGCCACGGCACGTCGGGCTTGGCGGTCATCTTGAAGACGTACATGCTCTGCAGGGCCTGGTGGTCGTCCTTGCGGAAGGTCATCTTGCCCTTGGGCGTCTGGAACTCCAGGCCCTCCATGGCGGCGATGAGCTTCTCGGTGTCGGTGCCCCCAGCCTTCTGGATCCCCGCCAGCACGGCCATGGCGGCAGCGAAGCCGCCGCAGGTGAAGAAGTCGGGCGGCTCGTTGAAGCGCTTCTGGTGCTCGCGGACGAGCCAATCGTTGACCGCGTTCTTGGGGATCTCGTAGTAGTAGTAGGCGCCGCCCACCATGCCTTCCAGGTTGTAGCCCTTGAAGGCCTTGAGCACGTCCAGCACGTTCCCGCCGCTGGTG
>DASSSH010000136.1:0-9934 GCA_035708525.1 Candidatus Methylomirabilota bacterium
GGCGCCCCCTTCCGTCACCTCGATCTTGGTCTCGAGGATCTTCATGTCCTGCAGCTTGGCGGGATCGTCCGGCCGGATCCTGCGCTTGCCCACCGACTCGCCGATCTCGATGACCGTGCCCGGAAAGACCCGCCCGGGAAAGGCGTCGGCCGTGATCTTCGCCCGCTGCCCCAGGGCGATCTTGCCCAGATCGGTCTCGTCCACGTCCGCCTTGACGAGGACCTTCTGGACATCGGCCAGCACCATCAAGGGCACGCCGATGCCTACCGCGTCTCCGGGCTCGACCATCTTGCGGATGACCTTGCCGTTGACCGAGCTCTCGATGACGCTGGTCCGGAGCACCGCCTGGGCGCGCTCGAGCGCGGCCTCGGCCTCCGCCACCTGGTTTCGCGCCCGCGTGAGGTCGGCGGTGGCCTCCTCGACGTGCGCCCAGGCCGTCTGCAGGGTCTCGGGCTTGGCTCCGGCCAGCAGCAGCTTGAGCGACTCGTCCGCGGCGCGCTCCCGGGCGGCTGCCGACTTGGCCTCCGCCTCCTGGGCGTCATACTGGGAGCCCGAGACCAGCCCCTTCTCGAAGAGCCGCTTATAGCGAACCCGCTCGATCTCGGCGTTCCGGGCGTGCTGATGGGCCGCCTCCAGCTCCGCCCGGGCCCGCTCGATCTCTTGAGGCCGGGCCCCGCTCTTCACATCGAGCCACCGGGCCCGCGCCGTCTCCACGGCGCGCTCCCCGCGCCGCGCCTCGGCCTGCGCCGAGGTCAGCCGGGCGCGCGCCATGCGCACCTGGGCCGCGGACTCCTCGTCGTCGAACTGGATCAGCGTCTGCCCCGTTTGAACCACGTCGCCCGCTCTCACCAGGACGGCCTTGATCCGCCCGGGGATCTTGTTGGCTAGGACGACCTCGGTCACCGGCTCGACACGGCCGATCGCCACGACGTTCTGGGAGATAGTCCCGATCATGGCGGGCACCGAGGGGCCGGCCAGACGCTTCGACCAGCCGGCGACACCGACCAGACCGGCGATGGCCAGGAATCCAACGACCAGGCCCCCGATCACGAGGGTGCGCCTCACGTCACCAGCCTCCCGTCCTCCAGCTGCAGGATCCGGTCCATGTACGGGCGGATCCGATGGTCGTGGGTGACGACGATCACGGACCGGCCCTCGGCGCGGGCCGCGTTTCGCAGCAGCCGGATCACCTGCTCGCCGTTCTTCCCGTCGAGATTGGCCGTGGGCTCGTCGGCCAGGATGAGCGGCGGATCGCCCGCCATGGCCCGCGCGACGGACACGCGCTGCTTTTCGCCTCCCGACAGGTCGCGCGGGAGGAAATGAGCCCGGTCCTCGAGCCCGACTCGGTCCAGGAGCCGCGCCGCCTGGTCCCAGGCCTCGTGCCCCTTCACGCCCTTGAGGTTGAGGACCACCTCGACGTTCTCGAGCGCGGTCAGCGCGCCGAACAGGTTGAAGCTCTGGAAGATGAAGCCGATGCAGCGCCGCCGCAGCGCCGGCAACCGCCGCTCGTCGAAGCCGTCGACTGGCTCGCCTTGAACGGCCAGCGTCCCCTCGGTCGGCCTGAGGATGCAGCCGAGCATGGATAGCAGCGTGGTCTTACCGCTCCCCGAAGGCCCCATGATGCCCACCATCTCGCCCTGCTCGACGGCCAGGCTCACGCCGCGCACCGCGGGCACGTCGACCGTTCCCTCGTGATACACCTTCGACAGGTTGTTGGCTTCGACGGTAATCACGCGCGGAACACGGTCATGGGGTCCACGTAGAGGGCTTTCCGCACCGAGACCATGGAGGCGGCCAGGCACATGACAACGGTCACCGCGAAGACGACGCCCAGGAGCGGGGTCGGCACCACGAGCTCGAGCCCCGTCAGGCGGTAGGAGCGAATGATGACCCACGTGATCCCCAGGCCGGCCGCGTAGCCCAGGACCGCGTTGATGAACGCCTGCTTCAGGATGATGCCGTAGATGTCCCGGTTCGAGGCGCCGATGGCCTTGAGCGTCCCGAACTCGCGCAGGTGCTCCATGGTGGCCGAGTAGATCGTCTGACCGACGATCACCATGCCGACCGCCATCGCCATCAGGGCCGTCAGCCCGAAACCCACGCCGATCCCGGTCTCCCAGGTCCAGTACAGTCGCGTCCGGAGACTGTACTGGTCTCGCGTGTAGACATCCACGTCGCGGATGGCCCGCAGCCGGACGGCGACCTCGTCCGGATCGAACCCGGGCGCCACCTTGGCCACGATGAATACCGTCCGGTCGCGGAGCCACGGGACCAGCTCCTGCGCGTTCCCGTACGACGTGAACACATAGGGAGCGGTCGTGAGGCTGCGCACCCCCTCGGTGATGCCGACCACCTTGACCTTGTTCTCGTGGATCTCGACCGAGTCCCCGATCCGCAGCCGGCCCAGCCGCGCGAAGGCTGATTCGTCGACGATGATGGCCTTGCCCGCCTTGAGCGCCTGCACCGACCCTTCCTTCAGGCGCCACGGCCCGCCGGCGCCGCGCTCGAGGTTGAAGCCGATCAGCTCGATGTTCTCGGAGCCGCCGTCCATGAGCTTCACGTTGGCCCACCCGAGAATCAGGTGCTCGGCCCACGCCACCCCGGGCGTCTCGCGGGCCTTGTTGAGCTTGGTCTCCGTGAACGCCAGCGGGAAGTCGAAGTTGCGCGAGTTCTTCGACGTGATCCAGATGTCGGCGTCGGTATTGTCGATGATCACTGAGGCGTTCTGCATGAAGCCGAGGTAGATGCCAACCTGGGCGAAGATGAGGACCACCGAGAAGGTGACACCGACCACCGTGATGATGAACCGCGTGCGATCGTGGAGAAGGTTCTTGCTGGCGATATCGACCATCACACTCCCGCGTTGTCGCTCGATGCGTACCGACTAAGCCAGCAAGGAGTATACCATCCGGAGGCTTCAAAACAGGCGTGCTGACTGGGGAAATTGCTCCCCTTTATCCTCTCCCCTACTCCCCCAAATCCTTGAGAATCGCGGCGATCTTTTCCGTCTGCGCCAGCTTCGGGTCGAGCTCCGCCGCCCGGCGAAGCGACCAGACCGCGTCGTTCTTGCGGCCGAGCTTCGCGTAGGTCATCCCGAGGTGGTATTGGATCGCCGCGTTCGACCCGCCAAACTCGGCGGCGCGGGCCAGAGCCTTCTGGGCTTCGGGGTACGCCCCGCGCTGGTAATGGACCCAGCCCAGCGTATCCAGCACCTCGGGGGACTTCGGGGCGAGCTGCTCCGCCTTCACCGCCAGCGGCAGGGCCTCGTCCGGCCGCTTGCGCACGTCGAGAAGGATGAGGGCAAGGTTGTTCAGCGAGGGCACATCGTCGCCCTTGATCGCGAGGACCTTCCGGTAGTTTTCCGCGGCGCGCTCCGGCTGCCCCAGCATCTGGTAGGCCTGGCCGAGCCCCCGTTGCGCGTCAACCAGGTCGGGCTTGATCCGGAGCGCCGTCTGGAAGGATTCAATCGCCCCCTGCGGATTGGACTGGGCGAGCTGGACCAGTCCCATCAGCGCCGGGGGTCCCGGCGCCGAAGGGTCGCTCTTCTCCAGCTCCTTCGCGATCCGCAGAGCCTGAGGCAAACGGCCGGTTTGAGCGTAGAGCGCGCCCAGCTGGAACTTCACCCCGGTCAGGCCCGGATTGACGCTGAGCGCCGCCTCCAGACGGCTCACCGCCTGCTCCCGCTGCCCCTTCCTCACGAGATGGATTCCCAGCATGATGTTGGCCCCCACGTGGGAGGGATTGGTTCGAAGCACGGCCCGGAGATACTCGGCGCCCTCGTCCGCCTTTCCCTGCTGGGTGAGGACCTGGGCCATGAGGTAGTTCGCCTCGGGATACCCCGGCGCCAGATCGAGGAGCTGCTTGAGCTCGGCCTGAGCCTCCTGGACCTGGCCGGTCTGAAGCAGTGTCCGGGCCAGCCCCTCGCGCGCCACGAGATTCTTCGGATCCGCCTTGATGGCGTCGCGTAGGCGCGCCACCATTTGGCGCTGGCCACCGGGATCGGCTCGCTGTCCCGAGAGAGCCGCCAGCTCCGCCTTCGCGGCCTCGAACTTCGGGTCCAGCGCAATCGCCTGGCTGTACTCGCGCTTGGCATCGTCGACCCGCTTGAGCATCGCGTAGGCGGCCCCCAGGTCGTAGTGCGCGGCGGGGGACTTGGGAGTGACGCGCAGCACTTCGCGGAAATCCTTGATCGCCGCCTCGCCGTCGCCCTTCGTCAAGTAGGCCTGGCCCCTCATGCTGCGAGCGGCGGTCAGCTCCGGCATCCTCGCGAGCAACCCGCTCATGAGGGCGATCGTTTCGTCGTAGCGCCCTTTCTTCAAGTAGAACCCACCCAACGCCAGAGGGAACGCGAGGTATTGAGCATCGCTCTTGGTGGCGGTCTCCAGGAGGCCGATCGCCTGGTCGTATCGAGTGAGCCGGTCGTAGAGCGAGGCCAGCAGCAGGACGGTCGTGGGCTCGCCCGGCCGCTCCTTGACGGCCAGCTGGAGCTGGGCGACGGCTTCGTCTTCCTGGCTCTTGCTGAGCGCCAGGCGCGCCAGGCCGAGACGCGGGGCCACGCCCCTGGGATCGAGATCGAGCGCGCGCCGGTATGCTGCGGTCGCCTTGTCGGCCCGGCCGTCCAACGCGTAGATGCTGGCGAGCAGGGTATGGAAACCCGGGTTCTCCGGATCGGCCTTCACCGCCGATTCCGCGGCCTGGATCGCCTCGGGTATCCGCTTCTGGACGACCAGGGCCCCGACCTTCGCCCGCGTCGCGGGGAGCGATTTCGGATCGGCCTGCACCGCCGTGTCGAACTCCTGTAGGGCCCCGCCGACGTCTTTCTCGCCCACGCGGAGCGCGCCGAGTCCCAGATAGGCCGGCACGTAGCTGGCATCCACCTCCGAGGCCTTGGCGAACATTTCCTGGGCCGCCTTCAGATTGCCGCGCTGGGCCTGGATCTCCCCCAGGACGACGTACGCCTGGGGTGCCTCCGGTGCCATACGCCGCGCTTTCTCGGCCTCCGCGAACGCCTCGTCGCGCCGCCCGAGCAGCAGCAATGCCCGCGCCCGCTCGACGTGGAAGGGCGCGTTCTTTTCGACCTGCTTGGCGATGGAATCGAGAATGCTCAGCGCCTCGGCCGCCCGCGCCGTCCGGATCAGGGCGATGGCCAGGGCGAACCGAGCCATGGGGTGGTTGGGCACTTGACGGTTCAGCTCCTCGAACTCCCGGCGTGCCGCAATGGGGTTGTCCGACATCAGATAGGCGGCGCCGAGCAGCAGCCGCGCCTGGGGAAGCCAGGGAACGCGCTCGACGACCCCGGACAGCAGCCGAACTGCGTCGGCCGAGCGCTCCGCTTGCAGATAGTATCGTCCGAGCGCGAGAAGGACGCCGGCCGAGCGTGCCCTCGGATCGAGATCCTCGAGCTCCTTGATGGCCTCGGAGACCCGGTTGAGTCTCGCCTTGGCCGCGGCGATTCCCAGCCGGATGCCGGGATCGTCAGGCGCCACCGTCTTGGCCTCTTCGAACAGCTTCAGGGCCTCCTGATACTGCTGCCTTTGCAGCCGGATCTCGCCGAGCGCGGCCTTGCTCCGCGCGTCCTTTGGGTCTTTCTGCAGCGCTGCACGGAAGGCCTCCTCGGCCTCGGCCATCTTGCCTAGCCGGAAGAAGGCCGTGCCGCGCAGCCGCGGCAGCTCCTTGGGACCTTCGCCCGGTCCCAGGCCTTCCAGGAGCACAAGTGCCTGCTCAACCTTTCCCTCCTGCATCAGGGCCGCGGCACGGATGTAGAGACCGTCCGGGTTACGCGGCTCCTTCGCGAGGATCTTCCCGGCCTGCTCCTGGGCATCCTTCCACGCCCCGACGTCCACCAGGACCCGACCCAGATCCGCCGCGATCGGCAGCGAGTCAGGCGCCACGGCCTGCGCCCGAATCAGCTCTCGCGCGGCGTCCGCGTACCAGGCCTTGGCGGCATAGGCCCGGCCCAATCCGTGCAAGGCTGGAACGAAGTCTCGGTCCACGTCGATCGCGGTACGGAACTCGATGATCGCCTCATTGGGCTTCCCCGCGCGAAGGTACTGCTCACCGCGCTCGAGGGCCCGCTGCTTCCTCGCCTCCGGGCTCAGGGTGCACGCGCTACCAGTCAGGAGCACCACGATCAGCAGGCAGAGCGCTGCGAGGGCAAAGGATGAGCGGTTCCGGGGCATGAACGCCACTAGCCTGACCTATGCATGAATGGGTAGTTGTCCTCGCACGCCTCCCCTCACCCTGACCCTCTCCTCCTCCGGGGGCGAGGGGATCAGAACGATCCCCGGTCCGTCTGGAGGGAGAGAGCCGGGGTGAGGGTGGAGGGCGGCTTCCCGAATAATCCGGGGTAGAATCCGCGCCTTGGACAAGGGCCGGCGCTCCCTATCCGCCGAACTCCCTCACCAGGGAGTTGATCCGCTCGCTCTCGGCCAGCTTCGGGTCGAGCTGCGCTGCGCGCCGCAGCGCCGAGACGGCATCATTCCGCTTGCCGAGCCGCCCGTATGTCATTCCCAGGTGGAATTGAATGGCCGCGATGTTTGGCGCCCGCTCGGCCGCCTTGGCGAGAGCCTTTTCGGCGTCCGCGAAGGCTCCACGCCGGAAATGGACCCAGCCGAGCGTGTCCAGCACCTCGGCCGACTCCGGGGCGAGCTGCTGCGCCTTCGTCGCCAGGGGCAGGGCCTCATCGGGCTTCTTCCTGACTTCGAGGAGAATCCAGGCGAGGTTGTTGAGCGACACCACGTCCTTGGCGTTGATCGCCACCGCGCGCTGGTAGGCCTCGACGGCCTTGTCGTTCTGGTTGAGCTGCTGGTAGGCCTGGCCCAGACCGGCATACGCGCCGTCGAGATTGGCATTGAGCTTGAGCGCCTGGTTGAAGGCTTCGATAGCGTCCTGGGACTTCTGCTGAGCGATCAGGACGCTGCCCACCAGGAGCGGGCCCGCGGGGCTCCTGGGCTCGGCCTTCTGCACCTCGCGGGCAAGTCTCAACGCATCGGGGTACCGCCGCAGGCGAAGGTAGACCGCGCCGAGCTGCACCTTCACCGTGGACAGGTTCGGGTTGACCTTCAGCACGGTTTGGAGGTACTGGACCGCCTCCTCGGGTCGGTTGGCCTGGAGCAGGTAAGCCGCCATCAGCAGGTTGACCTCGACGTTGGACGGATTCGTCCTGAGCGCCGCCCGCAGATAGTTGGCCGCCTCCTCCCACTTGCCGTCCTGAATCGCCACCCGCGCCATCAGGTAGTTGGCCGCCGGATGCCCCGGGGCCGCCTCGAGGATGGCCTTGAGCTGATCCTTCGCTTCCTGGTTCTGTCCCAGGGCCAGGAGATGCCGGGCGAGGCTCTCCCGCGCCGTGAGATTCCTGGGATTGGCTTTCACCTCGGCGTGGAATCGCTCGACCTGCTTCTGCAGCTCGGCCTTGTCCACCTTGCCGCCCGAGAGGAGAGCCAGCTCGGTCTTGGCCTGGGTGAACTGCGGGTCGAGCCTGATCGCCTCGCGGAAGGCTGCCTGTGCCTCGGCCATCTGTCCGAACCTCAGGTATGCGCGCGCCAGGAAGTACTGCGCCGCCGCCGACTTGGGATACTCCTTCGCGACGTCGGCGAAGTCCTTCAGGGCGGCGGGGTCGCCCTTGGCGAGCAGCGCCTGGCCGCGCGTGAGGCGCGCGGGCGTGAGGTCCGGGCTGGCCGCCAGGAGGTCCCTCGCCTTCGCCACGGCGTCGTCATACCGACCCTTGCGGAAGTAGAGCTCGGCAAGCCGGAGGCCGAAGTCGACCCGAGTCGGGGCCGCCTTCTGCGCGGCTTCCATGACCAGGATGGCCTGATCGTAGCGCGCGAGACTCTCGTAGGATGCGGTGATCAGCAGGGCCGCCGCGGGGTTACCGGGGTCGTGCTGGAGGGCCGCCTGTAGCTGCGCGATGGCCTCCTCGTCCTTGCGCTGGGCGAGCGCCACGCGCGCCAGCCCCAGCCGCGGCACGACGGCTGCCGGGTCGAGGTCGAGCGCTCGCCGGTAGGCCGCGCTCGCCTTGTCCCACTGCCCCGCCGAGGCGTACGCGCCGCCCAGCAGCATCGCGAACTCCGGCCGCTTCGCCTCACGGCGCGCGGCGCCTTCGGCGAAGTCGACGGCTTCCTTCACGCGCTTCTGCTGGATCAGCGCGCCCACCTTGGCGCGCGCGGCCCGGATCGACGACGGATCCGCGCTCACTGCGGCATCGAACTCCTTGAGCGCGGCATCCTGATTCTTCTCCTGCGCGGCCAGCCGACCGAGGGCCAGGTGTGCCGCTGATTCGCCGCCGCCCTCCGCTGCCTTGCTGAACATCTCCCGGGCGGTCTTCGCGTCACCGCGCTGAGCCGCGATCTGGCCCAGCAGCAGAGAGGTCTGAGGCTGCCCGGGCTGGATACGCTCGGCCGCGCGCGCCGCCTGCAGAGCATCGTCGGTGCGACCGAGCATGAGAAGGGTGCGGGCGCGCTCCAGGTGGAACTGGGCTGTCTTATCCATGGCCTTGGCCACGCGGTCGAGCTCAGCGAGAGCCTCCTTGCCTCGCCCCATTCGCGCGTAGGCGCCGGCGAGCCGGAAGTGAGGCTCCGGCTCGTCGGGGACCTGCTTCACCAGCGCCTCGAACTGCGCCGCAGCGAGATCGAACCGTCCGCGCGTCATATAGGTCGCGCCGAGCAGATACCGGGCGGATGAAAACGCGGGATACCGCTCCACGATCGGCGCCAGGATGCGCTCGGCGTCGGCCGGGCGCTCGGCCTGCAGATAAAAGGTCGCCAGCGCGACCACCAGCGCTCCTGAGCGCGCCTGCGGCTCAACGCCCTCCAGCTCGCTGATGGCCTCGGCCACCTGACCCTTCCGGGCCTTGACCGCAGCGATGCCGACGCGAGGCTGTGGGCTGAGCGGCCGCAGACCGTGGGCCCGCTCATAGAGTCGGAGGGCCTCGTCGTAGTTCTTCTTGGCCAGCAGGATTCCGGCCAGGCGGATGATGGCCTTGAAATCGGCGGGCCTCTTCTCGACCACGGCCCGGTAGGATCGCTCAGCCTCGTCGATCTTGCCCTGCTGGAGCAGCACACCCGCGCGAACCAGGTCCGCGTCCGGAACGGCCCCGACCGGGGCGCGCTCGACGAGGGCCAGGGCTTCGTTGGGCTTCCCGAGCCCCAGGAGGGCGGCCGCCTTGATGGCAATCGCCTCCGCGTTTCCGGATTCCCGGCTCAGGATCTTATCGGCCTGGGCTTCGGCATCGGTGAAGGCCCCGGCTTCGAGGAGCGTCCGGCCCATCGTGAGCATGAGCGGGGTCGAGTCCGGGGAAAGCCGCTGAGCCCGATTGAGCTCGCGCAGGGCGTCGGCGTACCACGATTTGGCGGCATAGGCCCGGCCGAGAGCCTCCAGTGCCGGGACGAAATCAGGGTCTACCTGGAGGGCCTTCCGCAGCTCGATGATGGCTTCGTTGGCCTTGCCATCCTTCAGGTACTGCTCGGCCCGCGCCACGGCCTTCTGCTTCTTGACCGCGGGGGTGTCACCACACCCCATGGTCAAAGCCAGCACCAGCCCGAGCACCACAGCTGCCAGATTCCTCGTATTGATCATAAGAACAACACTTTATCACACCCATTCCCGGCAGGTGAACGGGCCTTCCGGCTCCCGCGCCCCGTGGTAGACTCGCCATCGGCTCGATGGAGAGCCCCTAGAAACCCTCGACCCCGGAGGGGGAGAGGGCAGGGTAAGGGGGATCGGTCCGGAATGAGCGATTTCTTCGACGCGGCCAGCGGCGTCTTCGGCGAGGAGGCCTTTCAGCAGCTGCTCGCCAGAGAGATCAGCCGCTCAACCCGCTACAACGACTTCTTTTCCCTCTGTCTGGCCAAGCCGGACGGAATCGGCGGCGGGCCGGCCAATGGACAGCTGCTCAAAGCCGTGGCGAGGAAGGTCGCGGAATTCCTTCGTTCCACTG
>DASSSH010000137.1:0-8000 GCA_035708525.1 Candidatus Methylomirabilota bacterium
ACTCGAAGCGGAGATGAGTCCGTCCGGGCGAACCGCCAGGAAGCGGTGGATGAAGGGGTGTTGGGCCCGGACGCGAGCCGCGAGCGCCACCAGCTCGTCGTCCTCGATGTCCACGAAGCGCCGAACGCTCCCGATGGCCTCGAGATTCTCGATCTGGCCAGCCAGGACCTCGTCGAAGTGGCGCGCGAGGTACTGGGCGAACTCGAGCATCTCCGCCTGTGCCTTCCCGCGCTCGGAGCGGAGGTCGCGCCAGAACTCGAGGCCCGCGCCGGCCACCAGTGGCACCAGCACGGCGAGCACCAGCGCAGTCAGCTTGGCTCGGATGGTCCAGCGCATCGTCCACGGCGCGCAAAACCGTGTCAAGCCAGTATAGCGTATAATGCGCCCATGCTTCGCGGGTCGGCCGTCGACCTTTCCACCCTCGTCCTCGTCGCGCTGGCCCTGCTCTTCACCGTCATCGCCTACTTCAAAGACCCTTCGCTCCCCGTCGTCGGAGCCCGCACCGGCTTCTCGCTGATCTGGTTTATTCTGCCGCGGCTGATCCCGGCCCTGCTCCTGGCCGGGATGCTCCAGGTGCTCATTCCTCAGGAGACCGTCGCCAGGTATTTCGGCCGCGAGTCCGGGATGGCCGCGATTCTGATCGCGAGCCTCATGGGGGTAGTGACGCCGGGAGGACCGATGGTGAGCGTGCCGCTGCTGGTCGCGCTCGCCAATTCCGGGATGGCCTTCGGGCCGCTGGTGGCTTACATGACCTCGTGGTCGCTGTTCGGCATGCAGCGGATCATCGCGTGGGAGGCGCCGCTCATGGGCTGGCGCTTCGTGATGATTCGCGTGATCCCGAGCCTGGCGTTTCCCGTCATCGCTGGCTGGCTGGTGAAGGTCTACTACCACGAGTAGCCGGGGCGGCCGCGTGGCCTTCGCCGACCTCCGCGAGTTCATCGCCCACCTGGAGAAGCACGGGCGGCTCCGGCGCATCACCGCCCCGGTCTCGCGGGATCTCGAGATCGCCGAGATCACCGATCGGGTCTCGAAGGGCCCGGCCGAGCGGAACCAGGCGCTGCTCTTCGAGAGCGTCGAGGGCTCCAGCATCCCCGTCCTGATCAACGCTTTCGGGTCGGCGGAGCGCATGGCCGCTGCCCTCGGTGTCGACCGCCTCGACGATCTCTCGTCGCGGGTGGCCAAGCTGCTCGACCTCGTCAAGATGCCCGACTCCTTCGTGGACAAGCTGAAGAAGCTGGGCGACGCCTTCGACGTGGTCAAGGCGGGCCCAAAGCGGGTGCGCTCGGCGCCCTGCCAGGAAGTGGTGGAGACCGCCCACCCGACGCTCGCCGGGCTGCCCATCATCACCTGCTGGCCCGGTGACGCCGGCCGCTACATCACTTTGCCGCTGGTCTTCACCCGCGATCCCATCACCGGCGCGCGCAATGTCGGTATGTACCGGCTTCAGGTCTTCGACGACCAGACGCTGGGGATGCACTGGCAGACCCACAAGGGCTCGGCCGAGCACCATCGCGTGGCCGAAGAGGCGCGCCGGCCCATGGAGGTCGCCGTCGCCCTCGGCGGTGATCCCTGCACGATCTACTCGGCCTCCGCGCCGCTGCCCCCGGCGATCGACGAGATCGTCTTCGCCGGCTGGCTGCGCGGCGCGGGTGTCCCGATGGTCCAGTGCAAGACGGTGGACCTCGAGGTGCCGGCGGAAGCGGAGATCGTGCTCGAGGGCTGGGTGGACCCCGCCGAGCGGCGACTCGAGGGGCCGTTCGGCGATCACACCGGCTATTACTCCCTGGCGCGTGAGTATCCGGTCTTCCACCTCAAAGCCGTCACGCGCCGGAAGAGCCCGATCTACCCCACGATCATCGTCGGCCGGCCGCCTCAGGAGGACTACTGGCTCGGCAAGGCCACCGAGCGGATCTTCCTGCCGATCATTCGAATGCTCCTACCCGAGGTGCTGGACATCAACATGCCGGCCGAGGGGATCTTCCACAATCTCGTGATCGTCTCCATCAAGAAGCGCTACCCGGGGCACGCCCGAAAGGTCATGTTCGCCCTCTGGGGGCTCGGGCTCATGATGCTCGCCAAGACCATTGTCGTCGTCTCGGAGCATGTCGATGTCCACAACCTCTCCGAGGTCGCGTGGCGGGCTACGGGGAACATCGATCCCAAGCGCGACCTGGTGATCCTCGAAGGCCCGATGGACGACCTCGACCATGCGGCGCTCCGCCACCGCTACGGCGGCAAGCTCGGCGTGGACGCGACCGAGAAGGCCGAGATGGACGGCATCACCCAGCCCTGGCCCGCGGAGATCGTCATGAGCGAGGAGATCCGCGCGCTCGTGAGCCGGCGCTGGTCCGAATACGGCTTCTCATGAGTCTCGCGAAGGCTGGTAACAGAGACGGGATGGGGACCGGTGCGTGGGGGCCCCAGTCGCGCCGGCGATGGCTCGCCTGTACGCCGACGCTCGCTCGGGCGTGGCGCGCGCGACCCCCCCTCCCCCAGCGGGGGCTCGGACGTGGCCAGTCGACCCGCGATCGCGCGCTCGCCCCGCCCTACGTTTCGCACGGCGACACGGCTCGCCATACGGCGCTCCTGGGGCCCCCGCGCACCGGTCCCGGGCGCGGCGCTGTCGCTGTATTGCAGGCTCATCTGGCGCTCGCGTTCCCGAATTGAGCGCGGTCAGGCACTTTCTCGACGCCATCAAGTTCGAGCACACTGTCTTCGCCCTCCCCTTCGCCTATGTGGCGATGGTCCTGGCGGCCGACGGCTGGCCCGGCTGGCGCGTGGTGCTCTGGGTGACGCTCGCGATGGTCGGCGCGCGCACTCTGGCCATGAGCGTCAACCGGCTGGCCGACCGCGTCCTCGACGCCCAGAACCCTCGCACGGCCCAGCGGCATCTGCCGACCGGCCTGCTCCGCCCGGGCCAGGTGCTGATCGCCGCGGTCGCGTCAGGGGCCCTGCTGTTCTTCTCCGCGTGGATGCTCAACCCGCTCTGCCTGCGGCTGTCGCCGCTCGCCGCGCTCTTCCTGGTCGGCTACTCGTATACCAAGCGCTTCACCTGGCTCACTCACTGGATCCTCGGCTTCACCGATGGCATCGCGGCGGCCGGCGGCTGGATCGCCGTCCGTGGAGCCTTCGACCCGCCCGTGTTCATCCTCTGGTTCGCGCTCACGGTGTGGATCGCGGGCTTCGACGTCATCTACGCGTGCCAGGATGTCGACTTCGATCGTCGCGCCGGGCTGCACTCGGTGCCAGCGCGCTTCGGCGTGGCCGCCGCCCTCGCCACCGCCAGGGTCTGCCATGCCCTGACCCTGGCGGCCTTCGTCGCGCTCGGTTGGGTGCTGGGGCTCGGAGTCGTCTACTGGGCGGGGGTCTTCGTCGTGGCAGGGCTCCTCGCCTACGAGCACTCTCTGGTGGCGCCGGACGACCTCTCGCGGCTGGACATCGCCTTCTTCAACGTCAACGGCTACATCGCCGTGATCCTGTTCGTCGCCGTGGTGGGAGGGCGCTGGTGGTAAGGGGACCGGTGCTGGGCGAGGGACCCGACAAGGCGCGCTTCGTCGGCGAGATGTTCTCGCGCATCGCCGGACGTTACGATCTGATGAACGGGCTCATGACCTTCGGGATGCACCACGCCTGGCGGCGCGCGGCAGCCCGGCAGACCATCCCCGCCTCCGACGGCCCAGCGCTGGATCTGGCCACGGGCACTGGCGACCTTGCCCTCGAGCTACGCGACCTCCACCCCCACCGGCTGGTCGTGGGCGCCGACTTCGCTCTGGGCATGCTCCAGGTGGCGCGCGCCAAGCTGATCCAAGCCGATCCGCACGGCCGCGTGCGGCTCATCGCCGCCGACGCCCTCGCGCTGCCGTTCGAAGACCGCGCCTTCGGTTGCGTCACCTCGGCGTTCCTGCTGCGCAACCTCGCCGACCTCGAACAGGGGCTTCGGGAGATGAAGCGCGTGACGTGTGGGGGAGGCCGGGTCGTCGCCCTCGAGATCACCCAGCCGACCCTGCCGGGCTTCGCCTCCCTCTTCCGCCTCTACTTCCATCATCTGGTCCCACGCGTCGGCCGGCTGGTCTCGGGCGATCCGGAGGCCTACTCCTACCTGCCCCAGTCGGTGGCCCGCTTCCTGAGCCCCGTCGAGCTCAAGGCCCTGATGGAGCGTGTCGGGCTCAAGGGCGTAACTTGGCGGCGGCTCGGCATGGGCACGGTCACCATCCACACCGGTATCGCCTGAATAGGGGTCAGGTCTTGAATTACGACATTCGGTGACAACGCGCGCATTGTCACAAAATGTTGGATTTCAAGACCTGACCCCAGAAAGACGACGGCCCCGGAGGCGGGACCTCCGGGGCCGTCGGGATCGGTCGCGGCGGGGCTAGGCGGCTACCACTCCGGGCTCGAGTACTCCTCGTACACGCGGCGGACGACCCGGATCTCCTTCGCGCGCCCGTCCTGCTGCTGCATGGTGATGATGTCGCCGGCGTTCAGCTGGGCGAGGTCGTCGGTCCGCCCCTCGTCGGTGACAATGACGGTCCCGTCGCAGGTGAGGTCGGTGCACATCTCCGCCTCGTTTCGGACGCGCAGGCGCCCCGCGGCCTTGTCCACCTCGACGACGTGGAAGCGGTTGTGCTTGAGGGATTCGGTCAGGCTGTAAGCCATGGCGTCCTCCTTTCCCGCTGGCCAGAGCTTATACCAGAGGGCGCAGAAATGGGCAAGGAGAATCTCATGTTAGTATTTTCCTGAACTTATGGAACTGACCACCGCCTATACGTTTGACGCCGCGCACCGCATTCCGGGCCATCCAGGTAAGTGCGCCTACCTGCACGGCCATACCTATCACCTGGAGGTCACGATCAGCGCCCAGCGGCTGGATCCGCTCGGCATGGTGATGGACTTCGACGACCTCCGGGAGATCGTCAGGAAAGCCGTCCTCGACCTCTGGGACCATGCCACCCTGCTCGCGCCCGACGATCCCCTGGGCCCGGCCATCAGCGCCGTGCAGGCGGAGGCCCCCGACCGGGTGGTGATCCTGCCCGGCATGCCCACCGCCGAGGTCATGACGCGCCAGGCCTGGAATGCCATCGAGCGCGGGCTGCCTACGGGCATCGACCTCGAGCGGGTCGCGATCCGCGAGACGCCCAGCTGCGGGAGCGCCATCACGCGGAGCCGACCGTGAGGGGAGCCGCGGTCTCGGGCCGCATCGCCGAGACCTTCTTCTCGATCCAGGGTGAAGGGGCCACGGCCGGAGTACCCGCCATCTTCGTGCGGCTTCAGGGCTGCTCGGTCGGCTGCGCCTGGTGCGACACCAAGTATTCCTGGGATCCGGCGGGCGGCCGTGAGGTGAGCCTCGACGCCCTCCTCGAGGAGGTCTCGGTCTATCCGTGCCGTCGTGTGGTGATCACCGGCGGCGAGCCACTCGAGTCCCCGTTGTTCGAGCCGCTCGCTGCCGCCCTCGCCGAGCGGGGTTTTCGCATGGAGGTGGAGACGTCCGGAACCTTGCCGCCTCCCGCCGAGACCGGACGGGAGATCCAGTGGAATGTCTCCGTGAAGCTGGCCGGCTCGGGGGTGAGCGAGGCCAGGCGCATCAACCCGACGGCGATCCGCGCTTTCCTGGCGCGTGAGGCGTGGTGGAAGTTCGTCGTGGCAGACCAGGGTGACGTGGCCGAGGTGGTCCGGCTAGCCGAGCGCTTTGCCCTGCCCCGCGAGCGGATCCTGCTCCAGCCGGAGTGCCTGCGGCCGGAAGAGTTCATGGCGCGCGCGCCCTGGGTCGCCGAGGCGTGCAAGGCGCATGGGTTCCGCTTCTCGCCGCGGCTGCACGTCCTGCTCTGGGGAGCCCGGCGGGGCGTGTGATGTTGGGCCCGGCCGTGGTGCTGCTCTCCGGGGGCCTCGACTCGGCCACGACGCTGGCCGTGGCGCGGGCCGAAGGCCACGAATGCTACGCGCTGTCCTTCGACTACGGCCAGCGCCACGCGCGCGAGCTCGAGTCGGCGCGGCGCGTGGCCGTCGCCCTCGGCGCGAAGGAGCACCTGGTGCTCAGGCTGGATCTGCGCGCCATCGGCGGCTCGGCGCTCACCGCCGACATCGCCGTGCCCAAAGGCCGCAGTCAGGAGGCCATGGCCTCCGGCATCCCCGTCACCTATGTGCCCGCGCGCAACACCATCTTCCTGAGCCATGCGCTGGCCTGGGCCGAGGTCCTCGGCGCCCAGGACATCTTCATCGGCGTCACGGCTATCGACTACGCGGGATATCCCGACTGCCGACCCGAGTACATCGAGGCCTTCGAGCGCATGGCCAACCTCGCCACCAAGGCAGGGGTCGAGGGGCGGAGCCGCTTCATCGTCCACACGCCGCTGATCACGCTCAGCAAGGGCGAGATCGTCAAGCTGGGCGCGGGGCTCGGCGTGGACTTCGCGCTCACCTGGTCGTGCTACGAGCCCCAGCCTGACGGCGGTCCCTGCGGCCACTGCGACTCCTGCCTCTTGAGGAAGAAGGGATTCGCCGAGGCCGGCCTCACCGATCCCGCGGCCCGCGGCCGCTGATCATGGCCGAGGTCAACGCGATTCTCGAGCGGTTCCCCCGCGAGCGCCCCTGGCTGCTGCCGGCGCTGCAGGCCTTGCAGCACCACAGCCGCTGGCTCTCGCCCGAGGCGCTCACCGCCGCCGCCCAACACCTGCGTGTGCCGCAGAGCGAGGTCTACGGCGTCGCCACTCACTACCCGGAGTTCCGCCTCTCGCCGCCGGGACGGCGCGTCGTCCGAATCTGCACCGGCATCTCCTGCCGCATCTCGGGCTCGCTGGACCTACTGCGAGCCTGCGAGCGCAGCCTCGGCGTGAGCGCCGACGGGACCACGGCTGACGGCGCCGTCACGCTCGAGCGGCTCGACTGCGCCTTCAACTGCTCCGTCGCCCCCGTGATCGAGTCCGAGGGCAAGCAGTACGGACGGGTCGGCGCGCGGGATCTCGAGACCATCCTCTCCGCGCCCCCTCACATCTCCCCTCACCCTTTCCCTCTCCCCAAAGGGGAGAGGGAAAACAGAACCCTCTCCCCCTTCGGGGGCGAAGGATCGAAGCTCCCTCTCCCCTCTGGGGAGAGGGCCGGGGTGAGGGGACGGGAGACGACTGCAAGACTTCGGCCCACGATTCCGCCGCCTGACGGCCTCACCTTCGTCGTGGGCGCGGGGACCTGCGGACTGTCGGTCGGCGCGGGCAACGTGCTGGCCGCGCTCGAAGCCGAGCTCGCCCACCGGAGCCTGAGTGCTCGCGTGGTCGCGGGCGGCTGCAACGGCTGCTGCTGGGTGGCGCCCGTGGTGACGGTGCTGGGGAGCAACGGGAGCCGTCGCACCGTCGGGCGAGTCAGTGCCGACGGGATCCCAGCCCTGCTGGAGGCAGCCGCGGCCGATCGCTTGACCGATGATCTCGAGATCCGGCAGTTCCTGTCCGGTCAGCGGCATGCGCTCATCGACCGCTGCGGCGTCACGGATCCCGCCGACATCGACGACGCCATTCGCCACGGCTCGTACACCGTGCTGGCCGAGCTCCTGGCGGCGGGGAAACCGGACCGAGTGATCGAGACGGTCAAGGCGGCGGGGCTGAGAGGACGGGGCGGAGCCTACTTTCAGGCCGCGCTCAAATGGGAAGGGGCGCGCCAGGTTCAGGGGGAGCCCAAGTACCTCATCGTCAACGGCGAGGAAGGCGAGCCCGGCATCTTCAAGGATCGCCACCTGATGGAAGGCGATCCCCACCGGTTGATCGAAGGCACCCTGCTGGCGGCCTACGCGGCGGGGGCCTCGAAGGCCATCCTTTATATACACGGCGAGGCCCGTCTCTCGGCGCTGCGGCTTGAGAAAGCCCTCGAGGAGGCGCACGAGTGCGGGCTCATCGGGAAGCGCGTGCTCGGCAGCGACTTCTCCATCGAGGTGGAGATCCGCCGCGGCGCCGGAGGCTTCGTGCTCGGCGAGGAGACAGCGCTGATGGAATCGCTCGAGGGCCGGCGCGCGATGCCCC
>DASSSH010000138.1:0-3006 GCA_035708525.1 Candidatus Methylomirabilota bacterium
TATAGTGCTGTTCCGTGGTGACACCGAGCGTCCGTTGGCCGCCCCGCTACGCCCCGGGCACGGCGGCGGTCCACGTCCGCAACGAGCTCGAGATGGACGCGCCGGTCGATGCGGTGTGGGCGTGGCTGATCCGTGCGCAGCTCTGGCCGGCATGGTACGGCAATTCGTCTGACGTCACGTTCCTGCAGGGCAGCCCGCCGGACCTGAACCCGGGCACGCGGTTCAGGTGGCGGACGTTCGGCGTCACGCTCGAGTCCACGGTGCTCGAGTTCGTGCCCACCGAGCGTATCGCCTGGGACGCGCGCGCGTTCGGCGTCGATGCCTACCACGCGTGGGTAATTTCAACCACGCCGCGCGGGTGCCACGTGCTGACGGAGGAGACGCAACACGGCTGGCTCGCGCGGCTCGGCCACCTCGTGCTGCCGCGCCGGATGCACACTCACCATCAGCGGTGGCTGGAGCAGCTTCGAGACCACGCCGCCCGTGGGCTGCCTCCGAGAGCGTGAGCGCGCTCACGCACCAGTCGCGCGCTCATCGCCAGCGCGCGAGCGGCTGCGCGGAAACGTCGGCGTCCTAACAGCGGCCGGCGCGTGTCAGCCAAAAGACGGTGCGATGGACTTACCGGATGAAGCTGTGATCCGCCAGCCAGTCCTCGATCGTCCGCCAGAAGTCCGGCGGCGGGCCGCCGGCGGGGCTCCTCAGTCCATGGCCGACGCCGGGGATCACGTGGGTCGTGATCGGCTTCCGCTCGGCCTTCAGGCGCGTGAGGTTTTCGACCGTGTGGACGAGCGGGATGCTCCGGTCCTTCTCGCCGAGGATCCACAGCGAGGGCGCGCGAAGCGCCGCGAGCGTTGCCGCCGGATCGTAGCCGTGAGGGCCGCGGAAGCTGCGCATCCGCCGATCGATCTCCGCGTCCGACAGCCCCTGCACGGAGCCCGGATCCTCGCCGGCCAGACGGCTGTACTCGATTTCCTCGCCGACGCTCACCGCCGGTCCCGAGAGCGTCACGACGAACGCGACGTCGGCGGACCGCGTCGCCGCGAGCGGCGCGATCCAGCCGCCCTGGCTGATGCCGAGCAGACCGATACGGCGTGGGTCGACTTCCTTGCGCGCTTTGAGCGCCGCGACGCCGGCGAGCGCGTCGGCCGAGCTGCGGAAGGCCTGGCGCGACGGCACGACCCATCTGCTGCTCGAGCCGTGCCCGGCGGGCAAGATCTCCCTCAAATGATCCGGCCGCCGGCGCGCTGGGAGGGCTCGCAGCCGTCGCTGGTGTGGCGGCTGTGGGACCGCCGCCCCCACAGGCCCCGCCCTTCGGCCGATAAGGGCCTTTGTGTCTCCTATGCGCCGGTGAAGGCGCGTCAGCTCGCGGAGGCCGGTGGCGTCAGGCTCGGTGAGCTTGTCACGATCAGCGAAGGTATCGCCGCGCGTCCGGTGATCCCCTTCGCCCGGGGTGAGCTGGCTGTCGCCGGGGCGGGACCGGGCCCGGTGGAGACAGGCAGCTCGAGGTCTCCGTCACTGTGGAAGCACGGTACTGGATCGATAGGCATAGAGACAGTGCCGGTTTTTCTTACACATGCTGCGTCGGGGGTGCGCGGGGTTAGGCGCAACCTCCGCCACGCACGAGCTTTTCGCCTCTGGTGGTAGGTTGGCGCGAGTCTTGCGATAGTTCTCAATTTCCTAGTCGTTTCGTCGATCCGGCCGACAGGGGGTAGCGATCATGAGCTTCTGGCTGCCGAAGCCGGCGATTCTCGGAATCGCTCTGCTCTGGTTCGGCACGGCGCCGGCTCATGCTGTCATGGTCGACGTCACGGTGACAGGGTTGGCCACCGACGTGGGTATCGGCGTCGCGAGCGTTTTCAGCGTCGGCCAAAGCATGTCGGCCACCTTCACGTATGACTCCGCCTCTCCCGGCATTCCTTCGCTGATCCTGACGCGAAAGCTCTATCCGAGCGCCGTGACCGGCGGGAGCTTCGCCATCGACGGGTATCTCGGCAGTGTCGCCGCGGGACGTATCAACCTTGCCGACGACGATCCGACGCTCAACGATCGCTTCGTTCTCACGGGTGTCGGGATCACCGCAGCCAGCATCCTCACTCATGATCCCGTGTCATTCACGATCCTTCTGGAGGATGCCTCGCAGGCTGCATTCTCCAGCCTCGATTTGCCGCTCGCGCTGCCCGACCTCGGCAGCTTCACCGAACGCAGCTGGCAGCTGTTGTTCACGCCCGTTCCCCTGCTCGGATTCGACCCGACCGCGTTCGTCGGGGGGCGGCTGACCACACTGGAGATCCGCGTCCACGCCGTCCCGGGGCCGGCGGCGGCGCTCTTGCTCCTTGTGGGGACCGGCCTGCTGGCGCTGCTGGCGCGGGCGAAACACATGGTGGGACGTCGCCCGAACGCCTGAAAGACTCCGCCGCCGAGCCTTCGCGAAGGCCCCGACCGCGACCGATCCGGTCCCCCTGGTGTTTCTCGGACCCACACGAAACAGAGATCTCGTAAGTGTCTGTAAGATTGGTCCCCCCGGGGTGTTTTGGCCAAAGTGCGCCAATCCCCTTCACTGCCGTTTGGCGGCCAGCGGCGTAATGTAACGGCAGCGCATTACTAGCCTACTTGGGGACTCTCCATCCTCGTACGTCTCCCAGTGGCTGTTTCCCTCCCCGAAGCGAGGTCGTGAAGGTCATCGGTTTCTTGCTATCCCAAGCGAGCTGGGGCTGGTCCCGATCACGACGCCGGCGCACAGCCCCCAGAGCAACGGCTTGGCGGAGGCCTTCGTGAAGACCTTCAAGCGCGACTACGTGGACGGCGCCGAGTTGCGCGATGCCGAAACGGTGCTCACCCAGCTCGGTACCTGGTTCGAGGACTACAACACGCGTGCGCCACACTCGGCGCTCGGCATGCGGAGCCCGGGCGAGTATCGCGCGTTGACGCTCAACACCGCCACGGCCGCGTTTGAGGCGTCCATGGGGTCGGCGCCGTCGCCGCATTTGCCCCAGGACGGGCGATCGG
>DASSSH010000139.1:0-12993 GCA_035708525.1 Candidatus Methylomirabilota bacterium
AGTAGTTACGGATGGTGCTCACACTTCGTCGGTGAGCCAGTAACATATGCGATTTTCAAAGAACGGCGGGGTGTGGACCCCTATGTGGTTGAAGCGAGGTCAGCTGGAGTGCTTCCGACCGGCTGACTACTCTCAACACCCCTCCCTCGCGACTGCCCCGAGGTCTAGGGCAAGAAATGATGATACGGATGGGCCAAGGGCCTGTCAAGTAATTACTTTTTAGACCCGATACGGCTCCAGGACAACCCTCTTAAAGCGCCTCTTCCCGACCCGAACAAGGTATTCCCGCCCCGGCACCAGGACGTGGTTCGTGTCCGAGATCCGGCTCCCGTCCACCTCGACCGCCCCCTGCTGGATCATCCGGCGGGCTTCGGAGGAGGAGACGACCAGCCCCGCTTCCTTCAGAACCCTCCAAACCGGGACTTCGGGGCCAGGCGGCGACCAGCGGATTTCCTCAATCTGTTCAGGGAGTTCCCTCTGCTGGAACACCCGGGCGAAGTGGGCCTCGCCTTCCCGGGCCCCGGCCTCACCGTGGTACATGGCGGTGATCGTCCACGCCAGGCGCTTCTTGGCCTCCATCGGGTGCAGCTTCCTCAGCGCTTCGATCTCCGCTTCCGAGACGCGCGTGACCAGCTCGAAGTACCGGAACATCAGCTCATCGGAGACGGACATCAGCTTGCCGTACATCTCGGCCGGCGCTTCCGTGATGCCCACGGAGTTGCCGAAGGTCTTCGACATCTTCTGGACGCCGTCGAGGCCCGCGAGGATCGGGACGGTCAGCGCAACCTGCGGGTCTTGTCCATGGGCGCGCTGCAGGTCGCGGCCAACGAGCAGGTTGAAGGTCTGGTCCGTGCCTCCGAGCTCCACGTCCGCGCCGAGCGCGACCGAGTCGTAGCCCTGGGCGATCGGGTAGAGGAACTCGTGCAGGCTGATCGGTCGGCCCGCGGCGTAGCGCGCGGCGAAATCCTCGCGCTGGAGCATCCGCGCCACCGTGAGGTGGGCCGTCTCGCGGATGATCTGCTCGAAGGTCAGCGGCGCGAGCCACTCCGAATTGAACCGCACCTGGGTCCGTCCCATGTCCAGGACCTTGCTCAACTGCGCTTTGTACGTCTCGGCGTTGGCCCGGATCTCGTCCCAGGTGAGCGGCCGGCGTGTGTCCGACCGCCCGGTCGGATCGCCGATCATCCCCGTGAAGTCGCCGATGATGATGATGACCTGGTGGCCCAGCTCCTGGAAGTCGCGGAGCTTCTGCAGCACGACGGTGTGGCCCAGGTGGAGATCCGGTGCGGTCGGGTCGAGCCCGAGCTTGACCTTGATCGCGGCGCCGGTCTTGAGCGCGCGCTCCAGCTTGGCGCGAAGCTCCGTCTCGACGATGATCTCGGCGGCGCCGCGGCGAATGCGCGCCAGCTGCTCGTCGATCGAAGGACGCGCCGTGGACACGCCTGTATAATAGCGCCGTATGCCTCCCGAGCGACGCAGGAAAGCGTCTCCCTCGTGGCCGTGGCGCCGCTGGCTGCTCATGGGCGTCGTGGTCGCCGTCGTCGTGATCACCCTCGGCGCCGCGGCGTCGGCGTTCTGGGTTCTGACCGTCCTCCCGCACTCGCTGCCCTCCGTGACCAAGCTCGAAAGCTTCGATCCCAGCGAGGGCAGCAAGATCTACGACGAGAACGACGAGCTGATCACCGAGTTCCACGTCGAGCGCCGGATCTTCGTGCCGCTGGGCCAGATCCCGCCCGCCCTGCGCAATGCCGTCGTCGCCACCGAGGACGCCCGCTTCTACTCGCACTTCGGCGTCGACCCCATGGGGATCGCCCGGGCCGTCTATCAGAACTTCCGGCGCGGGCGCATCGTGGAGGGCGGCAGCACCATCACCCAGCAGCTCGCCAAGGTGCTGTTCCTGACACCCGACAAGAGCCTCGAGCGCAAGCTGAAGGAAGCCGTCCTCGCGCTGGAGCTCGAGCGGCGCTACACGAAGGACCGGATCCTCGAGATGTATCTCAACCAGATCTACTTCGGCCAGGGCGCCTTCGGCGTCGAGGCCGCCGCGCGCACCTACTTCGGCAAGCCGGTCTCGGAGCTGAACGTGGCGGAGTGCGCTTTGCTGGCGGGACTGCCCAAGGCGCCGGCCACCTACTCGCCCTTCGAGCACCCCGAGGCCGCGAAGCGGCGGCGGACCACGGTGCTGGCACGGATGGTCGACACCGGCGCGCTGAAGCCGGCCGAGGCCAAGCGACTGGGCGAGGCGAGTCTCGAGCTGCTGCCGCCCGAGAAGCGGCGGACCACCGGCCAGTACTTCCTCGAATACGTCCAGCAGCAGCTCGAGGCGCAGTACGGTGCCGACATCGTCTTCAAGGGTGGCCTGCACGTCTACACCACGCTGTCCCCGCCCATGCAGGTCAAGGCCGAGCGCGCCCTGCGCGACGGCCTCAAGGCTCTCGAGTCCCGCCGCACCGCGACCGCGTCCGCCGCCAAGGACAAGGTCCCCGCGGGCCCCGACCGGCCCGAAGGCGCGCTGCTCACCATCGACCCGCAGACCGGCTACATCAAGGCGATGGTGGGTGGCTATGACTTCTTCCGCAGCGAGTTCAACCGGGCCGTGCAGGCGCGGCGGCAGCCCGGGTCGGCGTTCAAGCCGTTCATCTACATCGCCGCACTGGAGTCGGGGCAAACGCCGGCGAGCATCGTGGACGACTCACCCATCGAGTATCCCGTCGGCCGCAACAACAAGCCCTGGAAGCCCGACAACTATGATCGGAAGCACCGCGGCCCCATCACCTACCAGCAGGCGCTCGAAGAATCGATCAATGTCGCGGCCGTCAAGGTGCTGGAGCGGAACGGTATCCGGCACACCGTCGAGGTCGCCCGGCGGCTCGGCGTGGAAAGCCCGCTGGTCGAGAATCTCTCGATGGCCCTCGGCACCTCGGACCTGACGCTGCTCGAGCTGACGTCGGCCTACGGGACGCTGGCGAACCAGGGCACGTGGATGCGACCCACCGCCATCCGCTACGTACTCGATCCCCAGCGCAAGCTGCTCGAAGAGAACACGCCCCAAGGCAAACAGGTCCTCTCCCCCGAGGTGGCCTACGTCGCCACCTACATGCTGCGCGGGACCATCGAGCGCGGCACCGGCGTCGCGGCCAAGGCGCTGGGGCGGCCGGCCGCTGCCAAGACCGGCACCACCAACGACTACTCGAACGCCTGGTTCATCGGCTTCACGCCCCAGCTCGTCACGGGGGTGTGGGTAGGCTACGACCGTCCGCGCAGCCTGGGGAAGGACGAGACGGGCTCGCGCGTGGCGGTACCGATCTGGACGTCGTTCATGAGCGAGGCGCTGGCAGGCACGCCGGTCGAGAATTTCCCGCAGCCGGAGAAGGTCGTGGTGGTGTCCGTGGACCTGAGCGCGAAGGGCGAGTGCGTGCGTCCGGTCATGATGGCCTTCGTCGTGGGGACCGAGCCGGCCAATACGTGCGGACCCGCTCGCTACGCGCCGGGCACGATGCCGGCGCCCGACGCATCCGCTCAGTCTGGGCCGCTTGCGAGCCCCGCGGGAGTGCCGGGCGGTCCAGCGATGCCGCGCGCCAGCGGCCAGAGCCCGTAGGGATCGCCCCCCTCACCCTTCTCAGCCCTCGCCTCGCCGCTGGCCTCGCCTACGAATTGGCCGCAGCGTCTCGGCTCGAACTGCGGCCCTCTCCCCCTCCGGGGGCGAGGGTTCTACAGCTCCCTCTCCTTAGTTAGGGGGCCGAGGACGCCGTCGCGCCGGGAAAGCGCGCCGCGATCTTCGCCCATTCGACCCCACCCAGTAGATCGCCGAAGAGCACCCGCAGCTCGGGGATCGGCACGCGGATCTGCCCCATCGAGTCCCGGTCGCGGATCGTCACCTTTCCATCGCCGGCCTCGCCCCTCTCGGCATCGCCCACCGTCTGAACGTCCACGGTGACGCAGTAGGGGGTCCCGACCTCGTCCTGACGCCGATAGAGCCGGCCGATGGCGGCGGTGTCGTCGTACACCGCGACCCAGCGCTTGGCCAGCTCATCGCGGATTCCCTGCGCGGTCCGCACGATGTCCTCGCGCTTCTTGAGCAACGGGAGCACGGCGATGGAAACGGGCGCCAGCTCGGGGTGCAGTCGCAGCACGACGCGCTTCTCCCCACGCACCTCCTCCTCACAGTACGCGTCAGCCAGGAAGGCCAGCAGCGCCCGATCCACTCCGGCCGAGGGCTCGATCACGTAGGGCACCAGGTGCTCCTTCCGTTCCTCGTCGAAGTACGTGAGCGCCTTGCCGCTGAACTTCGCATGCTGCTTGAGGTCGAAGTCGGCCCGGTTCGCGATGCCCATCAGCTCGCTCCAGCCGATGGGAAACTGGTATTCGACATCGGCCGTGCGCTTGGCATAGTGGGCCAGCTCGTCCCTGTCGTGCTCGCGCAGACGCAGGTTCTTCTCCTGCAGACCGTACCGCCGGAACCACCCGACGCAGTCCGCGATCCAGCGCTCGTGCCAGTACTCGTCCGCCGGCCGGCCCTCGACCGTATCGCTCGGGTTGACGAAGTACTCGATCTCCATCTGCTCGAATTCCCGCGTCCGGAAGATGAAGTTGCCGGGGGTGATCTCGTTGCGGAACGCCTTGCCGATCTGGGCGATACCAAAGGGGAGCTTGCGCCGCATGGCCTGCAGCACGTTGTCGAAGTTGACGAAGATGCCCTGGGCGGTCTCGGGCCGCAGGTAGGTGACGGCCGCGTCCTCCTCCACGGCTCCCATGAAGGTCTTGAACATCAGGTTGAACTGGCGCGGCGCCGTCAGCTCGCCCTTGCCGCACTCCGGGCACAGGGCGCGTCGCGCGCCGCAGTGCCGACAGGGCTCGCCGGCCGGGATCGTGAATTTGTTGCCCTTGGTCGCCGGGCAGTAGTGCACCCAGGCGATCGCGTCGACCTGGTCGGCGCGGAAGCGGCGCTTGCACTCGCGGCAGTCCACCATGGGATCGGTGAAGTGGTCCACGTGACCGCTGGCCTTCCATACCGTGGGATGCATCAGGATGGAGGCGTCCAAGCCGACCATGTCGGCGCGCTGCTGGACGAAGTCTCGCCACCAGACACGCTTGATGTTGTTCTTGAGCTCGACGCCGAGCGGTCCGTAGTCCCAGCACGAGCCGATGCCGCCGTAGATCTCGCTCGACTGGAAGACGAGTCCCCGCCGCTTGCAGAGGGAAACGAGGGTGTCCATCGTGACCGACATGGCAGTCAGGATAGCACGAGCCTCTTCATCCAGGTTGAACGCCAAACCAATCAGTTGGGCGGTTCGGCTCCTTCGCGCAAGCGCTCATCCGACCTGCCTCGCGTGATGGGTCATCGGGCCCGCGTACCACCGGGGTGAGGGGCAGGCGGCTCGGCGACCTGCAAGAGGCCCCGCCGGGTCTGGGTCAGGAAGCGCGAGGCCATCGGGTAGCGGCCCATGAGTCGCGCAATGAGTCCCTCGAGGACCACGGAGAGCTCACGATCCAGCGCCGGCGCCAGCGGCAGGCCGAGCGCTTCCTCCCAGCCGAGTGCGCGCAGCCGCTTGAGGGTCCCGACCACCGCGCCAGAGAGCGGCAAGGCGTCCGCACCGGCCCCGCAGGCGCCGCAGACGAGGCCGCCGGCCGTCATGTCCAGCGTCGCCTCGGGGAACGGGTAAATCCGGCCGCAGCCCACGCATCGGTCGATCCGCGGTCGGTGGCCCAGCAGGTCCACCGCGCGCAGGCCGAAGCAGGTCGCCACCCGCTGCGGCGGAGCGCCGCGCTCGAGCGCCTTGAGCCCCCGCACGAGCAGGCCGAAGAGCGCCGGGTGCGGATCACGATCCGCGGTCAGGCGCGCCACGCACTCGACCGTCCAGGCGCCCTGTCCCAGGCGCTCCAAGTGCTCACGCACGCCGACGAAGGAGCGGACGATGTCGAAGTCATCCACGCGGACAAGATCGCTGCGTCCGGCATCGAAGAACACGAGCTCGCCCAGTGTGAACAGCTCCAGCGCGCTGCCGAACCGCGAGCGCGGCCGCCGCGCCGACTTGGCCACGCCGCGGACCTTGCCGAAGTCGCGCGTGTAGAAGTCTACGAGCCGGTCGCTCTCGCCGAGCGCGCGCCGCCCGATGACCACCGCCCGGGTCTTGTAAAGCGCCATAGTCAGCGCCAGGCCGAATGACGAGCCAGACGAGGCCCGAGGGAGGTGCCGCCCGGAGGCGTACGCCGTTGTACGTTGAGGAGCGGCACCGACCGAGAACAAAGTATGGCGAAGTTAGTCGGCATGGCGCTAGGAGGTCTGCATGAAGCCGAATTCCCTGAGGGCCTTCTCGTCCTTCCGCCAGTTGGGCCTCACCTGCACGTGCAACGACAGGTAGACCTTGATGCCGAAGAACCGCTCGAGGTCCTGTCGCGCCGCGGTCCCGATCCGCTTGAGCATGGCGCCGCCCTTGCCGATCACGATGCTCTTCTGCGAGTCGCGCTCGACGAAGATCGTCGCGCGGATGTACAGCGCCTCCGGTCGCCGGCGCTCGGTCAGCTCCTCGACGCGGACGGCGCAGGCATAGGGTACTTCCTGATGCGTGAGCCGGAAGATCTTCTCCCTGATGGCTTCAGCCACCCAGAATGTCTCTGGCTGGTCGGTGAGGGACTCGCGGGGGAAGTACGGCGGTCGCTCGGGCAGGGCCGCCACGATCAGATCCAGGAGCCGGTCGCAGTTGTCCCCCTGCTCCGCCGAGATGGGAATGATCTCGGCGAAGGAATGACGGGCCTGGTACGCTGCGATGAGCGGCAGGAGCCTGTCCTTCGGCGACACCAGATCGGCCTTGTTGAGGCAGCAGAACACCGGCACCCGGCAGTCCCGCAGCGCGCCGAGGCTCTCCTCGTCGAGCCGCTCGGGTTTCTCGGTGGCCTCGGCCACGAAGCAGACCAGGTCGACGTCCTGGAGGGCGCGCTCCGCGGTCCGCGCCATCTGCTGGGCCAACCGGCCCGAGGCCTGGTGCAATCCCGGCGTGTCCACGAACACGATCTGGGCGTGGGGCCGATGCAGGATGCCGGTGATGCGCGTGCGCGTGGTCTGGGGGCGCGGCGAGACGATCGCCATCTTCTCGCCCACCAGCCGGTTGAGCAAGGTCGACTTGCCCACGTTGGGGCGTCCCACGAGAGCGACGAACCCCGCGCGGTGAATCGGCGGGTTCACGGGCGCAGGAGCCCGTCCCACAGGCGATCGGGGAGCCGGCGGCAGCCGCGGGAGAGCAACTCGCGCTCGCGCTCGTGCATCAGCCGGGCCTCGACCGGATCGTGGTCGTCGTATCCGACGAGGTGCAGCAGGCCGTGCACCAGGAGCAGGTCCAGCTCGAGCGCCAGCGGCACCCGGAGCCGCCGCGACTGCCGCCGCGCCGTCTCAGCCGAGATGATCACCTCACCGAGGAGCCGCGCGGGCCCGGGCGCGTCCAGATTGAAGGCGAGCACGTCGGTGGGCCGTCGGTGGCCGAGGTATCGGGCGTTGAGCCGGCGGATCTCCCGGTCGCCCACGACGCCCACGTGGACCTCCTGGTCGGCTCGGCCCAGCGCCGAGAGCGTGCGACCGGCCAGCGCGCGCAACCGCGGCAGCGAGAGACGGACCCGCCGCTGGCGATTCTGGATGCTGACGGGCATCAGCGGTCCAGCGCCCCTCACCCCAACCCTCTCCCCAAAGGGGAGAGGGAGCTCAAGGCCCCTCGCCCTCCCGGGGAGGAAGAGGGGACTTGCGCACCTTCTCGTAGGCTCGGACGATGGCCGAGACCAGGTCGTGCCGGACCACGTCGCGATCGTCGAAGTAGACGAAGCGGATGCCGTCGATGCCCTGCAGCACGGTCTGGATCTCGATCAGGCCGGACGGTCGACTCAACGGCAGGTCCACCTGGGTGATGTCACCGGTGACGACCATCTTGGCGTTGAAGCCGAGCCGGGTGAGGAACATCTTCATCTGCTCGGACGTCGTGTTCTGCGCCTCGTCCAGGATGATGAAGGCATCGTTCAGCGTCCGGCCGCGCATGTAGGCGAGCGGGGCGATCTCGATGGCGCCCTTCTCCAGGAGCGAGGTGACCTTGTCCGGCTCCAGCATGTCGTAGAGCGCGTCGTAGAGCGGCCGGAGGTAGGGATGCACTTTCTCCACGAGATCGCCGGGCAGGAAACCCAGGCGCTCGCCCGCCTCGACGGCCGGCCGGGTCAGAACGATGCGCAGGACTTCGCGCTTCACCAGGGCGGACACGGCCATCGCCACCGCCAGGTACGATTTGCCGGTGCCGGCCGGCCCGATGGCCACGACGAGGTCGTGGGCGCGGATGGCGTCGAGGTACCGCTTTTGGTTCGGCGTCTTGGGGGTGATGATCTTGCGGCGCGAGGGGACCGCGATGGCGTCGGCCAGCACCGAGCGCACGTCGGCCGTCGGCTCGCTGCCGGCGATCCGCAAGGCCGATCGCACCTCGGCAGCGCCCAGCCCCGGGCGCTCGCGCAGCATCTGCACCAGCTCGCGCAGCACGCGCTCGGCCTCGCCGACCTGGCGCTCCTCGCCCTTCAGCGTGACGTCATGCCCGCGTGCGGTGATGCGCACGTCGTACTGGCTCTCCAAAGTGCGGAGGTGCTCGTCGTTCTTGCCGAGCAATGCGAGATGATTGAGATCCGGGGGCAGGACGATGCGGCGGGTGACGCTGGTGGCTTCAGTCAACGAGGGCTCATGCCTCCCGCTCGCAGGATATCACGCGGGCCCGGCGCCTTCCACGATCCGGATCCCCAGCTCGCGGAGCTGGCGCGCGTCCACCGGCGCGGGCGCGTCGGTGAGCGGGCAGGTGCCCTTCTGCGTCTTGGGGAAGGCGATCACCTCACGGATGGACTCCTGGCCCACCAGGTTGGCCGCCAGCCGGTCCAGACCGAAGGCGATGCCGCCCATGGGCGGAGCGCCGAACTCGAGGGCTTCCAGGAGAAAGCCGAAGCGGCTTCGCGCCTCTTCCTTGGAAATGCCGATGAGGCCGAAGACCTTCTCCTGAACGGGCTGCTGATGGATGCGGATCGACCCGCCGGCGGCTTCCTGGCCGTTCAGGACGAGGTCGTAGGCCTTGGCTCGGACGCGGCCCGGGTCCGAGTCGAGCAGGGGCAGGTCCTCGTCCCGCGGCGCGGTGAAGGGGTGATGAACCGAGTCCCAGCGCTTCTCCTCGGCGTTCCACTCGACCAGGGGGAAGTCGATCACCCAGGCGAAGACATCCCGCTCGGCCGGGATCAGGTTCAGGCGTCGAGCCAGGTCCACGCGGAATCGGCCGAGGACGGAGGCCGCGATCGCGGGCGTGTCCCCCACGAGCAGCAGCAGATCGCCCGGCTGGGCGCCGAGCTGGGCGAGCAGCCGCTCCTGGATCCCTCCGATGAACTTGGCGATGGGAGACTGAACGCCGTCGGGATTGCACTTGATCCAGACGAGCCCTTTCGCCCCCGACTGCTTGGCCTCGGCCGTGAGGTCGTCGAGCTCCCTGCGGCTCACCCCCCCCGCACCGGGAACCCGCAGCGCCTTCACCACTCCCTGCGCCGCGATGACCTGGGAGAACGCCTGGAACTCGCCGCCGGCGAACAGCGCGGAGACATCGACCAGCTCCATGCCGAACCGAAGATCCGGCTTGTCTGAGCCGAAACGGGCCAGGGCCTCGTCGTATGCCAGCCGCGGGAACGGCCGCTCGAGCTCCACACCCTTCACCCGCCGCCACACCTCGGCCACCATGCCCTCGATGATGGGGAGGAAGTCGTCTCGGTCGAGGAACGAGGTTTCGATGTCGATCTGGGTGAACTCCGGCTGGCGGTCCTTTCTCAGATCCTCGTCCCGGAAGCAGCGGACGATCTGGAAGTAGCGCTCGAAGCCCGCCACCATCAGGAGCTGCTTGAAGAGCTGGGGCGACTGCGGCAGGGCGTAGAAGCTGCCGGCCTGCAGCCGGCTCGGCACGAGGAAGTCGCGCGCGCCCTCCGGCGTCGAGCGGGTGAGGAACGGCGTCTCCACCTCGAGAAAGCCCTGGTCGTGCAAATAGTCACGCACGGCGCGACAGGCGGCGTCCCGGATCTGGAAAGCCCGCAAGACGTTGGGCCGCCTCATGTCGAGATACCGGTACTTCAGGCGGACCGTCTCGTCGACCTCCACCTCCCCCTCGCTGTCGAGCTGGAACGGCAGGGGCCGGCTGTCGTTGAGGATCCTGACCTCGCTCGCCTGCACTTCGATGGCGCCGGTGGCGAGCTTGGGGTTCTCGGTGCCGGGGGGGCGCGCCGTCACCGTGCCGCGCACAGCCAGGACGAACTCGGCGCGCACCGCCTCGGCGGTGCCGTGCGCCTCGCCTGCCGACGCGGGGTTGAAGACGCACTGGGTGAGGCCCTCGCGATCGCGCAGGTCGATGAAGATCAGCCCGCCGTGGTCGCGGCGGCGGAAGGCCCACCCCATGAGGGTCACGGTCTTACCCACGTCGCCCGCGCCGAGAGCGCCGCAGCTGTGGGTTCGCTTCCAGTTGCCGAGGGGCTCCGTCTTCATCGCGCTTTTCTCTTCTCCCTCTGCTTTCCAGCTTTCTTCTCCCTCTCCCGTCCAGGGAGAGGGCCGGGGTGAGGGTTGGCCCCTTCACGCTGCCTGACCCCCTCACCCTCACCCTCTCCCCCTAGCGGGGGAGAGGGAATCTTTCGTTGCGCGACCGTGATCAGCTCGGCCGCGAGGCGGTCCAGCGGCACGCGCCGCTGCTCTCCCGTCCTCATCTCCCGCAACACGGCCTCCCCGCTGGCCAGCTCGTTGTCCCCCGTGATCACCGCCCAGCCCACGCCGAGACGGTTCGCGCGCTCGAGCTCTCTCGGTAGCTTGCGGACTCCATAGCCCAGCTCGACGCCCACGCCTCCCTGACGGGCCTGACGGGCCACGGGTAGGAGGCGCTGGAGGGCTGCCTCGCCCAGCGGGATCATCAGCACCTGCGGGGCCGCGACGGATTCCCGCTCGCCCAGGAGCTCGACCGCCCGCTCCAGTCCGATGGCGAAGCCGATGCCAGGATCGGGCGGACCTCCGAGCAATTCGATGAGGCCGTCGTACCGCCCCCCGCCGGCGACCGCGTCCTGGGCCCCCAGCTCGGTCGTCTTCAGCTCGAAGGTCGTCCGGACGTAATAGTCCAGTCCCCGTACGAGCCGGGGATTCACCGTGTACTTGATCGCCATGCCGTCCAGGCAGCGGCGCACCTGCTCGAAGTGCCTCGCGGCCTCCGGCGAGAGCGCGTCGAGGATGGAGGGCGCCTTCTCAATGATGGGCTGGCAGTCGGGAACCTTGCAGTCGAGCACCCGCAGCGGATTCCGCCCCAGCCGCTCCCGGCACTCGGCGCAGAGGCGCCCTTCGCGCGCTTTGAGGTACTCCAGCAGGCGGGCGACATAGGCCGGCCGCGTCCCCGCGTCGCCGATGGAGTTGACCTGCAGCTCCAGCCGGTCGGCCAGCCCGAGGGCGCGGAAGAAGTCCACCAGCATGGCGATCACTTCGGCGTCCAGTGCCGGATGCGTCTCCCCCAGGGCCTCCACGTTGGCCTGGTGGAACTGGCGGTAGCGGCCCTTCTGCGGGCGCTCGTAGCGGAACATCGGCCCCAGCGTGTACAGCCGGACCGGCTTGGGCTGGACGTGCAGCCCGTGTTCGATGTAGGCGCGCATCAGCGATGCCGTCGCCTCGGGCCGCAGCGTCAGCGAGTCCCCGCCGCGGTCCTCGAAGGTGTACATCTCCTTCCTCACGATGTCCGTCTCGTCCCCGATGCCTCGCGCGAACACCTCCGTGCGCTCGAAGAGCGGCAGCCGGATCTCGCGGTAACCGTAGGCCTCGAAGACCTCCCGCGCGGCGGCCTCCACCTGCTGCCAGCGGCGGCTCTCGGCGGGCAGGATGTCGCGGACGCCGCGGACGGCCTTGATCGTCATCCGCGGCCGCCCTGACCAGATTTGTACTCGGCGGCGAGGGCGATGTAGTTCTGGGCCGAGCGGTGGATGAGATCCAGATCCCCGTCCGTCACCTGGCGCTTCACTCGCGCCGGCGCTCCCATGAGCACACTGCCGCGGGGCGCCTTGGTGCCGGGCGCGACCAGCGCGCCGGCCGCCACCAGGCACTCCTCCTCGAGAACGGCGCCGTCGAGCACGATGGCCCCGATCCCGATCAGGCAGTTGGACTTGATGTGACAGCCGTGCAGCCGCGCCGCGTGCCCCACGGTCACGAACTCCTCGAGAATGGTCGGGGTGCCGCGGCGGTTGACGTGGATGACCGTGCCGTCCTGGAGGTTGCAGCCGCGGCCGATCCGGATGAAGTTGACGTCGCCCCGGACGACCGTGGCGAACCAGACGCTGGATTCCTCGGCCAGCTCCACGTCACCGATGACATCGGCCGACGGCGCGATGAAGACGGAGGGATGCACCTTGGGGACAACACCGCGGTAGGCGTGGATCATGGCGAAACCTTACCCCTCACCCTACCCTCTCCCCAGAGGGGAAAGGGACAGAGGAGATCGCGGACTCGAGGAGCCCTCTCTCCCGTCGAGGGGGAGAGGGTGGGGTGAGGGGGCAAACCATCTGTTCCGACAGCGGTGCTACTCCTGAGGCATGGTCATGATGATCTGGGTCTCGCCGGAGGTCTTGAGGAAATTGCTGAACCGCACGACGGAGGCGATGACCGTGGGCTGGGTGGCATCCTCGGTCTTGAAGGCACCGAGACAGGTGATGATGCCCTCGAAGCCGGTGTTGATGGACTGCAGCCGAAATCCCGCCGGACCCTTGAACACGACGGCCAGCAGCCCTTCCTTGACCAGGTTCTGTGGCACCACCAGCTCCTCGATGCCGTCGCCGTCCAGGTCCACGGCCAGGGGGGTCGGCTCGATCTTGAGGAATTTGCTCCGCTGGTTGCGGGCCGAGCCCGTGATCAGCTCGACCTGGCTGGCCCCGCCGCCCACGAGGGTCGAGGACCGCCACAGCTCTTCCCCCTCGTTGACGACCTGCAGACGGTTG
>DASSSH010000140.1:0-2745 GCA_035708525.1 Candidatus Methylomirabilota bacterium
CTCACGACGAAGATCACCGTCCTCATCGTGGTGGTCCTCATCATCGGATTCGGCGCCTCCACCGTCCTCACCATCCAACGCGAGAGCGAGCTGCTGGTCGAGCAGAACAAGCAGTCCGCCCGGCGCCTGGTCGGCACGCTCGTCGCGAGCATCGAGACCGCCATGCTCCAGGAGCGCCCGGACATCACGCGCGGCCTCCTCCAGGACCTGCGCTCCTCCTCACCCGTGGAGGGCCTGACCGTGTACCGTCGCAACGGCGTCGAGGCGTTCACCGACATGGCGACCCTGCGTGAGGTGACCAAGGAGGCGGAGCTCCCCAAGGACGTCGTCGCTGCCATTCAGAAGATGCGCGCCGAGCCGGGCAAGACCATGGCCGGCCCGCTCTTTCACCGCGCGCTGGAGACCGTGCAGACGCAGGAGGCGATCGAGACTCGCGACGGCGTTCCGGTCTTCGCCCTCTACCAGCCCATCGCGAACCAGGAGAAGTGCCAGGGCTGCCACGGCAGCGACCACAAGGTGCGCGCGGTGGTGCAGGTGTCGACCTCCATGGCGCCGGTGCTGGCGGAGGTCCATGCGCTGCGCAACCGGCAGATCCTCGTGGGGGTGCTCACGATCATCGCGGCGGCGGCCGTGCTGGCTGTGGCCATGCGGATCGTGGTGGTCCAGCCGATCCACGGGCTGGCGCGAGTCGCCCGCACGATCGGCGAGGGCGACTTCACCGCGCGGGCTCCGGCGGACTCGCGCGACGAGGTCGGCGAGCTCGGGGCAGCGCTCAACGAGATGACGGAGCATCTGGCTCGCGCGCAGCGGGACCTGGCCGCGCGCAACGAGGAGCTGGCGAAAACGCTCGAGGATCTGCAGGCCTCGCGCCAGCGGCTCGAGGTCCTCGAGCAGCTCAAGGGGGAGCTGTCCAAGTTCGTCCCGGACGCCGTCAAGGAGCTGCTCGAGCGCGACCCGACGGCGACCGCGCTGGAGAAGCGTCAGGAGGAGGTCTCGGTCCTCTTCCTCGATATCGCCGGGTACACGCGCCTCAGCGAGCAGCTCGAGGCCAAGCGCCTGAACCAGCTCGTGCAGACGTACTTCTCCTCCTTCCTCGAGATCATCCGCGCCCATCACGGCGACGTGAACGAGACCGCCGGGGACGGCCTCATGGTCATCTTCCAGCGGGCGATTCGCGGCGAGGCGGGCCGCGAGCTCGACCACGCTCTCAACGCGGCGCGCGCCGCGCTCGCCGTCCGCCAGAAGACGGCTGATCTGAACGAAGAGTACGCGGGTGTGTTCCCGGCCATTCAGCTCCACATGGGGATCAATACGGGGCCGGCGCTCGTGGGGGCGACCAAGATCGGCGGCGCGGGCTCCCAGCGCTGGACGTTCACGGCAACAGGGCCGACCACCAACGTCGCCGCGCGCCTGGCCGGCTCGGCCCAGGGCGGGGAGATCGTCGTCGGTCCGCAGACGGCGGAGCGCATCGCGAGCCGCTTCGTCCTGGAAGCCCTCGGCGAGAAGACCTTCAAGAACGTCTCCCAGCCGCTCGCCGTCTACCGCCTGGTGCCGCCCGGCGTCTACAGCCAGGTGAGCTAGCCGTTGACGCCCGGCGCAGCGCCCAGCGCCGGAGGTCCCTCATCCCTGACATTGGGTGCGGGCGCTCCGCCTCCTCTGCCCGACGCGCTGCCGATCCACGGCTTCCAGGGCACGCCCGAAGCGATCGAGCGGCAGTGGTACGAGCAGGTCTACCGCGGTCGCGGCGACACGCTCCGCCAGCTCACGTGGCGCGCGGTGCTCATGGGCTCGCTGCTGGGCGGCGTGCTGTCGCTCACCAATCTCTATATCGGCCTCAAGGCGGGCTGGGGATTCGGGGTGGCGATCACGGCGTGCATCCTCTCCTACGCCATCTGGACCACCCTGCACCGGGCGGGCATCGTCGCCACGCCCATGACGGTGCTCGAGAACAACTGCATGCAGTCCACGGCCAGCTCGGCCGGGTACTCGACGGGCGGCACGCTCATCTCCGCCTTCGCCGCGTACATGCTGATCAACAACAGCACGCTCTCGCTGCCGACCATGCTCGCGTGGGTCTTCTTCCTGGCGGTGCTCGGCGTGACCATGGCGATCCCCATGAAGCGGCAGATGATCAACGTCGAGCAGCTCCGCTTCCCGAGCGGCATCGCGGCGGCAGAGACGTTGCGGGCGCTCCATACCGTAGGCGACAGGGGCATGAGCTCGGCGCGGGCGCTGGGCTGGGCGGGGCTCCTGGCCCTGGTCGGCAAGTTCTGGGCCGAGGGCCTGGTCCTGATCAGCGCGAAGCTCGCCCCGTTCATGATCGCCACCTGGGTCGGGGCGCTCAACCAGCGGCTGTTCGGGCCGGCCTGGATGGGGCGAACCGTAATGCTCTCCTGGGAGCCCATGTTCATCGCCGCCGGCGCGATTACGGGGCTCCGCGTTTGCTGGAGCATGCTGCTCGGCAGCGTCACCGCCTGGATGATCTTCGTTCCGCTGCTCCAGCACCGGGGCGTCATCGAAGGGGCGGGCTACGCGACCCTTGTGCAGTGGACGCTCTGGGGCGGGGTGGCCTGCATGGTGACCTCGAGCCTGCTCGCCTTCGCTATGCAGTGGCGGACCATGCTCCGCGCGTTCACCGATCTGCGGGCCATGCTGGGCGGTGGGCGTCGGGACGCGGCCGATCCGCTCGCCGCGATCGAGACGCCGTCCTCGTGGTTCCTCATCGGCCAGGGCGTCGGTCTCGTC
>DASSSH010000141.1:0-16093 GCA_035708525.1 Candidatus Methylomirabilota bacterium
GCCACGTCCCCGATGGAGACGATGCCGATGACGCGCCCGGTCTCCTCCACCACCGGCAGGCGGCGGATGGCCTTCTCCCGCATCAGCCGCACCGCGTGGCCGACGCTGTCGGTGGGTCGGAGCGTTGTGAGCTCTCGGCTGCAGATGTCGCCCACCGCCGTGGCGTGGGGATCGGCGCCTTCGGCCATCGCGCGGACCACGATGTCGCGGTCGGTCAAGATGCCGAAGAGCCGGTCGTGTTCCAGCACGATCACGTCGCCGATATCGTTGCCGCGCATCAGCTGCGCGGCCTCCATCACGGTCGCGCTGGCCGGCATCGCCAGCGGATTCGGCGTCATGACGTCTCGGATGCTGTCGTTCATGTCGTTCCTCCGTGCTCTAGCGGCTGAGGTCGATTAGCGCGAGCCCGGTCGCCTCGTCCGTCCGACGCTTGAGCGGGCGGGGTGACTCGACCAGAACCACTTCCAGGGTAGGTCGGACGTGGGCCTCGAGCAGATGCCCGCCCATCGCCGCTCCGTCGCGTTTGGCCACCACGGCGTGGGCGTGTAGCTTGGGCTTGCCCTTGTTGAGGGCGATATTGCCCGCGAGCGAGACGACCTCTACCTGCTGAGTGATCGGGATCCTCACGTAATCTTTCTGGTGGACGTCGAAGAATCCCAGGGTCGCGGCGCTGAACGCTCCGATGGCCGAGAAATAGGCGCCCGACAGCTCATGCCGCGTCGCGACGTCGGTCAGCCCGCCGACGACCTCTTCGCCATCGTCGAAGACCACGACGATCGTCCGTTGCCCGTGCGATTCGTTCAGCAGTCTCACTTCCACGGCTCGCGCCTCCCAGAGTCTTCCAAGACAGTCCGCTACGCTTGTCGGAGTGAGGCTGCATCGGGCATGCCGGGGCGCCCTCGGTGTCGGCATGAACGGAAAATCAACCGGTTTCCACCAACCTCGCCGCTCGTGAGGCACGAGCCTCGGAAGGGACTAGAAGTTCTTACCTGGTAGGCGGGTAGCTCTTTCGGTACTCCCCGCAACGCGGCGACTCCCGCACGCGGTTCAATCTGCCTGGCCGGGGCGGAAAGCCCGGAATGCCTCGAGCCATCGGCGTGGCACCGCTCTTGCTCAGAATAGTCACCTGGAATCCCTAATCCCTGGGCGCCGGGACTCGGTGCCTTGCAAAGGAGGAATGACATGATCCGCTTCATCCTCGGAGTGATCGCAGGGAGCGTGGCCGTCTGGATCTGGCGGGACGAGATGCGCGACTACGCGGAACGGAGGACGCGCTTTCTCCGGTCCAGGGCGGCTGATCAGCTTCGGACCGCACAGCAAATGACCGAGAGCGCGCTTGACACGGCGAAGGAGCGAATCAGCTCCGGCCTCGAGAAGGGGCAGGAAGTGATTCGTCCGTCGGAGGAGAAGGTTCACGTCGTCCGGTAGCGGGAGGTTGATCCCCATGACACCGGGCATCGCCTCGGTCGTCCTCGGCGGGCTGGCCATCCTTGCAGGTTTGGGTTTCTGGTCACCCGTCGAGGCGGCCCCTGTCCAGGTGCGGTTCGCGGAGGGCGTCACCCACGGCCTGCTCCGACTCCAGTCCTTGGGCGGCGACACCGTGGGGCACGGGGACCTCCTCCAGACCGCGCGCGGGGAGCAAGTCACCTCCCGGCTGGTTCTTCGACTCAAGGACGGCTCGCTGCACGATGAGACCGTCGTCTTCTCGCAGCGGCGTGTCTTCACCATGCTGCGCTACCAACTGGTCCAGCGCGGTCCGTCGTTTCCGGTGGCGCTGGAGGCCACGCTGGACGGGTCGACCGGCCGCTACACGGTCCGCTCGGCGAAAAATGGCCGGGAAGAGACCGAGAGCGGGCGGATCGAGCTGCCACCGGACGTGTACAACGGCATGGTCCCGATGCTCCTGAAGAATCTCCCGCACGGAGCCGGGGAGACCATCCATCTGGTGGCCTTTACTCCCAAGCCGCGATTGATTCAGCTCGAGCTGACGCCGGTGGGCCGGCAGCAGGTGCTCGCCGCCGGCGTGGCGCGACAGGCCACGCGCTTCGCGCTCAAGCCCAGGCTGGGATCCGCGCTCAGCCTCGTCGCGACGCTCCTCGGCAAGACGCCCAGCGATGCCGAGTGTGTGATTCTGACCGACGATGTCCCGGGTTTCGTGCGCTACGACGGCTCGCTCCACCCGACGGGACCGACCCTCCGCACCGAGCTGGTCGCGGCCCGATGAATGCCGGAGGAGGACCGTCATGTCCTTCGCGATTTACCTGATCGGCTACCTCATCATGACGATCGGCCTGGCCATCGGGGCCCATCTGCTCCACGTTCCCCCGCGCTGGATCGGGGTCGGAGTTCTGTGTCTGGTCGGTCTGGGGATCGCCGTGGGCGTGACGGCGACGCGGCACAAGGATCGGCCTTCTTAGGGCGCCGAAGGAGAGCCCCTCAGAAGGGTCGGTCGGAGAGAGAAGACGGCGCGCCGGCCGACCGCGCGCGGGAGAGGGGTGGTCGACGCAAGTCGGGCATCGCACCGCCCGCAAGAGTTTCCAGATCCGGCGCGCAACAATTACCCGGCGCGAGCGCCGTCGCGACCGCCAGAGGCCCTTGCGATGATCTTTCTCCGCCATCCAGCACCTGGCACGTGGCTTGCCTGATCCAGGCCGTGTGGCATTCAAGACCACTCCTCGACTGAGCGAGACTCGTCAGGCCGCATCGGGAGGGCGCCTGCGCATCGCCCAGGTGGCGCCGCTGTTTGAACGGGTGCCGCCGATCGGCTATGGTGGAACCGAGCGCGTCGTCGCGTTCCTCTGCGAGGCCCTGGTCCGGCGGGGCCACGCGGTCACCCTGTACGCCAGCGGAGATTCATCGACGGCCGCCACCCTCGTGCCGGTGACCGAGCGCGCGCTTCGCCTGGACCCTGACGCCGGAGACCCTATTCCACCGCATCTTCTGGAAATCGCTCGGGTCATCGATCAGGCCGAGGAGTTCGACATCATCCACTCTCACCTGGATGCCCTCGCTTTCCCGTTCTCGCGCGTCCTCCAGACGCCGACCATCCACACTTTGCACGGCCGTCTGGATCTTCCATACATGCGCCCCGTCTACCGCTACTTCCGCGATATCCCGCTGATCTCGATCAGCGATGCACAGCGCGAACCGCTGCGAGCCCTCAACATGAACTGGACGTGCACCGTGCATCACGGCCTTCCGGTCGCCGAGATCCCGTTCTCGCGTGACGGTGGCCGCTACCTGGCCTTTCTCGGCCGGATCGCGCCCGAGAAGCGCCCCGATCTGGCCATTGCTGTGGCGACGCGGGCTGGCATTCCGCTCAAGATCGCCGCGAAAATCGATCCAGTGGACCGCGCCTACTTCGAGCGCGACATTCGCCCGCTCTTGGGCCATCCGCTCGTCGAGTTCGTCGGAGAAGTCAACGACGCCGAGCGGGCCCACTTCCTGGGGGGCGCCCTCGCCTTACTGTTCCCGATCGACTGGCCAGAGCCCTTCGGCTTGGTGATGATCGAGGCGCTGGCCTGCGGCACCCCTGTCGTCGCACGTCCTCGTGGGTCCGTGCGCGAACTCATCACTCCCGAGCGGACCGGTCTGCTCGGTGAGAGCGTGGATGATCTCGTCGCAGCGGTGAAGCGTGTCGACCGGCTGGATCGGCGCACGTGCCGCCGAGAGGTCGAGGAGCGCTTTTCCCTCGAGCGAATGGTATCCGATTACGAAGCCGCCTTCGCGCGACTCCTGATGCAGAGGCAGATCGCATGAGCGGCCCGGTGCCGCACGGTGACGCGACGTCGTCCAGCGACCGCTACTACATCCTGGCCGCGAGCGAGACCGCTGACCGGCCGAAGCTCGTCCTCAAGCACCAAGAGTCGTTCTTCGTCGCCGATCAGCGCGGAGACTTTCCCGATGTCGCGGATAGCGAATTCGGCCTCTACGTGCGGGGGACACGATTTCTCAGGCGGCTCGAGCTGCGCCTGGACGGTCAGCTCCCGTTCTTCCTCGGCGCCGGGGTCTCGAGCGACAACGTCGAGCTGTGGACCGATGTGGCGAACCCGGACATCCCGCTGGAGCATGGCGAAACGCGGAAGGGCCGAACGCTTCGCGTCCGGCGACGTATCGCGCTGGATGGCGACGAGATGTACCAGCATCTCACCGTCGAAAGCTTTGATCGCGAAGAGCGCGAGCTGGATGTGGCGTGGTGGTTCGCAGCCGACTTCGCGGACGTCTTCGAGGTGCGCGGCCTCGCGCGCGCGCGTCGAGGAGCGATGCTTCCCACGGTTCACGAGAAAGCGGTCGCGAGCCTCGGCTACCGGGGCCTCGATGAGATCACGCGGGTTACTCAGCTCGATTTCTTTCCGGCGCCCCATCGGCTGGAAGGAGGACTGGCGCGCTATCGGCTCGTGCTACCGGCCGGAGCCCGGACCGAGCTGGGCCTGGTGGTGTCCGGACTCCAGTCGGTTGAGAGGGCGCCCACCGCCCGGTCCTTCCCTGACGTCATCGCCGTGCGCCACGAGGAAAAGTCGACGCTCGCGCGACAGGCGGCCGAGGTGCGGACGGACAACGCGCTCGTCAACCGCTGGATCGAGCGGTCTGCGAGTGATCTTCGCATGCTGAGCACGGAGACACCTCAAGGGCGGATCGCCTATGCGGGAATCCCCTGGTATGTCGCGCCGTTCGGCCGTGACAGCCTGATCACGGCGCTCCAAGTGCTGCCGTTCGATCCAGACCTGGCACGCGGGACGCTGAGGTTTCTGGCGCACCATCAGGGACGGCGGGATGACGCCTTCACGGACCAGGAGTCGGGGAAGATCCTCCATGAGTACCGGCAGGGAGAAATGGCGAACTGCCGGGAAATCGCGTTCATTCCGTATTACGGCTCCGTAGATGCCACGCCGCTCTTCTGCATCCTGCTCGCTGAGTGCTGGCGGTGGACCGGCGACCTCGCCCTCATGCAGGAACTGTGGCCGGCGCTCGAAAGTGCGCTGTCATGGATGAGCCGGGTCCGCGCGTCCGGACATCCGTATCTCACGTATTCCTGTCGCTCCGAGCGGGGCCTGGTGCATCAGGGGTGGAAGGATTCGCACGACGCGATCATGCACGCCTCGGGTGAGCCGGCCGCGGCACCGATCGCCCTCGTCGAGGCCCAGGGGTACCTGTATGCCGCGCTGCAGGCGGCCGCGACCCTGGCGGACGCGATGGGCCGGGCAGAGGAATCCGGGCGCCGGCGTGACGAGGCCTGGCACCTGCGCGAGCGCTTCGAGCGCGATTTCTGGATGGAGGAGGAGGGCTTCTACGCGCTCGCTCTGGATGGCTTCGATGCGCCGTGCCGTGTGGTCTCCTCGAACCCGGGACACTGTCTCTGGTCAGGAATCGTGGCCACGGACCGGGCCCCCGCCGTGGCTCGGCGTCTTACGGCGGGCGATCTCTTCTCCGGCTGGGGTGTCCGCACCCTCGCCGCCGGCCAGCCGTGCTACAACCCCATGAGTTATCACAACGGGACGGTCTGGCCCCATGACACTGCCATCGCGGCTACGGGCCTTCAGCGGTACGGTCTGCGGGATCCGTTCGTGAGCCTCGCCAGCGGACTGTTCGACGCCGTAACCTCGTGTGACGGATTCCGCATGCCGGAGCTGTTCTGCGGCTTCGGCCGTCAGCCCGACTCCTGGCCCACCCGCTACCCCGTTGCCTGCGCTCCGCAGGCCTGGGCAGCCGGCACCGTGTTCCAGCTGCTCGCGGCAATGCTCGGCCTCACTCCCGACGCCCCAGCCAGACGGCTGACTCTGAACCGGCCGATCCTCCCGCCGTGGCTCGACTGGATCGCGGTCCGCGCCCTCCGCCTCGGTGATGACAGAGTGGATCTGCTGGTGTCGCGCGGAGACGAAGGGGCCAGGCTGGAGCATTTCGAATGCGAGGGGGATGTAGAGGTCGAGCTCATTTCCTGACCGTGTGCGCGCCACGCAGGCCCCAGTCTGGCGCGAATTCTGCCCACGGAAGGTCACGAGCCGAGCCCGAGCTGCGCCGGACGGCGGCTAGAACGCGCGGTCGATGGCGCGGAGCTCCTTGGCGCTGAGCGTGAAGTCGAGCGCCTCGGCGTTTTCCCTCACATGCTCAGGCTGCGTAGCCTTGGGAATGGTGAAGAGCGAGGGCCGGCGGGTCAGGAAGTTGAGCGCGACCTGGCGCGGGGTGCGGCCGTGGCGCTCGGCGATCTCGGCCACGACGCCGCGCAGAAACCCTCCTCTCTTGAGGGGCGTGTAGCCGACGACGGCCAGCTTGTGCCGCTCGCAGTGCGGCACCTCCCTCTTCTCGATCGAGCGGTCGCGCAGGTGATAGAGGAGCTGATTGCAGGCGAGCCGCCCGCGCGCGAGGGCGGCCTGCGCCGCCTTCGTCTGGGCGACGTCGAAGTTGCTAACTCCGATGAAGCGCACCATCCCCCGGGCCACCAGCTCCTCCATAGCCTTCATGGTCTCCGCGATGGGATGCTGGCTGCTCCACCAATGCACGAGGTAGAGGTCGACGTAGTCGGTTCGCAGCCGCCTGAGCGACCGCTCGCACGCGCTGAGGGTCCCGGCGTAGGAGGCGTTGGAGGGCAGGACCTTGGTCGCGATGAAGAGGTGCTCCCGCTGCCCGGCCACGGCCTCGGCCACGACCGCTTCGGCGCCGCCGCTCGCGTACAGCTCGGCGGTGTCGATGTGGGTCATGCCGAGCTCGATGCCGAGCCGGAGCGCCGCCACCTCGGCCTTGCGCGAGGCGCGGCTCTCTCCCATGCCCCAGGTCCCCTGGCCGATCACGGCCACCTGAGCGCCCGTGCTCCCGAAGGGCCGGGTGATCATTCCGGTGCTCACCGGGGCACGCGGCGCGGGAACCGCGGCGTCTCGAGCTCGGTCTGGCGCTCGCGCCAGACCAGGACTGCCTTGAAGGTCATGGGCTGCGGGGGCTGGTCCACGATCAGATAGACCTGATCCGGGAACGTCGCGTTGAAGTTCTCGCCGACCGCCGCGCCGATCCCGCCACCGAGGTCCAGCGTGCGGGCCAGGTGGGCGCTCCACATATCCCCGCGCTCTTCGTGGAACCAGAGGAAGTTGAGCCCGTACTTGACGGCCCGAAGCCTCCCGCCGCCCGTCACCGTGTACGGGGTGAAGTGCTGGAAGGGTCCCGTCCCCTTGAGCGCGACGCGATAGAGCTCCTGGGGTCGGCCCCGGCCTTCAGGCGCGACGAGCCACACCGTCCGCTCGCCCGGCTTGCCGTCCCAGCGAACCTCGTCCCACGCACCCTTGCCCTCGCCCCCGGTCTTCACCTCCGCCCGCACCGCCACAGCGCCGTAGGCGCGGGCCACACTCTCCTTCACCGGAAGCGCGTGTCGATCCGAGAGCAGCGGGCCTCGGGGAACCGCGCCCTGATCGAGCGCGGCCTCGAGGGCGTCGAGACCGGGGCCCGAGGCGCCGTCCCTGAGCTCGCTCGGGCCCTTGAGGAAGGAGACGAAGCCGCTCTCGAAGAGGCTCGCCACCTCGAGCCGGTACTCCACCGCCTGGGCCGGCGCCGCCGCCACCGAGAGGACCAGCCCCGCTGTCGCCGAGATCACCCGGCACCACCCCGTGTTCATCGCGCGCCTCCTGCCCATGAGCCCCGCCGTGTTCGCGAGGCGATTTGACAATCCCCCCTCTCTGAAGTATCAGGGGCTCGGCACCCCGACGCCACCCCGAGTCCGGTCGCTTGGCCGGGCTGACCCTGCCGGTCGAGGCGGATAAGGAGACCTTCATGGACATGATCTTCGGCTCGTACCCGTCGTGGTCGCTCCTCATCGTCCGCGTCGTGCTCGGCATCATCTTCTTCGCCCACGGCGCCCAGAAGGTCTTCGGCTGGTTCGGCGGTCCCGGCCTGCGCGGCACGATCGGCTACTTCAAGCAGGCGCTCGGGATCCCCGCCGGCGCCACGGTGATTGCGGCCTTCACGGAGTGCTTCGGCGGACTCGCCGTGCTCGTGGGCTTCCTCGCTCGTCCGGCGGCGCTCGGCCTCGTCTGCGTCATGCTGGTGGCCGTCGCCAAGGTTCACTGGAAGAACGGCTTCTACCTCAACATGTCCATGACGCCGGGCAAGGGGCATGGCTACGAGTTCAATCTGGCGCTGATCGGCATGGCGCTGGCGGTGCTGGTGGGAGGCGCTGGCCGGTTCTCGGTGGACCGGCTGATGAATCCCTGGTAACTCGGGCTCCTCACCCTGCCCTCTCCCCTTCGGGGGCGAGGGATTCGGATTCCCTGTCAGCTCTTCCCTCTCCCCTCCGGGGAGAGGGCCGGGGTGAGGGGCCTACGAATACAGATCCTCGCGGGTCGCGGGCGCCGTCCCGCCCACCTGGTCCCACTGCTTGCGCATGAGGAACTGCCACAGGCCGATCGAGCCGCCCTCGAAGGCGGCAGCCGAGCACGTGAGGTAGAGGACCCAGGTCCGGTAAACCTGCTCACCCGCCAGGGCACGGGCCTCTTCCGCGCGCGACTGCAGGCGCTCCACCCACTGGCGGCAGGTACGCGCGTAGTGCAGCCGCAGGTTCTCGACATCGAGGATTTCCCACCGGGCCCGCTCCATCTCCGTCATCGTTTCGCTCACGCCCGACAGGTCGCCGTTGGGGAAGACGTGCTTGTAGAGGAAGTCTGTCTGGCTCGTCCGGCGCCAGTGGAACTCGTGGTGGATCCCGTGGTTGAGATAGAGCCCCCCATCGTTGAGCATGGCGCGCACGCGCCCGAAGAAAGCCGGATAGTTGGGGATGCCGACGTGCTCGATGACGCCCACCGCGGCGATCTTGTCGTAGCGGGCGTCGGCCGGAAGGTCGCGGAAGTCGCGGTGCTCGACCAGGCAGCGGCCCTCGAGGCCTTCCCGCTTGATCCGTGCCGCCGCCCACTCCGCCTGGGCCCGGGAGAGCGTCACGCCGTGAGCGCGCACGCCGTAGTGCTGGGTCGCCCAGATGCTGAGCCCGCCCCACCCGCAGCCGATGTCCAGCATGCTCTCGCCGGCCTTGAGGCGCAGCTTGCGGCAGACGAGATCGAGCTTGTCGGCCTGCGCCTGCTCGAGCTTGCCGTCTGGATCCCGGTAATAGGCGCAGGTATAGACCATGAGCGGGTCGAGGAAGAGCGCGTAGAAGTCGTTGGAGATGTCGTAGTGGTGGGCGATCGCCCGGGCATCCTGCGCCTTGGACCGGCCACTGCCGAAGATTCTCATGACGGCACCTCCCGCATGCCGAAGATGGAACCGAAGACGATGCGCCGCCGGGCGGGCCCGGAGCCCACGATCCACCGCACGGCGAATCGCGCCACGGTGTCGGGCAGTCGGGCCAGCTGCCGCTCGATCCAGCGCGGCTCCCCGCGGCCGTAGAGCTTGACGATCTCGCGCTCATAACTCCGCAGCGGCTCACTCCGCTCCAGGAACGCCGCGACCGCCTCCGCCGCCAGCCGGCCGCTCCGGATGGCGGGACCGATGCCTTCGCCCGACAGGTCGCGCGCCAGTCCGGCCGCGTCGCCCACGAGGCAGAAGCGGGGCCCGGCCAGCCGCCGGGGCGCCTGGCGTCGCACCACATAGGAGTGCCCCTTGAACGGCTCGATCGGCAGATCGGAAGGCAGGCGGCCGGAGCCACGGAGCGCAGCGATCAGCGCCTCGCGCCGGCGTGGGAGGCTGCCGTCGGCGCCGCCCGTACAGCCGATGCCGATATTGACGAAGTCTTCCTTCGGGAAGTACCAGCCGTAGCCGCGCAGGTCGGGCTCCACGTAAAGCTCCGGCGCCCGGAGAAACGGCGCGAGGCGGCCGACCCATTCGGGCGGCAAGCGCGTCTCGCTCTCCTGCGCCACGATGACCTCCTCGCGCTCCGAGATCTCGCCCAACGCCCGCGCCACCGGACAGCGGTGCCCGCCGGCGCCGATCACGACGGGAGCCGTGAAGACGCCCTGCTCGGTCTCGACCCGGACTCCGGCGGCCCCCTGCTCGACCCTGGTCACGCGGATGCCCCAGCGGACGTCGGCTCCCGCGGCCGCTGCGCGCTCGAGCAGGTAGTGGTCGAACTCCCGGCGGATGATTCCGTAGCTGGCAGGACGCCGCCAGGCCGTGAGGTGCCGCGTGCCCTCGAATTCCAGCACGCAGGCGTCGAACGGCTGGATCGTGAGCGGGTATTTGTCCGGGTCCACCTCGAGGTCGGCCAGCGCCGCCGGCGTCACCCAGCCTGCGCAGATCTTCACTCGGGGGAAGACGGCGGCATCGAGCACCAGCGGGCGCAGTCCAGACAGCGCCAGCCGCCACGCGGCTGTGCTGCCGCCCGGCCCGCCCCCCACGACGATCACGTCGTAGTCCCCCCTCACCTCATCCCTCTCCCCAGACGGGAGAGGGAACTCTGATCCCTCGCCCCCGGAGGGGGAGAGGGCAGGATGAGGGGCCTGTGAAGACGCCACCACGTCAGCCTTTCCAGAGCGAGAGGAAGATCCGCGCCCGCTTGAGGAGCGGGACCCGCAGATCCTCGACTGCGTTGGCCACGCCCATGGCGGCGAAGAGGTCGCCCTCGAGATCGATGGCGCTCTCCACGTAGGCCTCGGCGAAGGTGTAGGGGGTGGGATCGCGGATCAGGCGGAGAAAGGTCTCGGGAGACTTGATGACCGCCCTGCACACCGGCGGTCCGTCGCCGAGACGCACCTCCTGGCCGTCCCAGAGGCGGAAGGCGAAGGGCGCCGCGATGCCCGTGAAGACTTCGCGGAGAATGCCCGCCGCGCGGGCAGCGCTGGGCCGGGGGGCCAGGAGGCTGAGCATCGTGGGGGTCTCCTCGCCCGCCTTTCTAACGGGGAGGGACCCCCTTGTCAACCTTTCTCGACTCGCGTCAGGAGCGCCGGCGGCGCCGTTTGGGAATGCGCGCGCCGGCGGCGCGCGCCTCGCTCAGCGCGATGGCCACGGCTTGCTTCCGGCTGCGGACCTTGCCGCCCCGCGAGGAGCGGAGCGAGCCGTGCTTGTACTCGCGCATCACCTTCCGGATCTTCGATCTGCCGCGTCCCGGCCGCCGGTGGGAGCGGCGGGTCGTCCTCGTGCGCTTCATGGCTCTTCCCCCTTGGGTGACTACACCCCGCGCTCGGGCCCCAGGGCCCGGATCAGGGTTCTCAGGTCTTCGGCGTGCTCCTCTTCCTTGGCCAGGATGTCCTCCAGCATCCGCCTGGTCGTCGGATCGTTGTCACCCAGGTATCGGATCATCTCGGCGTAGGATTCGATCGCGATGCGCTCAGCCACGAGATCCTCCTCGATCATCTCCAGCAGATCGTCAGCCTCCACGTACTCGGAATGGCTGCGGGTGAGGAGACCCTCGGGGTTGAAGTTCGGCGCGCCGCCGAGCTCGGTGATGCGCTCGGCGATGAGATCGGCGTGGGACTGCTCGTCGGCAGCGTGCTCGAGGAACTCCTGAGCGACCGACTGGGCGTGGATCCCCGCAGCCGTGAAATGATGCCGCCGGTAGCGCAGCACGCAGACCAGCTCGGTCGCCAGCGCCTCGTTGAGCAGGCGCAGCACGGTGTCCCGATCTCCTCGATAGCCCTCGGTGACGGCGCCGGCCTGGATATGCTGCCGGGCGCGCCGCCGCAGCTCCTTGATGTCACTGAGGAATGATTCGCGACTCTCGGTGGCCTTTTCGTGTGGTTTCACGTCGGTCCGGCTCCTTTCTGGAAAGAAAGACTCCCCCACCCCGATCAGTGGCAATCGGTGTGCCAGCCGGACGCTGGGCGGTGAGCCCCGGATAGGCTTGCGGAAAGCGCGGAGCCGAACGGCCGTCCGGGAGGGTGCGAGCCGAGGGTGGAAAGGTTTACCTGCCCCGCCCGGTAATTCTAACCATGCGGGGAGTGCCGGCGTCGCCTAACCGCGGATCGTCTTCATGACCTCTTCATTTTCGAACGCCCGCTGCGGTGCCCCTTCGAAGATGATCTCGCCACGGTCGATGGCGTACAGCCGGTCCGCCACCCGAGAGGCTGTGATGAGGTTGGACTCGGCGATCAGCAGCGAGACGCCCATGGCCTTGATCCGGGTCACGGCCTCGATGAAGCGGCTCACGACCACCGGAGCCAGGCCCTCGAACGGCTCGTCGAGGAGCAGGATGGTGGGGCTCAAGGTCATGGCGCGCGCGATGGCCACCATCTTCTTCTGGCCGCCGGAGAGGAACAGCCCCCGCCGCTGGGTGAAGGTCCGCACTTCGGGGAACAGGGTGAGCACGCGCTCGTCGATGCCGCTCTCGCCGGTGGCGGCCGCAGGCTTGCCGGCCGCGCGGGCCAGGGACTGGCTGATCGTGAAGTTCTCGGCCACGGTCAGATCCGGGAAGATCCCCGCGTCCTCGGGCGAGTAGCCGATTCCCGCCAGCGCCCGCGTGTGTGTCGGTAGCCGGGAGATATCCCTGCCGTTGAACGTGATCGTGCCGCTCCGGATCGTTAGCAGCCCCATGATGCTGTCGATGGTCGTGGTCTTCCCCGCTCCGTTACGCCCCACCAGGCACACCGACTCGCCGTCTCGGACCGTCAGCGAGATGTCATTGAGCACGTGGGCGGGGCCGCGGAACGTGTTGATCCGCTCGAGCTCAAGCATGGCGCTGGGTCCCCAGGAGGTTGGCGGTGACCTGCTCGTTGCTGCGGATCTGCTCCGGCGTCCCGTCGGCCAGGATCGTCCCCTGGTGCATGGCGACGATCCGCGGGCAGTACTTGAAGACCACGTCCATGTCGTGCTCGACGATCACGGCCGTGATCCCGCCCGCCCGCACCACGGAGGTGATGATATCCATGATGGGCGCTTTCTCGCGGGTGCTGACACCGCTGGTCGGCTCGTCGAGGAACAGCAGCTTGGGCCGCAGCGCGTAGGCGACGGCCACGTCCAGCAGCTTGCGCTCGCCCTGGCTCAGACCGCCCGCCACCATCCCGGCCTTATTGTCCAGGCCGAACTGCTTCAGGATCGCAAGCGCCTCGTCGCGAACAGGCCGGTCGGCGTCCGAGAGCGAGAACAGCTTCCGGGTCTTGCCGTCCCGGGAAAAGATCGCGAGCGAGAGGTTGTCCAGCGTGCTGAGCTGATCGAACAGGTTGACGAGCTGGAAGCTCCGCGCGATGCCGCGGGCGATCTTCTCGTGGATCGAGGCGTTGGTAATGTTGTCGCCCTGGAACGAGATCACGCCGGAGTCCACTGGGATCAGCCCGCTGATCAGGTTGATCAAGGTGGTCTTGCCCGCCCCGTTGGAGCCGATGAGGGCCAACACCTCGCCTTCCGTCACGGTGAAATCCACGTGGTCCACGGCGTGTGTCTCCCCGAAGTACTTCGTCAGCTTGGTGGTCGTCAGCAGGACACTCACGCGTTCTCCCTCCACTTGAGCCACAGCCGCTTCGCCGTGCCGACGATGCCCCCCGGCAGCGCCAGCACCAGGATCACCAGCACCACGCCCAGGAACATCTGCCAGTACACGGTATAGCCGACGGCAAAGGTCTCGAGGTAGTTGTAGACGACGGCCCCGATGATGGGCCCGACGAAGGTCTGGAATCCGCCCAGGACCGTGAAGAAGACGATCTTGCCCGAGAAGGTCCACACGAGGATGTCCGGTGTCGTGAGCCCGTTGAGCGGCGCCCAGAGCGCCCCGGCCAGCCCCGTAAACACGCCCGAGATGAGGAAGGCGACCCAGCGGTAGTGCCAGACCTGCACGCCGACGAACTCGGCCCGCGTCTCGTTGTCGCGGATGGCCTGGAGCGCCTTGCCGAAGGGCGAGTGGACGATCAGCCACATCACCCCGACGCAGAGGCAGAAGACCGTGAGCACGTAGTAGTAATAGCGGTGCGAGAGGAAACCGAGCTTGTCCTCGGCCCTCCCGACAGCCATGCTGACGGCGCCGCCCAGCAGGCTGGGCGTGGGGACGCGAAGGCCGTCCGTGCCGCCGGTGACCCAGAAGAACTTGAAGGCGAGGCTCCACAGCACCTGGGAGAGCGCCAGCGTCAGGATGCCGAAGAAGATCCGCGTGTAGCGCACGCACATCAAGCCGAAGATCGCCGAGACCAGCGCCGAGGCAAGAATGCCGGCCACGATGAACACTTCCATCGCCTGGATGTGGAGATACTTCACGACGAAGGCGACGGCGTAGGCGCCGGTACCGAAGTAGGCCGAGTGACCGAAGGAGAGCAGGCCCGTGTAGCCCAGCAGTAGGTTGAAGCCGAGCGCGGCGATGGCGAAGATGAGCCCGTATGAGAGGAGCACGGTCTGGTAGGGCTCCACCACGATGGGCAGCACGATGAGGATCGCGATGAGCGGGATCCCGAAGGTGAGCAGGCGCCGCGGCGAAGCGACGAGCGGGATCATGAGCGACCGAACAGCCCGGCGGGCCGGATCAGCAGCACCACGGCCGCCATCAGATAGAGGACAGCCAGCTCGACCTCGGGAAAGAAGGTGATGCCGAATTCCCGCACCACGCCCACCATCAGCGCCCCGATCAGCGCCCCCTCGAGGCTCCCGAGGCCGCCGATGACGACGACGACGAAGGCCAGGATCAGCGCGTCCACGCCCATGCCGAGCACGGCGCCCTGCTGCGGCACGATGATGGCGCCGCCCAGACCGGCCATGAAGCAGCCGAGGGTGAAGGCCTGGACGTAGACGCGGTTGACGTTGACCCCCATGGCCTGCGCCATGCGCATGTTCTGGGAGGTGGCGCGCAGGACGACGCCGAATTGGGTGCGGTAGACAAACGCCCAGAGACCCGCCGCCGCGAGGCCGCCCACGACGATGACGGCCAGGTTGTAGGTCGGATAGATCGACTCCCCGATGTTGAGGCTCCCCATGCCCTCATACAGCGAGCTGACCGACAGCGGGTATGGCCCCCAGATCAAGCGCAGGAGATCCTCGAGGATCGACAGCAGCCCGAAGGTGATCAGCAGCTGGTACTCCTCGGCCCGCTTGTAGAGCGGACGCAGCAGGGTCGGCTCGAGGATCGCACCCAGTGCGGCCGCCGCCACGGCGCCCGTGGCCAGCACCAGATAGAGCAAAGCCGTCGGGATCGCGCCGCCCACCAGCCCCCCCACCGCCCAGGCGGCGACGTAGGCCCCGAAGGCGTAGAGGTTGCCGTGGGCGAGGTTGACGATCCGCATGACGCCGTAGATGAGGCTCAGCCCGCCGGCGATGAGAAAGAGGACGGAGGCGTACAGGAGCGCGTTGAGAACGTGAATCAGGAGCGTGTCCATGGCCCGATACGATGCCTCAACTCAGGGGGTCGCTTCAACCCGAAACTGCGCCACGCCCACCTCCGCGTTGACCCAGTTGTCGGCCAGGGCGAGGGCCACCAGAGCGGTGTATCCGCCCGGTTTGAGCCGGCCCTTGAGATTGACGACGAGCCGGGCGCCGTCCAGCTCGCGCGATTGGCCGGCATCGGCCACCGCGCCGTCGGCGCCCACGATCATGTAGCGGCAGACTGGCAGATCCGCCCGCTCCTCGTCGGAGGCCGGCTTGCCCAGCGGCTCCCGCACGATGCGGTAGTCGCGGAGGAACCTCTCCACTCGCTCGATTTCGGCGGTGACCTCCAGCCGGTCGCCGTGCGCGGCGAGCCGCGTGATATAGGCGCGGCGCGGTATCGCGAAGTGATCGTAAGTGCCGACTCCGTTCGGGTTGGTGAAGTCGCGGAACGCCTGTAGAACGACCTCGCGCTCCGACCACTTCTCGAGCGCGTAGGGCCCGTTGGTGACGAGGAAGTGGCCACGCCTGGCATAGAAGCTCTTGAGCGCGGCCCACCGCGTCTGCGCCTCGTCTGCGTTCACGAGCGGCTTGAGGGCCGGCGGGATATAGGCTTGGGCCGCGAAGATGTCCACCAGCCCGGCGAGCGCCTCCTTGGTCTTCTGGTCGCGGGCCAGGTCGAGCCAGGGCACGCCGCGCCGCTTGGCCTCGGCCGCTGAAAAGGCGCCGAGGCCACGCTTGGCAGCCTCGTCCATCAATGCCAGCACATGCCACGGCACCGGGCTCCAGGGCGGCGCCAGCGCGGCCAGCTGTTCAGCCTCCAGACTGCCGCTGTTGAGATAGACGTCGATCACCGGAACGACAAAGGTGAAGGTCATGTCGCTGTACTTCTTCACCTCGCTGTCGACCTTGA
>DASSSH010000142.1:0-2263 GCA_035708525.1 Candidatus Methylomirabilota bacterium
GTGGTGGGCGACTCCTTTATCATCCGCGACGGGCGGCTCGCCGCGCCGCTCAAGGCCAACACCATCCGGATCAACGACAACATCACGCGGCTGCTCGCGAGCGTGATCGGCATCACCAAGGACGTCAAGGGCACCCTCGTCTGGGCGGCGGACGAAGTCGTGTACGCCCCCGAGATCGCCGTCAGCGGCGTGCGCGTGGATGCGATTGCAGGCTTCATGGAGGGACTGCGCTAATGGCCCATCCCGCAGTGGCAAAGCTGGAGGCGATCGCCCGCGAAGGCCGGGTGCAGGTCATCCGCATGCTCACTCATGCGGGCTCGGGTCATCCGGGCGGCTCGCTGTCGGCGATCGACATCCTCACCACGCTCTACTTCAACCGCCTGCGCTACGACCCCAAGCGCCCGGACTGGGAGGACCGCGACCGGTTCATTCTCTCGAAGGGCCACTGCGTGCCGGCCCAGTACTACTGCATGGCCAAGGCGGGCTTCTTCCCCATGGAGCGCGTGATCACGCTTCGCAAGCTGGGGAGCCCGCTCCAGGGTCACCCGGATCGCGTCATGCTGCCCGGCATCGAGGCCGCCACAGGCTCGCTCGGCCAGGGCCTCTCGGTCGCCATGGGCATGGCGCTCGGCCTCAAGCTCGCGGCCAAGCGCGCGCGCGTCTACTGCGTGGTCGGTGACGGTGAGATCCAGGAGGGCCAGGTTTGGGAGAGCCTGATGTCGGCGCCCAAGCTGGGTGCGCCGGACCATCATCTGGACAACCTCTGCGTGATCCTCGACTACAACGGCATCCAGCTCGACGGCTTCGTCAAGAAGATCCTGGATCTCGAGCCGGTCATGAACAAGCTCGAGGCCTTCGGCTGGCCGGTGCTCGACGTCAACGGTCACGACATCCCGCAGGTGGACAAGGCCCTGGATCAGGCCGAGGCCAACGAGGGCGCGCCGACCTTCATCGTGGCCCATACCGTGAAGGGCAAGGGCGTGTCCTTCATGGAGAACGACCCTGAGTGGCATGGCAAGGCGCCGAAGCCCGCCGAGGCCGTGAAAGCGATCCGCGAGATCCTGGGTGATCCGGTACCCGACTGGGCCGCCGGCGTCATTACCGAGCTCGAAGCCCTGGAGAAGAAATAATGCCGGCCAAAGCGTCGCGCGCCGCCTTCGGGGAGGCGCTGATCGAGCTGGGGGCCCAGGACGAGCGGATCGTCACCGTGGATGCCGATCTGAGTAAGTCCACGATGACGGCGAAGTTCGCCAAGACCTATCCTTCGCGGGCCTTCAACGTGGGCATCGCCGAATCCGGGATGATCGGGCTGGCGGCCGGGCTCGCGCTCGCGGGCCGGATCCCCTTCGCCTGCTCGTTCGCCTGCTTCCTGGTGGGCCGCTTCGAGACCATTCGGGTCTCGGTCGCCTACACCCAGGCCCCGGTCAAGCTCGTGGGCACCCATGTGGGGATCGCCATCGGCGAGGACGGCTATACCCAGATGGGCCTCGAGGACATCGCCTGCATCCGCTCGCTGCCCAATATCCCCATCGTCCAGCCGGCCGACGAGGTCGAGACCAGGCAGGCCGTGGCCTATGCCGTCGAGCACTCGGGGCCGATCTACCTCCGGCTCACGCGCCAGAACCTCGAGCCCGTCCACGATGAGAGCTACCGTTTCCAGTTCGGGAAGGCGGATCTCCTCCGAGCGGGCACCGACGTGAGCCTCCTGGCGACGGGCGGTCCGCTCTTCAACGCGCTCGAGGCCGCCAAGAAGCTCGCCGCCGAGGGCATCAGCGCCGAGGTGCTCAACATCGCCACCATCAAGCCGCTCGACGAGGAGGCCGTCCTGCGCACCGCCGGCAAGACCGGCCACGTCGTCACGGTGGAGGACCACTCGATCCACGGCGGCCTCGGCAGCGCGGTGGCCGAGCTCTTGAGCGAAGTGATGCCCACACCGCTCAAGCGCCTCGCCGTCACCACCTTCGGCGAGTCGGGCGACCCCAAGGGCCTGTACGCCAAGCACGGCCTGGACCCGGACGGCATCACCAAGAGCGTCCTGAAGTTCCTGCGGCGGTAGACTCCCTCTCCCCTCTGGGGACGCCGTGCGAGCTGAGGGACGGCTGCGTTGCCGCGAGGCACGCGCCTCACGAGGCGAGCGGTGAAACGGCTTCGAACAATCAGGGTGAGGGGTGTGGGTATTCCCTCGGTCGGTCGCAGTCTGGCTCCAGTGCTGGGCTTGCTGGTCTTGGCGGCTGCGTGGGGCGGCTGCGTGATCCGCTCGGTC
>DASSSH010000143.1:0-13522 GCA_035708525.1 Candidatus Methylomirabilota bacterium
CGGCCCGCACGGGCACGCCGGAGCGAGGCAGGGTAGGGCGAACGACCGATGCAGGGGATGTCCCCCTGCACGAGAACTGAGAGGACAAAACCATGCTGCGTCGATCTCGGTTGGCCACGATCGTGACTGTGTCGGCGGTCATCATGTCGGTGGGCCTGCTCCTGCTGCTGGCGAGCGACGCCTCGTCGCAGAACCGGCCGGCGCCTACCATCGAGGCCGTGCTCACCTCCGCGCCGAACGTCCCACCGCCGATCACCCGGCGCGACCCCGCCAAGGTGATCGTGCGGCTCGAGATCCGGGAGGTGAGCCTGCCGATCTCGGACGGGGTGGAGTACACGTTCTGGACGTTCGGCGGGAATGTCCCCGGCAAGTTCATCCGGGTGCGCCAGGGGGACATCGTGGAGTTCCACCTGCAGAATCACCCGGACAACAAGATGCCGCACAACATCGATCTGCACGCCGTCACCGGGCCGGGCGGCGGCGCCACGAGCAGCTTCACGGCGCCGGGGCACGAGTCGCGGTTCACCTTCACGGCGCTCAACCCGGGCCTCTACGTCTACCACTGCGCGACTGCCCCGGTGGGCATGCACGTCGCCAACGGCATGTACGGTCTCATCCTGGTCGAGCCGCCCCAGGGCCTGACGAAGGTCGATCGCGAGTTCTACATCATGCAGGGCGACTTCTACACCGTGGGGCAATACCGCGAGAAGGGTGCCCAGCCGTTCGACATGCAGAAGGCCATCGATGAGCGGCCGACCTATGTGCTCTTCAACGGCTCGGAGGGGGCGCTGGTGGGCGACCAGGCGCTCAAGGCCAAGGTCGGTGAGCGCATCCGGCTCTTCGTGGGCAACGGCGGCCCGAACCTCGTGAGCAGCTTCCACGTCATCGGTGAGATCTTCGACCGCGTGTACTACGAGGGCGGGACCCGGTACCAGGAGAACGTGCAGACGACTCTGGTCCCCGCCGGCGGCTCCGTCATCGTGGAGTTCAAGGTCGAGGTTCCCGGGACCTACATCATCGTGGACCACTCCATCTTCCGCACGTTCAACAAGGGGGCGCTCGGCATGCTCAAGGTCGAGGGGCCCGAGAACAAGCTGGTCTACTCGGGCAAGGAAGTCGATGTCGACTATCTGAGCGAAAAGGCCGGCCCCTCCTCGGCCGCCGTCGCCTCCGCCGCCAGCGCGCTCGAGAAGGGCACGCTCGACATCAAGACGCAGATCGCGGCCGGGGAACAACTCTTCAAGGGCACGTGCTCGGTCTGCCACCAGCCGAACGGCCAGGGTCTCCCCAACGTGTTCCCGCCGCTGGCGAAGTCGGACTTCCTCATGGCGGACAAGCGCCGGGCGATCGAGGTCGTGCTGAAGGGCCTGAGCGGCCCGGTCACGGTCAACGGCAAGCAGTACAACTCCGTGATGCCACCGATGAGCCAGCTGAGGGACGACGAGGTCGCGAACATCCTCACCTTCGTGAGGAATGCGTGGGGCAATAAGGGAGACTCTGTGACCCCAGCCGAGGTGACTGCGATCCGGTCGAGGATCCAGCTGCCTCCAGGCGCCGCCCGCTGATGAGTCTCGTCGAGTACGGAGATCCGAGAGCGCCCGGAGCGCGGGGGCGCCCAGAGCGCCGTATGGCGAGCCGTGTCGCGTTGCTCCGCTCCGGGCGGGGCGAGCGCGCGATCGCGGGTCGACTGCCCACGCCCGAGCCCCCTCTGGGGGATGGGGGGTCGCGCGAGGCCCGCCCGAGCGAGCGCCGGCGTACAGGCGAGCCATCGCCGGCACGAATGGCGCCCCCGAGCCCGGGCGCATCCGTCACCAAGTCTGACGAGGTTCGGTAGCGGTCGTGCGGGGCGCGATTCTCGGGCTGGCGCTCATCCTGCTGGGCGGCGGCGCATTCGCCGCCGCCCCTGGCGGTATGGCCCGCGTCGGCCCCGGAACCCTCCGTCCGGTCTATGCGCCGGACGCGAGCACGACGACGATCGCCATCGGCGCCTTCGAGCTGGACCGGGTGCCGGTGACGAACGGTGAGTTCCTCGCCTTTGTCCGTGCCCACCCGCAATGGCAGCGCGGTCGCGTGGCTCACGTCTTTGCCGACGACGGATACCTGCTGCACTGGGCGGGTCCGGTCGAGCTGGGCCCGGGCGCCGCCGCCGACCAGCCCGTCACGGGCGTGAGCTGGTTCGCCGCCAAGGCCTACTGCGCCGCCCAGGGGAAGCGGCTGCCCACGGAGGCCGAGTGGGAGTTCGCGGCCGCCGCGGGCGAGAAGAGCGCGGATGGGTCCGCCGAGCCCGGCTTCCGCGAGCGGACGCTGGCGTGGTACTCGCGCCCGGCGCGGGCCCGGTTAGCGACGGTGGGCCGTGGGACGCCCAACTACTGGGGCGTGTTTGACCTGAACGAGCTCGTGTGGGAATGGGTGCTGGATTTCAACAGCACCCTCGTCTCGGGCGATAGCCGCACCGGGGCGAGCGCCGACCGCATGCAGTTCTGCGGCGCGGGCGCCCTTGCGGCGGGCGACAAGCAGGATTACGCGAGCTTCATGCGGCTGGCGTTCCGCGGGTCACTCGAGGCGCGGTATACGACCTCCGCGCTCGGCTTCCGCTGCGCCCGCGCCGCGGAGACGGCGCGATGAGACCCGGCTCCGTCGCCACCTCCGCCGCGCTGTTCCTCGTGCTGTGTGGCGGGGCTGCCGCAGCGGGGGCGCAGCACGTCCACCAGCCGGCCCCGGACGCCGCCCCGCCTCGCAGCCAGTCCATCTATGAGGTCTCCGCGGCGCTCGTCGACCACCGAGGACACCCCGTCGGCCTCGATCTCTTCCGCGGCCATCCGGTTCTCATCAGCATGCTCTACGCGTCCTGCCGCGACGCCTGCCCGCTCCTCCTCGCCGACATCAAACGGATCGAGATGGATCTGCCTGCGCGGGTTCGGGCCGACCTCCGGGTATTGCTCGTGACCCTCGATCCGGAGCGAGACACGCCGGAGGCCCTCCAGGCCCTCGCCCGGGCCCACCGCGTCGACGAGTCACGCTGGCGCTTCGTGACGGCGCCTGACGACACGGTGCGCGAGATCGCGGCAGTGCTCGGCATCAAGTACCGGCGCCTGGCCGATGGCACGATCAACCACTCGTCGGTGATCACCTTGCTCGACCCATCCGGGGTGATCCAGTCCCGCGTCGAGGGGATCGGCCAGCCGCACGCGGATCTGCTCAGGCTCCTGCGGGCCTCCCGGGCGGCTCCCGAGCGCTAAGGGCTAAGCCGGGCGGGTCCTGTCGCCGCGTTCCCTGAAAGGCGGGCGACCCGGAGGAATCGGCTAGCAGGCCGCTGAAAAAGGCCCATCTGCGTCGTTGGCTCGGTCGCTGCCGCCCTCAACGTACGGCAAGTACGCCTCGGGCAGCGGCCTCCCTCGCCGCCTCGCATCTGGACCTTTTTGATCGGCCTACAAGTTTTCCGGCATTCGGCTAGCGGCTGCCGCCGCGAAGGAGTCGGCGGCTGTCGGATCCCAGCTGGATGCGGTCCGGAGTCCACGGGGGGTCGAAGGTGATCCGGACCTCGACGCGCTCGACGCCGGGAAGCGCGATGATCGCCTGCCTGACCCACTCGCTCATGGAGTCGTGAATGGGGCAGCCCGGTGTCGTCAGTGTCATGGTGATCGTGACCGCGCCGTTACGGATCTCGATGCCGTAGATGAGCCCCAGCTCAACCACGGACATTCCCAGCTCGGGATCGAACACCCCGCGCAAGGCTTCGGTGACTTGCTCTTCCCTGACGCTGGGCGCGGCATCGGAGCCGCCCGAGATCGCCGGCACGGCACACGACGCGGCTGCCGCCGGCTGATGGCTGCAGCCCGGATCCTCGCCCAGCGTGTCCCCGGTCAGCGCCCAGGCGCGCGCCCGGCTGCCGCCGCACTGCTCGCGATACTCGCAGCGGCCGCAGCGCCCGCCCAGCCGCGCGGGATCGCGAAGCGCGAGGAAGAGCGGAGCCTCGCGATACACGGTGACGAGGTCGTCACGCCGGACATTCCCCGTCGGCATGGGCAGGAAGCCGCTGGGGCAGATGTTCCCCACGTGGTCGACGAAGACGAAGCCGTTGCCGTCGGTGACGGCGCGGCCGGCGCGACCCACGCCGTCGGGCCGATGGGCCGGTCCGCTTCGCGCGTGCGCGGGCGGCACGCGCTGAGCCAGGATCCGGTGGTAGTGCGGCGCCTCGGTGGTCTTGATACCGAAGGGAACATGACGGCCGAGCTCGGCGGCCCAGTGGAGCACGCTCTCGATCTCGTCCGCTCCGAGCCCCTGGTCGGCCTGGGCCCGCCCCACCGGGATCAAGAAGAACAGCGCCCAGAGCACGACACCGAACTCGGCCACCTGGCGCGCCAGCGCCGGCAGGTCGTTCACGGTCTGCCGGCACACCGTCGTGTTGATCTGGAGCGGCAGCTCCAGGGCCTGCGCCCGCTCGATGATCCGCATGGTGTGCCGATGGGAGCCCCGCACCCCGCGGAAGGCGTCATGGGCGTCGGCGGTGGCGCCGTCGAGGCTCACCGCGAGCCGGGCGAGGCCGGCGTCCTTGAGCGCGGCCAGTCGTTCCTGGGTCACCGCCGCCGTCCCGCTCGGAGTGAGCGACACGGGCACGCCGATCCGGCTGGCGTGGGCGACGAGGGCGGCGATATCGGGGCGCCTCAGAGGGTCGCCGCCCGTGAGAACCAGAATGGGTGAAGGGCTGCTGAATGCGGCGACGCGCTCGATCAGCTGCTTGCCCTCCTCGGTCGTCAACTCCTCGGGATCGCGCCGCGGCATGGCCTCGGCACGACAGTGGACGCAGGCCAGCGCGCAGGCGCGGGTCGTCTCCCAGATGACGATGAATGGGCTTTGCGTGAAGGGGGCTGTCATGTTTTCAGCTGCGGGGGCCCAGACTTCCGTATCCGCTCGCCTCGGACGGCGGGGCCCCAGCCCGCGACGTCCTGCGGCTCGCCAAGCGGCCCCCCGCACTCTCCCAGCCAGTCGCCACCGTTCCGGCGGGCGCCGCAGGTCTCGGAGGCCGGACGGCGGATCCCAGGTGCTGGAGCACGCGGAGGAGAGAGGCAGCGAAGGCCAGGGCGCCAAGCAGCAGCACCGCGCCCGTCATGCGAATCCACTCCGCCTCGCCGGTCAGCGCCGCCAAGGGTAGAAGGACGAATCCGCCGGTCAGGAAGACGTACGCGAGCGCTTCGGCACGCGGCCAGGAGAGCTGAGCCAAAGTGGGGACGGGCTCCTTGCCCGCACGCGGGCTGTAGACGCGATACCAGACGAGGAAGGGCACGATCTTCAGCATCATGCCCACGATGGTGAGCGACACCCAGCCGCCGAGTGTCAGCACTGTGTAGGCGATGGCCGGCTGAGGGCCCGAGAGCAGATCGAGAGCGAAGCCGAGTCCAATCAAGGCCGCCGGCAGCAGGAATGCCGTCCCCGTCAGCACGAAGCGCAGCCCCCAGTCGAGCCGCGGCCGCTTGCGGGTGCGCGCGAAGCCCACGACCCACCGCGCATGCCCGGCCGCTGCGCCAATGACGGCCCCTGTCCCCACGAGGGTGAAGCCTGGAACGCCGAGCAAGCCCAGGACCACGGCTGGGACGCCGAGCGCGAGTCCCCAGAACTGGACCGCGTCGGGCCAGCCCTCGGGCTCTGGCGCCAGCAGAAACATCGGATAGACGCGGGCGGCCACGCCGAAGATCATGGGCGCCACCCAGCCCAGCAGCGCCAGATGGAAGTGCGCGTGGAGCGTCGGGAAGAACTGCCCCGGCAAAAACTTCCAGATCCGGTCAGCACCCAGGGCGAGGCCGAAGAGCATCGTGACCGCAAGGCCGGCGTAGCCCACCACGACCAGCCGGGCGGTGAAGCTCCAGCGGGTGAAGCCGCGGAGGGTCGCGGCCACGTTGAGCAGGTGAGCCGCCACCGCCACGCCGAGGAAGGCCGCGGCCGTCACCAGGCCTAGCCAGGTGCCGAGATAGAAGTGGGCGATCATGCCGGTGATGCTCGCCACCAGCAGCCAGAACTGCCAGCGCGCCAGCCGCTCGCTCCAGATGGGACGCTCGAGCACGATGGGGATGAGCTGGTAGCTGGCGCCCATGATGGTCAGCGTGATCCAGCCCAGGGTCACGGTGTGCGTGAGGGCCACGATCCGCGGGTGGTAGTAGTGGCCGGCCAGCTCCGGGGCCAGCCAGAGCACCCCCAGGGCGGCCAGCACGAAGGCGCCGGCGGCGGTCAGCAGATAGCGCAGCGGCACGTCGTGCGCGGGCCCGCCGGAGGGGCGAGGGCGCGGCGGGATCATCGCGGCGGCTCGCCGCGGCGGATGCGGATACGCGTGACCCCGTGCTCGACCTCGTCGGTCTCGTGGAGAAATCCACGCTCGTCGAGCTGGGGATAGAGGAGCATCGGCCGGCGCTCGTGGAGGACCTCGAGCAGCTCGCCAGGGGCGAGCCGCTCGAGCGCTTCCAGAATCTTCACCATCGGCTCGGGCGGCTCGAGGCCGCGGACGTCGAGCAGCCGGGTGGGCAGGCCGGCACTGGCTCCCGGCACTCCCTGCCCGCGAGCCTGGGCGGAAGCCCCACCGCCCGCTTCGCGGTAGAACCATACCGACCAGTCATCGTCGGCACGGCGCTCGGTCCAATGGGAGAAGCCGCGCTTGCCGAGCACATCGTAGAGAGGCGCCGGCTCGAACGGCGCCTGGAGCACGAGCACCTGGCTCGCGTCCAGCGCCTTGACGGCGCCCATGATCCGCGCGAAAGGATCGAGCCCCCGACGGATGTCCTCGCGGACGTCCAGATGAACCTGGCGCGCCGCGGGCACGGCCGCCAGCGCCGCGGGCTTGGGACCCTCACCCTGGCCCTCTCCCTGAAAGGGAGAGGGAATGGTGTTTCCTCTCCCCTCTGGCGACTTCTGGACCCCTCTCCCCTCCGGGGAGAGGGAAGGGTGAGGGGCTCCAGGGTGAGGGGCTCCAGGGTGAGGGGCTCCAGGGTGAGGGGTCTCAGGCTGAGGGGCTCCAGGGTGAGGGGTCTCAGGCTGAGGGGCAGTCTCCCCCGCGGCGCGGCGCAGCGTCGCGAGGAGGTCATCGGCGGGCACCCCGGCCACGCGCGCGGCGAAGGCCACGGTCACGCGCGGACCCATCACTTTTCGCAGCAGGGTCTTCTTGAGGCACTTGAAGTGCGGGTGGTAGCGGATGAGCACCTCCACGAGCTCTGGGTGCTCGTCGAGCAGCCGCCCCACCGTCATGTCGCCCGAGATCATACGGGTGTCTTCTGGGTCTCGTTGAGCGCCTTGAGCAGCGAGTCGACCGAGACGCCGGCCGAGGCTGCGGCCTCGGTCAGGGAGAGATGGGCACCGCAGCAGTGGTTGATGCCCATCGCTTTCATCACCTCGAGGGTGCCGGGGTAGTGATGGGCGACGTCACCCACCGTCTGCTCCGCGCGGATCTCGGGCAGCCGCTTGCCGATCTCCACCCGCCAGACTTCCGGGCCTTCCTCGAGATAGCGCCAGCTGAACTGATCGGCCCGCTCGAACTTGAACTGGTAGAGCAGCGGCTTGGGGTCGTGGTCGTTGACCAGGACGAAGGCCATTCCCGGCGCGAGCGCGTCGAAGGTCTCGAAGATCTTCGGGTGGCGGATCCTGGGCGCCATCTCGCGCACGTCGAGGACGGCTGGCGCGCCGCCGCCCTGGCAACCGCATTCGTGAGCCATGGTGAATCCTCCTTGGCTCGAAGCATACGACCGGCGTGCGGGGCCACCTATGACCGCCGTCATAGGCGGTGAATCAGGGAACAAGCGGCGACGGCGCGGGACAATCGGCCTCTCCAATCTCCGGCATGAGCCGAGCGAATCCTTCATCGACGCCCGGGGTCCATTTTGCCCATCTGGGGCCCCACTGTCCCACCAGCCCCCAGCCGCGGGCTAGTGCACGAGTAATGGAATCGAAACCTTCGCGCACACGAGGCTTGGCATGCTCGCTGCACACCATTCAATATCCTGACCGTCAACGGTGGAGGAGCCTGCCATGAACGCACCGTCCTTTGACTTCAAGTCCCGCTGGGCCCAGGCGGCGTCCCTCATGGAAGCCCGCAGCATCGATGGGCTGTTCGTCATGAAGCCCGCCAATCTCGCCTATCTGACCGGCGACGGCCGGCCCTGCGCGCTCGGGCTCCTGACCCGGGCAATGCAATGCGTGGTGGCGGTTCCGGCCTCGGACCTCGGCAGCGTCCGGAGGACTTCGGCGGCGACGGAGATCAGGTCCTTTCGCAGCGAGGAGGAAATGTTTCACGGCTTCCGCGATGTGCTGAACGAGCACGGGTTGTCCGAAGGGACGATCGCGCTGGAAAAGAACTTCTTCGACGCGGCGCTGTTCGAGGTGTTCACGTCGCACATCCTGCCCAAGGCCCGCGTGGTGCCGGCCGCGCCCATCCTGTCCCGGCTTCGGATGCTCAAAGACCCCGCGGAGATCGAATGCCTCAAGCGCGCGGCCCGGATCGCGGACGTCGGCATGGCCGCGGCGGTGCGGGCCATCCGTCCCGGCGTGCGTGAGACCGACGTCGCCGGAGAGGCGGAGTACGCCATGCGGAAGGCGGGCGCCGAGGGATGGGCGTCGGCGACCTACGTGGCATCGGGCTGGCGCTCCGCCATGGCGCACGGCCCCGCCTCGCTGAAGGCCATCGAGTCGGGAGACGCGGTACAGGTCCATCTCGCTCCCGTCGCGAGCGGATACACCGTCGATCTCTGTCGGACCGTTCCGGTGAATCCCGTATCGGAGGAGTTGATGGAGGCAACGCGCGCGTACGCCGAGGCCCAGACGGCTGGAATCGCGTCAGCGACCGTCGGCGCCCCGCTCCTTGGCATCGACGCGGCCATGGCCCGAGTGCTCGACCATGCAGGCTTCGGGGAGGCCTTCCTGCGCCCGGTCTTCCACGGCGTCGGGATCGAGCACGAGGAGGCCCCCATCCCGGGCGGCCACGCGGTCATTCACGGCGAGGAAAAGATCGAGCGGGTGGAAAGCGGCATGGTCCTCGCCATCGGCAATTGCGGGATCTACCGCGAGCGCTTCGGGGTCCGGATGGAGGATACGGTCTGGGTCACGCCGCAGGGGCCGGTGCCGCTGACTAACTATCCGAAGGCGGTGAACTCCCAGTAGGCCGGGCTGATCGCGCACACCTGAGCCGGCGGCGCCGCGCGCCGGCGGGAAGCTCCGGTGGTCGTCAGACCTATCGGGCGGAGGGCGCGGCGGCGGGGGGCATGCGCACCCGCCACCACATGTTCAGGGCGAAGAGCAGGGCGCCGGCCAGCTGGCCGAGTCCGCCGGCGGCGATCAGCCACCGGAGCGTAATGAATCCTGCGAGCGCGACGAGGAGCTCGGCTCCAGCGCGCACGGCGGTGGCGGCCGTCATGATCCAGTACACGGCCTCCGCCAGCTCGGGCCGGTAGCGCGGGTCCTCCCGCGCGGGGCGCGGGAACATCCAGGTGGCCACGCCCATGACCATCATCAGCATGAAGCCCACGAGCAGCAGGTGGGCGTGGGTCGTGATGATCAGGCGCGACGGGTAGCGGTCGAAGACGAACTCCTCCACGACGATCCAGGCGCCCAGCACGAGGCCCGCGATCAGGAAGAGGAAGCTCGTCTTGATGTAGCGCCGGATGAGCGGTGTCACCTCAGTCGGCCTCCCCTTCGGCCCTGGCCCGCAGGCCCTCCACGTCCACCACCCGCAGCCTGGCGCCGTCGTCGGCGAGCAGGCCCTCCTTGAGCCAGCGGCTCACGATCCGGATGGCCGTCTCCACCGTGGTACCCGTCATGTCGGCCAGGCTCTGCCGGGTCAAATGGAACGGCAGGGTCAACCCGTGCTTGCTCCGCGTTCCTTCCCGCTCGGCCAGGCGCAGCAGGGCCGCGGCCAGCCGCGCCTCCACGGGGTCTACCGCCAGCGACTTGACCGAGTCGTGGGCCTGGCGGAGCCGGCGGCCGATCATCAACGCCAGCTCCTTGATGAGCGAGGGATGGCGCTCGGCCAATGCGTTGACGGCATCCGCCGGAACCTTGATGACGGCCGTGGGCTCGGCGGCCTGCGCGGCCGCGGGGTAGGGGCGCCGCTCGAACACGGCCACGCCGCCGAAGATTTCGCCCGGGCCGACCAGCTCGAGGACCACGTCCTTGCCCGTCTTGGAGTGTCGGACGATCTTCACGCGACCGGTCTTGACCAGGCAGAACCAGCGCGATGGGTCGCCCTCCATGAAGACGAAATCGCGGGGCCGGTAGGTTTCCTCGATGGCGACGGCGCCCAGCGCCTCGACCTCCCGCGTCGGCAGGCCAGCGAACACCGAACTTTGGCGGAGCAGCGCCGCCGCATCCTTGGCGGACATCGGCGGCAGGATAGCACGAGGGGTGTGACGGGCGCAGCCGCCCCACCTGAGGTGCGTGCTCCTCACGGGAGTCCGTGCTTCAGCTCGTAAGCGTCTGAATTGCCGAGTCTCGAGCGTGGCATCCTCGATGCACCTCTGATCGCGCGGCCGGGCGTTCAAGAGCCGGGGTCACTTCGACTCAGGAGGCAGCCATGCGGGTGAAGGATCTGATGAGCAGGCCTGTTGTGACGATCGGGCCGTCGGATTCGTGCCAGGAGGCCGTAGCGCAAATGCACCGGGCGCGGGTGAGACACTTGCCCGTGGTCAACCGCGAGGGTGAGCTGGTGGGGGTCGTGACCGACCGGGACCTGCGCCACCACCTCTTCTCCCCCCATGTCTTCAAGGAGCTCGGCGCCACGTCGCTCGACATCCTCCTCAAGGCCGTGCCGGTGAGCGCGATCATGTCCACGAACGTGGTCTGCGTAGAGGCTGAAGAGGATCTCGGGGAAGCCGCGCGGACCATGCTCGAGGACAAGGTGGGCTCACTGCCCGTGGTGGATCGTGGCCGGGTGGTCGGCATCCTCACGGAGACCGACATGCTGCGCCAGATTTGCCGCGCTGACGCGAGCTGCTCGCCGGAGGTGGCCGAGATCGTCGTGTCCTATCCGTGAGTCGGTTGTCCCGGGGCAGGGCCTGATGGCGGCTCACCCGTCTATCCACCACCTCGGCCGCGACTGGCACGCGTGTTTGCCCGAGGAGGCGCTTGCCCAGCTGGGCACCGATGCCGAGCGCGGCCTGGCGGCCGAGGAGGCGCGCCGCCGGCTCGAGCGAGTCGGCCCGAACCGTGTCGGTGACTACCCCGAGACGCCGCTCTGGCGCCTGGCGCTCGCCCAGTTCCGGAGCCTCGTCGTTCTGCTCTTGCTCTCGGCCGCCGCCGTCGCTTGGGCGCTCGGCGAGCGGGCCGAGGCGTTGGCGATCCTGGCGGCTCTCGTCCTCAACGCCGCGATCGGCTTTGCCTCGGAGTGGCGCGCGCGGCGGTCGCTGGCGAGGCTTCGCGACCTGGCAGTGCCCCAGGCCCTCGTGCGGCGCGACGGTCGTGTAGCGCGCGTCCCGAGCGCCGCGCTGGTCCCCGGCGATCTCATCGTCCTCGATGCCGGCGCCCAGATTCCCGCCGACGCGCGCCTCGTCCGTAGCGCCGCGCTGCAGGTGGCCGAAGCCGCGCTCACGGGCGAGAGCGAGGCCGTCGGAAAGGACGCCGCCGCGCGCTTGGCGCCGGAAATCCCGCTCGCCGAGCGGCGCAACATGGTCTACCTCGGCACCGCGGCCCTGGCGGGCAGCGGGCTGGCGGTCGTGACGGCGACGGGGCTCGCCACGGAGCTCGGGCGGATCGGCCAGCTGGTGGCTCTGGCCGGCGAGCGCACGACTCCTCTCGAGCGTCAGATCGAGGCGCTGGGCCGCCGCCTCATCGTGCTCGCGCTGGGCATCTGCGCGGTGGTGGGACTGGCTGGGATCCTCCACGGCGAGCCCATCGGGCTCATGCTCGAGACCGCCATCAGCCTGGCGGTGGCGGCGATCCCCGAGGGCCTGCCCGCCGTCACGACGGTCGCCCTTGCCGCCGGGCTCTGGCGGCTGGCCCGCCGCGGCGCGCTCGTGAGGCGGCTTCCCGCCGTCGAGACACTCGGCGCGACCACGGTGATCTGCGCCGACAAGACCGGCACCATGACCGAGAACCAGATGACGGTCGTCCGCCTCATGCTGGACCGCCGGTCGGTCAAGGTCACGGGCGGCGGGCGCGCGGCCACCGGGGCCTTCCTCGAAGCCGACACCCCCGTCGATCCGCTCGGCGATCCCCATCTCCTCCTGCTGCTCACGGTCGGCGCTCTCGTCAACAACGCCTCCCTGGAATCGGGCCGAGAGGGCCTCGAGCTTCACGGCGATCCAACCGAGGCGGCCTTGCTCGTTGCGGCCGTCAAGGCCGGGCTCGACCCGGCGGCGCTGGCGCGGGCCTGGCCCCGGCGGCGCGAGATCCCGTTCGACCCGGCGACACGGATGATGGCGACCGTGCACGTGATGCCGGGCGGCGGGTCGGTGCTGCTGGTCAAGGGCGCGCCGGGCGCGCTGCTCGAGCGGTCTCGCTGGGGCTACGCGGTCTCCGGCGCCCGGCCGCTCAGCGATCAGGATCGCGAGGGGCTTCTCGAACAGAACCGAATGATGGCGCGCGACGGGCTGCGGGTCCTGGCGATCGCCTGGCGGCCCGTAGAGGGAATCGAGGAGGCACCGCTTCACGACCTCACCTTCCTCGGCCTGATCGGGCTCGAAGACCCGTTGAGACCCGGCGTCAGGGAGGCCATCGCCGACTGCGGCGCCGCCGGCATTCGCACCATCATGCTGACCGGTGACCAGCAGCTCACGGCCGAGGCCATCGGTCGCGCCCTCGGCCTCGCCCCTGATTCGATCCGGAGCCGGGTGACTCCCGAAGGGAAGCTGGCGCTCGTCGAGGCCCTTCAGGCCGACGGGCACGTCGTGGCGATGACCGGCGACGGGGTCAACGATGCCCCGGCCCTCGCCCGCGCCGACATCGGCGTCGCCATGGGCCGGCACGGGACCGATGTCGCGCGTGAGTCGGCCGACCTGGTCCTCACCGACGACAACTTCGCCACGCTGACCCACGCCGTGGAGGAAGGTCGCGTCATCGATGCCAACCTCCGAAAGGTCATCCACTTTCTCTTCTCGTGCAATCTGTCCGAGATCCTCACCATCTTCATCGCCATCCTCGCCGGCTTCCCGACCCCGCTGCTGCCGCTGCAGATCCTCTGGGTCAATCTCGTCACCGACATCCTGCCGGCCATGGCGCTGATCCGGGACCCCGCGGAGCCGAACATCATGCGGCGGCCGCCCCGGGAGCCCGGTGAGGCGCTGGTGACCTGGCGATTCGGCGGCCGGATGCTGGCCGAGGGCGCGCTCCTCGCCGCCGGCGTGCTCAGCGCCTACCTGTGGGTGGTGTGGCAGGAGGGGCCCGGACCGCGGGCCAGCACCATGGCCTTCATGGTCGTGGTCCTGATCCATCCGTTTCAGGCCATGAACTGCCGATCGGAGCAGCTCGGCTGGTGGCGGCTGCCGCGCAATGGCTGGATCTGGACCGCGCTCCTCGCCCTGGTCGGGCTTCAGTGGGCGTCCGTCGCCGTGCCCGG
>DASSSH010000144.1:0-6248 GCA_035708525.1 Candidatus Methylomirabilota bacterium
TCTGGGCCAGCACCGTCTTGATGTCGTTGAGCACGAGGTCGGGCACCAGCAGCCCCGCGCTGTAGATGTTCCGGATATAGCCCGCCTGATCCACGAGGAAGACCTTGAGGACATGGCGGTACCGGCCCGTGAACCGCCCCCGCTCGTCGTAGACTGGGACGCGATCTTGCCCGTAGCTGGCCAGCACGCTCGCGAGCGCCCGCTGAGAGGGCGCGGTCATGAACCGCCAGAGCGCGGGATCGGCCCCGTACACCCGCGAGTACTTGGCGAGCTGGGCCGCGACATCGCGCTCCGGGTCGAAGCTGATCGAGATGAGGACGGTGCGCGCCTGCAGGTCAGCGTCCTGGAGGCGAGCCTGGAGATCCCGAAGGGCCAGGCTAGCCAACGGACACCCGAGCCGTTCAGGGCACGCCGTGTAGATGAAGCTGACTACCGCCACCTTGCCCGCCATGATGGTCCGCGTGTTGACCTCACGCCCGGAGGAGTCTCTGAGGACGAACGACGGCACGCGCTTGATCGCCGGAAGCTCGTAGCTGCCGACGGCGGGCGGCACGAAGGCGGGCGAGAAGACACCCTTGACGAACTCGTCCTCGAGACTCGCCGCCTCATGGGCCGTGACGGTTGCGGGCGCCATCCCTCCGCCCGCAAGTCCGACAAGGAGGCCGACGACGAACGCCCAGCAGCGGGGCCGCCAGGGTCCCGCCATCGGCCCCGGGGCTCCGTCAGCGTGGCGTCGCAATCGCGCTCACCCGCCGCTCTCCGGACGCGGTGCGTGCCGCCTTCGGCCCGAATGCCTTGCTGCCGAAGTTCATGATGTGAGCCCGGCCCACCGGATTGAAGTCCGTCGTGAACTTCGCTACCAGCTTGCCGTTTTCCCACGCAAAGGCCTTCAGCCAGTAGTCGCTCGGTTTGTCCCACCGCGAGAGCAACGAATTGGTCGCGTACAAGCGCTTGCCGTCCCACGACGAAGAGACCATGTTGGCCATCTCGCCGAGCTTTACCTGCTCGACCAGCTTGCCCTCGAACGGGTTCGACACGTCGTAGACCCGGAGCGTGCCGTCGCCGAAGGAATTGACGTAGATCCTGCTGTCGTCGGGCGCGATGCTGATGTCGACCGGGAGATTGGCGCCGATCTCGGCGATGTTCTTGGTCGCCCAGGTGCCGTCCTCCTGCTGGTAGATCAGCACGAGCTGGCCGGTCAGCGCGGTCGCGGTGAACGCATAGTGATGGTTCGGCAGGAGCGCCCAGCGCAGCTCGAGGGGCGCGCCGGGGACACGGAGGACTTGGAGCGGCTTTCGCGCGTGGAAGTCCCAGACGATCACCGAATCGCCGAACTGCTTCATCGCCTCGGCGTCCTTGACGAGATCGCCGAACGGGCGCATGTAGTTCTTCTTCCCGGCGAACGACGAGGTGAGCATGCGGTTGAGGTTGACGTTGACCCGCACGTCGTAGCCGTAGGGTGCCTCTTTGGGCATCCAGATGGTCCGGATGAACCGGCCGTCATTGCTGTACTCGGCGAGTCCGGTGCGCCCGGAGCCGTCCTGGGCGTTGGATAGCGCCGAGATGAGCATGCGGCCCGGCAGCGGGTAGAAGGTGTGCGGCCCGACCAGCCCGCCTGTGTCCTTGACGAAGGTCGAGATGGTCTTGACGAGCCGAGGCCGCGCGGGATCGGCGCCCACGTCGAAGACGAAGATCTGGCTGGTATCGAGTCCGCCAGCCCAGAGATACCGGCGGTCGTCGGTGAAGCCCGCGTGGTGGGCCTCGTGCTGGCCCCGGACGGCAGCGCGGTGGATGACCTTACCGTACGTCGCCGACTTCGGGTTGGCGTCGACGGTCACCATGCTGTCGTTGCCGTCGGCGACCCCCTTGACGCCGAGGGTCCAGACGTAGAGATAGTCCTCCTGGCCGGTGACCTTCGGCAGGAAGGGCGACTGGCAGGTCTCATCGGCGCCGGCGAATCCGACCAATCCGACGCTGAGCAAGAGCGCGCCGGCGATCAGCGCCCGAGTCGCTCGGGCTGTATTCTCGAGGGTGACCATGGCTGTCTCTCCTAATTCATCTCGGACATTGGGCGTTGGGGACGCTTGCAGGTTCCAGGTCGAAAGCGGAACTCAGCCTAGGCCCGTGGCAGAGCCGTGTCAAGCGACGCGAGCCGAGCCAGCAGTCACGTGGACGCCGGCGCGACGCTCAGGGAACCTGGATCACGCCGGCGTGACCGTAGACGTGGTAGACGAGGACGAAGACATACACGACGACGGCGCTCAGCAGACCGGCCCGCCCAAGCGTCCAGGTCCCATGCAGGCACAAGAACGCGGCCCCGATGCCCGTCAGGACCAATTTGACTCCGCCGAACACGACCGGCCCGGCGGCCAGCGCCGCTCCCATCAGGGGGTTCAACTCGATGGCGGTCTCGGCCATCGCGCTCACGGAGAGGTACGCGTCCGCCGCCGACAGCACCACGACCAGCCAAGAGGCGGCGACCAGCCCGGGCGCCGGTCGGTCCACGTAGATCCGACTTCGCTCACCCTGGCGGCGGCCGCCCCGGCGACAGCCCCACAGCAGAAAGGCCGAGAGCATTCCGGTCGGCCGGCGGCGGCGATCCTGGCCGGTTCGCCGCTCCACCCGCGGGCGATCATGCTGGCTCATGGCGCCGGCGTGAGGTAGGAGGTCAGGTCGACGCGACGGCCCTCGGCGGCGGCGAGATACGCGCCGTAGATCACGACCATCACGTCCCGGGCGAGTGCCGCGCCCGAGAGGGGCTCACGTCCCTCCGCGATCGCGTCCACGAAGTCCTGGAGCTCCTGTGGGTAGCCGGTCATCCAGTCCTCGTCGGGCTGCGGCGCGCTCCAGCCGGCCTTGGTCTCGAGCTTTTCGACGAGGTACTCGTCGCCGAAGACCTGGGGGTCCGGCGCGTAGGCCTGCACCGAATCGTTGGGATTGATATTGCAGAGGACGACGGCGCGCGCGCCGTAGACCGCCAGCTGGTTGCGGATGCCGCCCAGCACCGTGTCCCCGGCCGAGATCTGCGCGACGGTGTCGTCATCGAAGGTGAGGAGCAGGGTGCCCCAGTCCTCCACGTCCGCGCCCTCGACGATCTTCAGGAATGGACGCCCGGCGGCCTTGAAGGCCGCAGTATCGGTCAGTCGGGCGGTCTCGGCGGTGACCGCGCGGGGCCGGACGGGCCGGCCGCGCAGGCGCCGGCCTTCGTCCGCCTTGAGGTAGAGCGCGGCGCCGAGCGGGTGGCAACCCTTGCCGAGCAGCGAGCCGCCGCCGCCCGTCTCCCAGCGCTTGTTCACCGGTGCGTGGGTCCCCGAGTGGCTCTCCTCGCCGACCAGGCGGAGGATCGGGCCTCCGGAGGCCGCGAGGAGGCGGCGCGCCTTCTGGATGGGCGGGGCGTAGACCCAGTTCTCCGCGTAGCAGAGCCGGACGCCGGCGCCGCGGCACGCGTCGACCACCTCGTCGCTCGCGGCCAGCGCGCGGCGGAGCATCTCGGCCCGGGGCACGGACGGCGGCGCGAAGCACCCGGTGAGCGGCTTCTCCACGATCACGTGCTTGCCCGCCCGCGCGGCTGCCACCGCGAGAGGGGCGTGCAGCGAGGTCGGTACGCAGAGGTCGACGACGTCCACGTCGGCCGCGGTCAGGATCTCCTCGGCGGTGTCGGAGATGGTCGCCACGCCGAACTCCTTGGCGAAGCGCGCGGCGCGCTCCCGCCGGCTGGCGGCCACGCGGGTGATCCTCACCTCGACTCCCCGCACCTGCTGGTATGCCTCGGCGTGCAGGTGCGCGGAGAAGCCCGCCCCGATCAGCCCCACCCGGACCTGCGAGCGCCCCGCTGTCATCTTCGCTGTGACCCGCCGGCACCCGGAGAGAGTTCCCCACATCGAGGAGCAGCCATGAGGCGGAGCGCCCGACGTCGTCTCAGTCGGCCGTGAGACGGGAGACCAGCCAGCGGGCCGTCCGCAGCAGACGCGCGTCGCCATCGCGAGGACCGACGAGCTGAACGCCGAGGGGCAGCCCGTTCGACCCCTGCATCAGCGGCAGGTTCACGGCAGGCATCCCGCACAGCGTCCAGAGCGTGCAGAAGGAGGGGTCGCCGGTCGAGGCGAGGCCTTTGGGCGCGGTCCCTGGAGCGGCGGGGGTCAGGATCGCGTCGTAGCGCTGCTCGAATAGCTCCGCGAACCCCGCGGACATCGGCCCGACCCGCTGAACTGCGCGCTGGTAGTCGATGGCGCGCACCTCCCGGCCGCGCGTGAGCTGCTCCCGGAGCCGCTCGGACAGCCGGTCACCCCCGCGCTCCCACTCGCGCTCAAGGTTCGCCGCCATCTCGGCTTCCATGATCGTTCGGTGCCAGTGCCAGGCCTCGGCCGCCGACGGGAACAGCTCGACCTCCTCGACGCGGTCGCCCAGCTCGTCCACCAGCTCCGCAAACACCTCCTTCGTCTCGACATCCGCGCGGTCCCACAGCGGCGTCTTCACGAACGCGAAGGTCGGCGGCAGCGGCGGCTCCTCGGCGGCCACCTCGACAAACGGGATGCGCGCCCGCGGCCGGGTATCAGGGTCGCGCTCGTCGTGGCCGACGATCTGGCCCGCCAGCAGCGCCAGGTCCTCGATGCCGCGCGCGAACAGTCCCACCTGATCGAGCGTGCGAGAGAGCGGGAGCACCCCGTGGCGCGAGATCAGACCGAAGGTGGGCTTGAAGCCGTAGACGCCGCAGAACGCCGCGGGGCGGATGACCGAGCCGTTCGTCTGGCTGCCGAGCGCGAGCGGGACCATCCCGGCGGCGACCGCGGCGGCCGACCCACTGGACGAGCCGCCCGGCGTGTGCTCGCCATTGTGCGGGTTGCGCGTCTTGCCCGGGGTATAGGTGGCGAACTCGGTCGTCACCGTCTTTCCCATGATCACGGCTCCCGCCCCGCGCAGCATGGCGACCACGGTGGCATCGCGCGAGGGCGTGCGGCCGGCATGGAGCACCGAGCCGTTCTCGGTGGGCATGTCCGCGGTGTCGAAGATGTCTTTGACACCGATGGGAACACCGTGCAGCGGCCCGATGGCTCGGCCGGAGAGCCGGAACTCGTCGGCAGCCCGCGCCTGGGCGAGCGCGTGATCCGGATCGAGGAAGGCCCACGCTTGCACCTGCCCCTCGACTTCCCGCACGCGGGCCAGGCAAGCCTCGACGAGCTGCAGGGAGCTGATGACGCCGTCGCGGATCAGGCGTGCGGCCTCCGAGGCCGAGAGTGCGTGGAGATTCGTCAGATCCATCAGGCATCTCCGGCTCGAAGTTGTGGGAGGCTCAGAGTGGGTCCGGATGACCCGTTCCTGCCGCGCTCGATCCCGCCACAGAGGCACTGAGTGGGAACGGCTCGCGGGCAATCAGACTCCAGCGGGCCGTGGTCAGAGGACCCACTCCGAGCGTCCCTCAGGTCCACGCCACGCAACTCACTTACCGTAGAGGAACTCCGGCAGCCAGAGGGTCATGCCCGGCCAGACGTACATGAACACGAGGCAGATACAGACAATGATCATGTAGGGCATCATGCCCGCGAAGATCTGGTTCAGCGTCACGTGCTTCGGCGAGACGCCCTTGAGGTAGAAGGCCGACATCGCCACCGGCGGTGAGAGGAACGCCGCCTGCAGATTCACGGCCACCATGGTGCCGAACAGGATCGGATCAATATGGAAGTGGCTCAGGAGCGGGATGAAGATCGGGCAGAAGATGACGATGATCTCGGTCCACTCCAGCGGCCAGCCGAGGAGGAAGATGATCAGCTGGGACATGAACAGGAACCCCACGGGCGACAGATTCATGCCGAGCACCCACCGCTCGATCATCGCCTGGCCGCCGTGCAGCGCGAACACGGCCGAGAACAGCGCCGATCCCACGAAGAGCCAGCAGACCATGGCCGTCGTCTTCGCGGTGAGGAAGGTCGATTGCTTCATGTTCACCCTGAGCTCCGGGTTTCTCAGATTCCAGAGCCCAGGCCCGACAGTCCCCGCGAGTGTCCCGCCGATCGAGGCCGCCACGAGCAGCGACGCCCAGGCCTCACCTTGCCACCACCCGAGGCCGAAGCCGATGATCGCCCCGACCAGACTCCACCACCCGACCTGGCGCGGGTACTTGGCCATCACGGCGAGGTACATGGCGCCGAGGGCACCGATCGCCGCCGACTCGGTCGCCGTACAGATGCCGAAGAGGATCACCGCGAGCACCACGGCGGTGAGCACGCCGAGCGGCACTACCGAGACGCACA
>DASSSH010000145.1:0-27115 GCA_035708525.1 Candidatus Methylomirabilota bacterium
GGCACCAGGCAGCCGTAGGGCACACCGTACGACTCGCCGCCGGCGACGTGCTTGTGCACGATCTTGCCCGAGGCCTCGTGCACATCCAGGCAATACGCGCCCCGCGCGATATCCCGCTCGCTCTTGCGGCCCTCCAGGCACGCCTCCGTGGTGAGGATCTCCTCGCCCACGATCCGCCGGCTCTCGCGCACGCCGAGCGCGGAGGCCGAGTCCAGCACGAAGCAGCTCTCGAACCCCGGCGCGTACTTCCTGAAGAAGGCGGCCACGGCATAGACCTGCTCGCGCCCCTCGAGGGCGGCCCGGGTCAGCGCTTCACCGTCCGTGGGGTCGAGCCCCAGCATGCTGGTGGAGTTCACCGTGACGACGCCGGGGATGGTCGTGATCGAGAAGACGACCCGCTCGCGGTTCGGATGGAACTCGCCGCGGGCCTTGGCCTCCTTGACGGCGTCGTAGTAGCCGGTCACGAGCGGGTAATCCTTCCAGTGCCGGAGCCCGGCGGCGATCTCGGCCCGGCTCTTGCCCACGAACGGGTCCTCGCCCAGCATGAACTGGTCGGGCCGCTCCTTGACGTGCTGGAGATGTCGGGCCAGGTCCACGCCACCCAGGCGGAAGAAGAGGCTGATGGACATCGTTCGCCCGGCTTCGTCGCCGAGGAGGAACGGCCCGCCCGCCTGGGCGACGAGGTCGGCGTCCCCCGTGGCGTCGATCACGACCCGGGCGCGGACGACGCGCTCGCCTGACTTGTTGACCACACGGATGCCCGCGACTCGGCCACCCTCCATCACGGGCCCGAGCGTATAGGTGTTGAGCATCAGCGTGACGCCCGCCCCCAGGCAGAGCTTCTGGGTCACGAGCTTCACGGCCTCGGCGTCCACCGGCGTCACGGTGCCGGCATTGCCGTAGGGATTCGGCAGATGCCCTCGATGCTCGGGGAAGCATCCGCCCAAGGCGATGCATCCATCCACGATCTCCTGGGGAATGCCGTCGCAGATCTGCTCCTGCTTCATGTTGTGGAAGGTGAGAAAGTTTCCGAGCAGCCCCGCCGTCACGTTGCCGCCCAGGAAGGCGTAGCGGTCCGTCAGGAGCGTGCGCGCGCCCTCGCGGGCCGCCGCGATGGCCGCCACCACGCCGGCCATCCCGCCACCGGCCACCACCACGTCGAACCGTGCCTCGTCCACCATCATCAGGTCCTCCCCGCGCTATTCTGCCAGATTTCCAGGATCTCGTCGGCCCGCACGCTCGGGTGCTTGTGAGTCAGGATCGCGAGCGCCGCCCGGTGCCGCTCGTCGCTGAACGAGGCCAGGCAGTCCGTGGCCAGGACCACGTAATAGTCCCGCGCCGTCGCGTCGATGGCGGTGGCCAGGACGCACGACTCGGTGGCCATGCCGGTGAGCACCAGCGTGGTCACGCCGCCGCAGCGGAGGATCGTATCGAGCGCTGTCGCGTAGAAGCCGCTGGCCCGAACCTTGTCCACCACCGGCTCGCCCTTGCGCGGCTCGACCTCGGGCACGATGGCCCGGCCCCACTCGTCGGTGCAATACCGAAGCTCCTCTCCCGCCCGGTAGCGCTGGCGATCGTAGGCCTGGCTGACGACGTGGCCGGCTGCGTCCTCCACGAACCTCAAGTAGATCACTCGGGCGCCCGCGGCCCGCGCGCCGTCGAGCAGGCGAGCCAGGGGCCCGAGGATGCGCCGGCCGGCATCGATCGACATCCCCTGGCGGGCGAAGGCTCCGTCGGGGGCGCAGAAGTCGTTCTGGACATCCACCACGAGCACCGCCGTCCGCTGCGGCGCCAGGACTTCCTGCACCCATCCCGCGATCACGGGGTCCCTACTTGAGCGCGCCGGCCGACAGCCCGCTGATGAGGTGCCGCTGGGCGAGCAGACTCACCAGCAGCGCCGGAATCAGAAGCACCGTTGCCTGGGCGGTCAGGTCGGCCCAGTCCACTCCGAACTCGCCCACGGCCTTGGCCAGCAGCACCGGCACCGTCGTGGCGCGGGTGCTGGTGAAGAGGTAGGCGAACATGAACTCGTTCCACGAGAGCACGAACATCAGGAAGGCCGTCACCGCCATTCCCGGCGCGGCCAGGGGAAGCGTGATCCGCCAGAGCGCCCCCAGCCGCCCGCACCCGTCGGTGAACGCCGCCTCTTCCAGCTCGCGGGGCACGGCGTCGAACGAGGCCCGGAGGAGCCAGATCGCGATCGGCAGGAGCAGCGCGGTGTAGAGGATGACGAGGCCCAGAGTGGTGTCGGCGAGCCGGAAGGACGTGAAGAGTAGGTAGAGCACGACCACGCTGTTCATGGGGGGCAGAAGGCGCGTGGCCAGGATGGCGGCCAGGAGCGCGCCGCGCCCCCGGAACCGCATCCGGGAGAAGGCGTAGGCCGCCAAACTGCTGCTCACCATGGTGATGAGGGTCGTCGCGGAGGCCGTCGCCACGCTGTTCAGCAGCGCCTTCTGGATCGGCCCCGGCTGCAGGAGCCGGAGCCAGCTGTCGAAGACAGGCGTGAAGACGATCACCGGGGGGCTCGCGAAGATGAGGAGGCGAGTCTTCAGGGACGTGAGGACCAGCCAGAGAATCGGGATCACGGCGAAGCCGACCAGCGCCACCATGGTCAGGATTCGCGCGGCCCGCCGCACCGCCCGTCCCGCCTTGCCGCCCATCGATCAGCTCCGGGCCTCGGTTCCGGCCAGCCGGAGATACAGCAGCGCAAAGACGCCGCCCAGCAGGAGGAGCACGATCCCCACCGCGGCGGCCGCTCCGCCGTCGAAGTAACGGAAGTAGAACCGGTAGAGGACGACCCCCAGCGAGTGCGTGCTCGTGCCGGGGCCGCCACCGGTGAGCGCGATGATGAGGTCGAAGACGCGGAGCTTGAAGATCGTCTCGAAGACGATGACGACGCTGAGGGAGGGCAGCAGCAGCGGCAGCGTGACGCGCCAGAGCTCTTGCCACGCGGACGCGCCATCGATGCGGGCCGCTTCGCCCAACTCCGCCGGGATGGCTGCGAGGCCGGCGAGGAGCACGAGGGTGACGAACGGCACCGAGCGCCACACCTCGGTCGTCATGAGGGCGATCGCCGCCAGCGTCGGGTCCGCCAGCCACGCGAGCGGTTCGTGACGGAAAACGGCCCCGAGCAGGTAGTTGGCGAGGCCGAAATCGCGGCCCCAGATGAGGCCCCAGCCGAGGCCGGTCGCCACCGGCGACATCATGTACGGAAGCAGCAGGAGCGCCACCACCAGCCGACGCGAGGTGGCTACCGGGTGGAGGAGCAGGGCGGCGGCGAGCCCGAGCCCGAGGGAGACCACCAGAGTCACAACGGTGTAGAGCAGGGTGAACCCGAGGGCCTGACGGAAGAGCGCGTTGCCGGCGAAGAGGTCGATGTAGTTGCCCAGGCCGACGAAGGTCCGTCGCTCCGGCGCCGTGAGCTTCCAGGACCAGAGCGAGAGCCAGCCGTTCTCGAGGGCTGGGTACACGAAGACGGAGCCCAGGATCAGGGCCGCGGGCGCGATGAGCAGGTACGGCAGGGCGCGCTCGAGCGAGGGCGCCGCGCCCGCGGACAGCGCGCCGGCCCGGCGCGCTGCCTGGGCGCCGGAGCCCACGCTCATCGCTTGCCGAGCAGCGGCTGGATCCGTTCGCACATGCGGGCCGGCGCCCGCTCGGGCGCCTGCCGGCCCGTCAGCACCGCAGCATGCTCCTCGAAGATCGCGTCCTGGATCTTGGCCCACTCAGGGTGATGCGGCACGGCCACCGAGGCCGCGGCCGCGCGGCCCCACACTTCCGCGTGGGGGAAGGTCTGGCGGACCTCGGGGGAGGCGAACGCGGAGGCGCGCGCGGGGCCGAATCCCCAGGTGCTGGCCATCCGGATCTGAGTCGCCTTGGCCGTCATCTCCTGGATCAGGGCCCAGGCCGCCTCCTTGTTGCGGCTGTTCCGGTCGAGCACGTTGTACCAGAAGGTCTTGAAGGTCCGTCCCGGCTGCACCCCTGGCGCCGTCGGGATCAGCGCGTAGCCGACCTGGCCGCTCACCTTGGAGTTCTTGGGGTTGTTGAACTGGGCGAAGTAGGTCGAGAAGGAGGCGGCCATCGCGAGCCGTCCCTGCTGGAAGGCGCCGATGAGCTCGTCGCGCCCCACGGCCAGCAGGTCCTTCGGCATGAGCCCTTCCTTCACCATGGTGGCGTAGAGCTGCTCGGTGGCGATCCCGGCCGGCGAGTTCAGGCCGCACTGGGTCCGGTCCTTGTCGTAGAGATTGCCGCCGGCGGCGAAGAAGAAGACCAGGAAGTCCTGGGTCCCCACGAAGGCCTCCTTGGCCCGGACGCCGAGGGCGAACGTGTCGGTGTTGCCGTCCTTGCGGAGCCCGGCCGTCAGCTTGCGAGCCGCCGCCAGCAGCTCGTCAAGCGTTTTCGGCACCGCCACGTCGTATTTGCTGAAGAGGTCCTTCCGGTAGAAGAGCATCACCACTCCGCCCTGAAACGGCATCCCGTAGGTCTTGCCTCCGACCCGCACGGAGTCGAAGAGTGAGGGGATCACATCCTTGAGATCGTAGTCGGCGGGAAGCCGGCCGAGCATCGGATCCAGCGGCTCCAGGTACTGAGCCATCTCGTCGGAGAAGTAGTTGTCGAGGAGGCTCACGACATCATAGCGGCCGCTCTTGGCGATCCACTCCACCACCGCCTTCTCGTGGAGCTGGATAATGGGCTGGGTGACGACCTCGACCTGGATCCCGCTCCGCTTGGCGAACGCCGTCACGGCGCCGTCGGCGCCGCCACTGTTGCCGTAAACGGTGGGATGGATGAGAAAGGTGACCTTCTTCTCCTGGGCTCCCGCCGCCGTCGTCTGAGCGAAGAGCAGCGCGAGGACGGCACCGAGCACGACGGCCAGATCCGAGCATCGAGTGATCATGAGCCCTCCCGACGATCGTGGTGAGAATCGTGCCCTTCAGGAACCGAGCCCGAGGGTCCGACGCAACTCGCGCGCCGTGAATGCCCTACTGAATACCGGAGTGCCCACGTCGAGCTCCCTGGCCCGGCCAAGCGGTCCGCGCTCGGCCTGGCCCCGCGCCCTCGCGCGACCAGGGGGATGGTAGCACGGCCGTCGCCGAGGTACACTGCCCTGCCACATGGCCCGCCCCCCCATGCGCACCCCAGCCTCCGGCGACGCGCTCGACGGGCTCCTGTTCCGGCTGCTTCGCACGATTGTCGATATCAGGCCTCCCGAAGCCAGGGCGTTGACCTGGTCGTGGCTCTATTTCTTCTCGATCCTGTCCGCCTATTACGTGATCCGGCCGATTCGCGATGAGATCGGCGCCGCGGAGGGCATCGAGAAGCTGCCGTGGCTCTTCACCGGGACGCTGCTCACCATGCTGCTCGCGAACCCGCCCTTCTCGGCCCTCGTGACCCGCCTGGCGCCCATCCGCTTCATCTCGTGGACCTACCGATTCTTCGCGGCGAACCTGCTCGTCTTCCTGATCCTGCTCGAGTCAACCGTCGGCGCGGCCGGCCTGTGGACCGGGCGCGTGTTCTACATCTGGGCGGCCGTGTTCAACCTCTTCATCGTGTCGGTCTTCTGGGGCTTTCTCGCTGATGTGTTCAGCAGCGAGCAGAGCCGGCGGCTGTTCGGCTTCATCGCAGCCGGCGGCACGCTCGGCGGCATTCTCGGCTCGGCGCTGACCTCCGCCCTGGTGCAGCCGCTCGGGCGGAGCCGACTGCTGCTCGTCTCGGCGGTCCTGCTCGAAGTCGCAGTGTTGAGCGTCCGGCGGCTCTCGCGGATCTCACGGGGCTTGCGCGACCGGCCGGGGCCGCGCGACGCGGATCGCGCGATCGGCGGCACGATTCTGGCCGGGTTCGCCCACGCCGTCAAGTCGCTCTACCTGCTGAACCTCAGCGCCTACATGCTGCTGTTCACCATTCTCTCGACGTTCCTGTATTTCCAGCAGGCTGATCTCGCGAAGCAGAGCTTCACCGACCGGGCTGCCCGCACCGCCTTCTTCGCCAACGTGGACCTGGCGGTGAACGCCCTGACCCTCCTGATCCAGCTCCTGCTGACGGGCCGCATCATCAAGACCCTCGGGGTGGCCGTCACCCTCGCCCTGCTGCCCGCGCTGAGCGTCGCTGGATTCGCCCTGCTGGGCCTGACACCACTCCTGTGGGCCGTCGTGATCTTTCAGGTCCTACGGCGGGCCGGCAACTTCGCCGTGGCGCGACCCACGCGCGAGACGTGCTTCACCGTCGTCCCGCGCGAGGACAAGTACAAGGCCAAGAGCTTCATCGATACTTTCGTCTATCGGGCAGGCGACCAGGTCGGCGCCTGGTCCTATGCCGGCCTGGGCCTGCTGGGGCTCGGGGTTGGGGGCATCAGCCTTGCGGCCGTCCCGATCGCGCTCCTCTGGGTGGTCAACGCCCTGTGGCTCGGCCGCCGCAACGAGACCATGGCCCGGCGCAACGCGGTGGCAACCTCGGATTCGGTGCCGCCCGTCTCGGTGGTCGCGAGGGAGGTCGAGTAGCCAGGCGAGGGCGACATTACCTCCCGTCGTAACCGGGCACGGTCCGAATCAGCGGGCCGGCGCGGGTGTGCGGCCGAGGATTCGTTCGATCGCTTGGCCGAGCGCCAGGAGTCGCTCGTCGCTGCCGCGCGGGCCATCGAGCGAAAGGCCGACGGGCAGCCCGGTGCTCGGCCCGAGTCCCGCAGGGATCGCCAGCCCCGGGATCCCCGCATTGCTGCCCGGGTCGGTGTTGCGGATGAAGAGCAGGAACGTTTCGAGGCTGCTCGCCTGCGGCCCCTGCGCGACCGCCACGCGCGGCGTCGTCGGCGCGATGAGCGCGTCGATACGGTTCCTCTGGAAGGCGTCGTCGAAGAGCGCGAGCAGCGCTGGCCGCACCTGCTTCATCGCGGCGTCGTAGGCCGGCGCCGCGTCCACCACGCCGTTGGGCGCTGGCAGCTTGCGAGGCAGCACAAGCCCGTCGTAGGTCGCCTTGACATCCTTGCTCGCGATCTGCGCTGCCACCTGCTCCACCGTGAGGCCCGTCCCGTACTTCACGAGATAGGCCTTGAGGTCGTCGTATGCCTCGTAGAGCGCCACGGGGAAGCTCACCGCATCGTTCGTGGCCTTGAGCAGCGGCATGTCGACCTCGACGATCGTCGCCCCCGCCTGCCGCAGCTTGTCGAGAGCCGCCTCGGTCACGGCCTGTGTATCGGTGTCCAGGTCGGCGAAGAAGTAGGCGCGATAGATGCCGAGCCTGACCCCGGTGAGCGACGCCGGCGTGGCTACCTTGCCTCCCGTGATGACGGCGTCCAGTAGCGCCACGTCGGAGACCGTCTGCGCCATCGGCCCTGCCGTATCGCGCGAGTGTGCGATCGGCGTGATGCCGTCCTGGCTGTAGCGCCCGATCGTCGGCCGCAGCCCGGCGATGCCGCACAGCGCGGACGGGATGCGCACCGATCCGCCCGTGTCGCTGCCGAGCCCGCCCGGCGCCAGCCGCGCGCCAATCGCCGCGCCCGTGCCGCTGGAGGAACCGCCGGCGATGCGCGAGCGGTCGTACGGGTTGCGGACGCCGATCGGCTGGGCCGTGTAGAATCCCTCGTTGTAGCCCGAGATCCCGAAGGCCAGCTCGTGCATGTTCGTCTTGCCGAGGATCACCGCGCCCGCGTCGACCAGCCGCTGCGCGACCCGCGCATGCTCCTTCGGCACGAACGCCCGCAGCGCCGGCGTCCCCGCCGTGTTGGGCATTCCCGCCACGTGAACGTTGTCCTTCACGACCAGCGGCACACCATGCAACGGTCCGCGCACCCTGCCGGCGGCGAGGTCCATGTCCGCCTGTCGCGCCGCCGCTAGCGCGTTCGCCTCGCCCAGCGTGATAAACGCGTTGAGGTCACGGCTCGCCTGCGCCCGCGCGAGGTAGGCCTGCGTGAGCTCGATGCTGGTGACCTGCTTGTCGCGGATCAAGCGCGCCGCATCCGCGACACCGAGCGCCGTGAGATCGGTGGGGCGCGTCGGCGCGGTGGCGCATCCAGCGGCAGCCAGCACGAACGCGAGCAGGCCAGCGCCAAAGAAAATGGTGACGCTGCCGAAAGCCTCGATGCGTTCCTTCATGGTGTCCTCCTCGCGAGGAGATCTCCTCGGACGGCCTTCCCCCTGCCGGACTTTTCTGACTCGGCCGTTGTCGACACCGAGGAGCCTCGCGACCATGAAGCTTATCATCTGCGACCCGCCCTAACGGATCACCTGCTGGGGCTTGGGCTCGTGGGGGAAGCTCAGGATGTCAGAGGTGTTGCACTGGTGGTCGGCGACCACGAAGTGCCAATCCCGGGGGTTGATCGGGGCCGTCGGCGTGTCCACTGCAAGCTGGTAGACACCGTTGGGGAAGTTGGCCTTGAGGTCCCGCACCTTCTGGGGTGGTTCCATCGCATAGGCGCGCCCCGTCGCGGCGTTGAAGGTCAGGACCTGCGGACCCAGGTCATTGTTCGGATCCGTCACGTCAGCCTTCACGAAGGTGACCTTGCCCTGGCGCGCCTCCCAGGGAAAGAAGCCCACCTTCCGGATAATGGGCGTATTGGCACGCGTGGGCTCGGGCACGAGCACGATCTGGAGCTCGAGCGGCTTGCCGGCCTCCACCTTGACCGCCTGCGGCGCATAGAGATAGCCAGTCGAATAGACGTGGAGACCGTACTGGCCGGCCGATCCCACCTCGATTCGGAAGTGGCCGCGGGCGTCCACGAGCGCGCCGCGGTCCCAGACGTTGTTGTGAATCTCGCCCTTTTCCAGCAGCGCGAGCCCCGGCAGCGGCTTACCGTCCTTGCTCTTGACGGTGCCGGCGATGACCGTCTGAGCGGCGGCAGGCGGCACGAACGCGACGAGGATGCTCAGGGCTAGGACGAGGGTCAGCGCGGCCACGAGACGCGTGTGGGTCATGGTTCCTCCCTTCGGGCGTTCGGACGGGTACCGTCGGGCTGCCCAGCGAGGCACGACGCGAGGTAAGCGAGGAGATCGGCCATCGGTTGCCCATCCCACCCGAGCCGTGGCGAAGAGGCCCGATGGGTCTCGAGAAAGCGCTCCAGAGTCTCCCCCTTCCCTTCTTTCGTCCGCGGGAACGTGCGGAGGGCGGGCGAGACCGCCTCTGGATTGTGGCAGGCGCCGCACAGGGTCCGAAACTCCCGCTCTCCCCGCCTGACGCTCGCTTCGAGCGCGCGAACTCGGGAAGGGAACACCGGTTGACCTGCGCTCAGTCCAGGGCTCAAAGGCAGGTCCGACGCAAGAGTGTCGAGGTACGCCGTGATCGCCGTCGCCACCGGCAAGGGCTCGGCCAAACGGTAGTGGCGCTCCACGGCCTCGGCGTTAGCCTGTAGCAGCGTCATCACGCGCGCCGCGGGCGGTGGCAGCGGCTTGAATTTGGGAAAGCTCGGCGCCCACCCCCTGATGGCCTCGCGGTCGAAGTGACAGGTCGCGCACGCGACTGGGTTCAGGGGATCAGGCGACTGCCTCCACCAGCGCTCCCCTGCCTCGACGAGCGCCGCCCGCGTGTCCTCGGCGCGTGCCGGCGCCATGAGAGCTATGAGAAGGGCGGCCGCGGCCGCCGGCGCGCGGCCCGCCGCCGCGCGCGTGCGGGCAGCTGCGAATCCGCGGGACTGCCACAGCGTGAGCCCGCCGACCGCCAGGAAGCCAAGCGCGTAGAGAGCGAGAAACGGCGCCACCGTGTATTGCCCGTCGGAGACGAAGAGCCAGGTGGCGCGGGCGCAGTAGAGCCCAAGCGCGAGCTCGGCGAGACCGCCCCACGGCGAACCGCTCGCATAGAGGTTGCCGCGCCACGAGCCCGACTTCCCGGTGATTCCGAACTTGGGGGTGCGGACGAACTCCTGCCCGCTCCCGGTAAACGCCCCGAGGACCGCGAGGCTCGTGCTGAGCGCCGCACCGACGCCGATCACCATGATGCTCGGCAGCTGCCAGATCCGGCGCCACCAGCACGGGTCGAGGGCGCGCTGGGCATAGACGAGCATGGTGGCGGGGCCCAGCGTGGCCAGCATGAAGACGGCTCCCACCCACGCTGGCGCAGCCGAGTCGGACCCCGACCCGCCGAGGGTGTGCCAGGGCAATGCCAGGAGCGCTCCCAGGAGCATGAGGGGGTGGATCAGGTAGTAGGTCAGATGCACCGTGGCTTGATACTTTCGCCACGCGCCGAGCGGCGAGCGCCAGACGGCCGGAAGCAGCTTGAGCGCCGTCTGGATGGAGCCCTTGGCCCAGCGGCGCTGCTGCGACTTGAAGCCCGAGATCACGACCGGCAACTCCGCCGGGCAGACGATCTCCGGGCGGTAGACGATGCGCCAGCCGCGGAGCTGGGCGCGGTAGGAGAGATCCAGGTCCTCGGTCAGCGTGTCGTGTGCCCAGCCCCCGGCGTCCAGGATGGCGGCCTTGCGCCACACGCCCGCCGTGCCGTTGAAGTTGAGCAAGAGCCCGCTCCGCGCCCGCGCTGTCTGCTCGACCCCAAAATGGCCGTCGATTCCGAACGATTGGGCGACGGTGAGCGCGGAGAACGACCGGTTGAGATGCTCCCATCGGGCCTGGACCACCGCGACGCCCGGACCGAAGTGCCGGATTGTCGCGCGCAAAAAATCAGGAGGCGGCACGAAGTCGGCATCGAAGATCGCGATGAGCTCCCCGCGCGCCTGAACGAGCCCCTCGGCCAGCGCGCCCGCCTTGAAGCCGGTGCGCACGCCGCGGCGGAGATGGGCCACCTCGAGGCCACGCGCGCGCAGGCGCTCGGAGACGGCCGCGACGACCGCCGGCGTGTCGTCGCTGGAATCGTCGAGGACCTGAATCTGAAGACGGTCGGCCGGATAGTCGAGCCGCCCAACCGCCTCGAGCAGCCGCGCCGCGACGTAGCGCTCGTTGTAGAGCGGAAGCTGGACCGTCACCGTTGGCAGCGGCTCGGGCAGCTGAGGAGTCGTCTGGGGATCGCGACGGTGGCGCCAGTGGATTGCCACCATCACATAGGCATTGCTCGCGTAGAGCAAGAGCCCGCAAACCACGAGCACGTTGACGAGGCCGAGGGCGAGCCCCGCAGCGCTCATGCGGACCTCACCGAGGTCATCTCAAGGCTCCCCGGGCGGCTCCAAGCTCGGTAGGCCCGGACCCCGAGCAGCACGTAGAGCGGACCATACTCGCCGAGCCACGCCCACCAGGGGAGCCCGGCCGGCTGGACGAGGTACTCCACGTAAGACAGCGATACGGCGCCGCTGAAGTACAGCCACGCGGGTGACGGATTCACGCACAGGAAAAGCACCAGCCACAGGACGTACCAGGGGTGGACACTGAAGGGCCCGAGCACGAGCCACGCGCCCACGGCGAGGCCCGCCGCCTGCCAGGTGTCGAGCCTGCGGTCGCGGTGCCGCGCGCCGATCCAGGCGAGCGCGCCACCGACCGCGATCAGCAGGAGCACGATGGCGACGCGGCGCACCGTCTCGCCTGAGAGGCCGAGACCCCAGGTCAGCAGCGCACGCAGCCCCAGGTTGAAATCCTCCCGGCGGTCGAGAAAGTATGACGGTAGGAATCCGAGCGCCCCCACGCCCAGCGGCCAGGCGTACGGCAGATAGCCCAGCGTGATGGTGACGGCTGCGGCGGCGGGGAACCGCCAATCCCGCCGGCGCCAGCACGCGACGACGAGGATCAGCGGGTACACCTTGACGAGCGCAGCGAGGCCAATGAGGACCCCGGCCCGCACCGACGAGCCGTCGAGCCGAGCGCGGAGCGCGACGAGCACCAGCGGGACAACAGCCAGGTCCACATGGCCTGCCTGGACACCTTCGAAGATCACGAGCGGGGACCAGGCATAGGCGAGGATGGCGGTCCCCGGCGCGCCGAGCCGGCGCAACACTCGCAGGAGAATCCAGCAGGTCGCGGCCTCGATGGCCAGCAGGAGCACGCGCCAGCCGAGGATGCTCCCTGGGGCCACCAGCGCTGCCAGCGCGAAGAGCCACTGGGCCCCCGGCGGGTAGGCTGTCACCGCCGTCGGCCGATTGATGTGCGGATGGGTCACGGGATCGCGCAGCGCCGCCAGCTCGAGCGCCGCGGGCGGATGGCGGTATGGGTTGACACCGGCCCACTGTACCCGGCCGTCCCAGAGATAGCGGTAGATGTCGGAAGAGAGATAGACTGGCGTGGGCAACAGCAGAAGCCGGAAGAGGAACGCGAAACCCAGGACTCCGATGAGTGTGCTCCGCGTCGACCGCAGCCGGCCCATGACGGGCCCCAGCGCGAGCAGATAGAGCCCAAACAGAATGCTGGTGATGGGCACGTGGAGGGCCAGCGGCTCGAGTCCGAGCCAGTGTGCGGCCGGGACGGCGCAGGCGTAGAGCGCCGCCGAGAGGAGACCCAGAGCCACGAGCGCCAGCGTGCCCATCCTCACCAGGCCGACACCTCGACGCTCACTCAGAATCGCAGGGATGGCGGTCTAATCAGCGGAGCGTGGTCCACGACGCTGACCTGGCCGACGAGCCCATCCGGCACCTCCGCACCCTCGTTGGTAAGGCCGATCCCGGGGGTGAAGTTCATCCGGCCACCTCCGCTTGAGGGTGCCGCGATCCTAGCAGTGAGGGCCGTGAGAATGTCAACGGGATGTCAATTCGCGACGCACGGAGGGCCGCGGGGACCGCCACCAGGTCCAGCTCTTCAACACCGTGACGAAGATCGCTGACGCGCTTCAGCTGCAGCCGGATTTCAACCCGCTCTCTCAGGGACGGGCTCTGCCCGCGCGCGAGTGAAACGCTCCTTACCCTATGGCGATTCAGGGGGCTTGGATCGGGCTCCCATCTGTGGGCGCCTGTGGAACGTCGCTCCGCGGGGCTTGGATGTCGTCGCGGCCGCCGTCAGTCGCAAATGCTGGAGCCGCCAGAGCTGTGATGAGCAGGGCGATCATCAGAGTCGTCTTCATCGCGCCGTCCTCCCATGAACCGGGGCGGCAGTACACGGGTGAGATGGCCTCGCTGACGCAGTGCTGAGAGCAACAAGCGGAGGCTTCGCCACTGCGCTTTGGCTCGTAGTGTTCGCCTGAGGACTGCGCGCCGCGGATTGACGAGATCAGGCCTGCCAGAGGGTCCGTCGATCGGGCTAGTTGTCAGCCGTCCGTTGATTCAAAATGCCCTGCCCGCAGCGCGACTCAAGACATGCAGCCATCAAACATCAACGAAATTCAAATGCTGGCCCCAACGGGATTCGAACCTGTGTTTGGTCGCGGTCACGTTTTCGCCAGCGATCTCGTCTGGTTCTCGGCGGCAAACCTTGGATAAACGCGACGCGACCAAGAGACATCCGCTGTCATCTCGCCACGTTCGGGCCCGGGTCATGGCCGGCGGGCCGCGGCGGGCTCCGGGACCACGTACTCGACGCGGCGCACGTCCGGGTTCATGGTGTTCTCATTCAGGTAGAGGGCGACCATCACGGCATAGCGTCCGGGCGGCAGGCTCCCCGCGAGGTCTACCCGGAAGACGGCATCCGCGCCGGGCGCCACCACTCCGGTCCGCGCCACGCGGCCGGCGGCATCCACGACCACGTACTGCGCCGCGACGACGTCGGGCCTGATGCCGGCCGAAACCCCGGCCCGAAAGGGCTTCCGCACGAGGTCGTAACTGCGTTGGAACTTCTCTAGCTGCTCCACCTCGGCCGTCACCTCCAACCGCCCTCCGTGCTGTTCGACCCGGGAGATGTACGCCCGACGCGGAATCGCGTAGGCGTCGAACGATCCAACCCCCAGCGGGTAGCTGAAGTCCCTGAACACCCCGAGCACCGCCGAGTCCTCGGACCACTTGGTCAGGATATACGGGCCATTTGTGACGAGCAGGTGGCCGTGGGCCGCGTAGAAGGCCCGCAGCGCCGCCCAGCGCGCCCGCGCTTCCTCCGCGCTCACCAGCCGGCGGAGCGGCTCCGGCACGAAGGCGCGACGCTCGAGCTCCTGCGCCAAGGCCGCCATGCGCTCCTTGAGCGCGTCCGAGCGCACCGGGTCCAGCCACTCCACTCCGCGGCGCGCCGCCTCTTCCTGGGAGAACGCGGCCCAGCCGCGGCTCACCGCCTCGTCCATCAGCGTCACGACAGGCCATGGCAGCGCGCTCCAGGGGGGTGCGATGGCGCCAGCGTCCTCCGCCCCGCCTGCGGCAGCGCTCAGGTACACCTCCACCACCGGCATCTCCTGGATCAGCTTCAGGTCCCCGACGCCCTTGGTCGTCCGCTCCACGCGCAGCACCCGCACCCCCGCGAGCCGCTCGCGGAGTGACGCAGTAGAGCGGGCAATGGCAGGATCGTACACCGGGCTCTCGGCGACACCCCGCGCGCCCCAGCGGTACGCGAAGGCATAGGCGTAGAGGAGATCGGCCGGCGCCGTCGCCGTCCCATCGTGGAACTTCGAGGCCAGCAGGCGGTAGGTGAGCTTCACCTTCGCAGTCTTCCCGGCCCCCACCGGCAGCAAGCGGCCCGTGCCCGGCTCGGGGATCAGGGCATCTGCCGGGATGGCCACGATTGCAGCCGTCCCACCGGGGCCTGACGAGGGCATGCCTCCTTCCACGATGGGCTGGGCCAGGATCCAGAGGCTCACCATGGTGTAACTCACCATCAGAGCCGTCATGGGGTACTGGCTGCGGAGCGCCGGCCCGCGGTGGCCGAGCATGCCTATGGCCAGCACGTGGGCCAGGTACACAGCGATGATGTGCCCAGCCACGATGGCGATGACGGCCGTGTACCAGGCGAAACGGGCCCCGACGGCGCCGATATTGATCCGGTACCCGGCCGTCCCAAAGAGGTTCCAGGCGAACCCGAAGGGGTCCGAGAGGAGCGGGATAATGAGCTGGCCCTGGATGAGGAGGAAGGAAAGGTAGTGCGCCAGGTGGTAAGCGATCGCGATGGGCACCAGGGTGAAGGCGAACCTCGGCGCCAGCGCCGCGACGGGCTGCCGTGTGCCGCTGACGGCGCCCATGACTCGGACCACGACGAGAAAGACGCCGGCGAACAGGAGGGGGAAGGCGACGAGGCCCATAGTCTGCGCAGCCGTCAGGCGCGCCGGGTCCGGACCGGGCAGCCGCATGAAGAGGGCGTCCTCGAGCCTCGCCCAGGCGGGCGTCGCCATGAAGCCATCGAAGGTCACCGTGGAGAGCATGAGGAGGATGAAGCCCATCATGGAGGCCGAGGCGCGGTCGGCGCGCAGCAGGCCGACCGCGAAAGGGCGTAGGTTCCACTCCCGATCCGCGGCCGGCGCCCGCGCGAAGCAAGCCGCGCAGTTGATGCACTCGGCCGAGGCGGCGCAGCCCAGATCGCAGCTCTCGCACACCGCTCGCCGGATCACCCGCAGCTCGGTCGGCGCGAAGCGGCTCAAGAGCCCGAAGGCCAGCGAGAAGGCCTCCCCGCGCCTGAGCCAGCGCTCCCGTCCGAACAGGAGCATCCCCGTCCAGGTGATGAGCGAGTAGCCTATGGCGAGCCAGGCGAGGGCTGCAGGTACGGCCCGCCCCGGGAAGACCAGCTCCACCCAGGCGAAGGCAAAGAAGAGGACGAGGCCGGGCCATACGCCCAGCGCCGGCGGATACGGCAGGCGGAGCGAGAGCTCTCGCTTCGGGCGCAAGCGCTGATAGAGCGCCTCGGCCCAGCCGAAGGTCGCCCGCCACGGATTGATGAGCGTCCAGAGATCGCCGGCCAGGGCCGACACATAGCTCAGCCCCACCCACCAGATCACCCAGGCGAGCGTAGGAGCCAGATTCCTCAGCGGCTGCGGATCGCCGATGAGGCCCGCCAGGAGGAAGAAGCCGAACAGGCCCACCGACGTCACCTTCGCGCCGAGCAGGACCGCGGGGTGCGCGAGCAGGCGGACAACCGGCGATCGCAGGAGATTGACCCGCGGATAGCTATGGAGACCTGGGGCGCGCCGGAGAAACAGCGCGAGGAGCAGGAAGGAGAAGGCCACCGCCGCCGCCGCTCCCGATAGGTAGAGGCCGAGCGGGACAGGCAGGTCATAGCGCTGGCCGAAGCCATGCGCTCCGGCGGGCCCGGCGCCGGCCACGAGGAGCACCGCCGCAGCGGACAGCGGCGCGGTCACGTGCGGCCTCATCCGCTCATCTCCGGGGCTCCGCCCTCACGTCAACGATGCGGTTCGGCACCCAGCCAGGGCCATAGGGCGAGGGCAGCAGCGCGGGATCGCCGACCGCGTACCAGATCAGCCGACCAGCCGGGTCCGTGAAGCCGCCCATGGGGTTCCACGCCGCTCGGGGCGCGGCGGCGATCCCGATGCGCAGCCAGCCATTCCAGGGGAAGTCCTTGAGCTTCGCCGTCCTGATGAACAGCGGAGAGTCGAGGCCGAGCTGGGAATCGTAGGCGATGTTCTCGATGCCGGGCGAGAACGCCGTGTTCACGAACTCGCGCTTCACCGCGTAGCCGAGGACCACGCGCTCGCAGCCGCTCGCAAGCCGGGTGACGAGCGCGCGTTCCAGATCGAGCCGCTCCTCGGGGGCGCCGTACTCGCCCCGCTTCAGCCGAAGCGCCAGGGACTCAGCGGCCTCCCGCGCTCCTGCGTCGCTCAGCGTCCCGCCCAGCAGCGCGAGCGCCTGGAACCACCCCTCCTTCATCCAGGCCGGACCCAGCCAGCCATTCATCGCGAAGGCGTGAGCGGCCAGGAGGCCGGCCGCCGGCACTTCCGCGGCCGTCGCGTCCCAGTGCCGCACGCCGACGGGCCCTGACGGGCCGAACAGCCGCTCTGCCAGCGGGCCTTCCCCTCTCACCCTGAGCGCCGGCGCCCGCTCGCCTCCCGGCTGCGGGGCCGCGCTCAGGTAGCGCCGCTTGGCAGCTTCGGCCAGATCGAAGTGGTGGAGGTAATCGGCATGGTAGGGGGTGACTGGGTAAGGGTGGAACACGAAGCGCCCCTGGCCGGCGCCCACGGCGGCCCGTCGCCCGAGCGTGGCGGCCGCGGCGCAGCGGGCCTCACGCTCATGGCGCTGGACGAAGCCGGGATCGAAGGTCAGGACCAAGTAGGAGCCGAACGACTCGATGGCGCTCACCGTGTCGGGCCCGGGAAGCTTCCCGGCGGGCTCCGCCCCGAGGTAGGCGTGGATGCTCGCGTCGGCCAGGCGCGCTCCGGCCTGGGCCGGGTCCACCGCCTCCACCCTGATTTCCTGCGGGTAGTAGGAGGGATAGACAGGCAGCTCGTGCCCCGCCTCGGCCGGAGTCAAGAGCAAGCCGAGTGTGGTGAGCCAGAGGACCGGCGTGAATCGGCGCATCGGCGCTCCAAGAGGTATCATAGCCGCGCCAATTGGGGGCTCTCCGTGAGGCAAGGGCGCCGGCTCGTTCGTGTCTTTCTCCTCCTCGTGGCCGTCTGGGCCCTAGGCTGCAGCGGCGGCTCGAAGCCGGCCCGGCAGGAGCTCGACCTCAACATTCGCGCGGGCGCACTGCCGGCCGACAAGCAGCTCATCCGCGCCGGCCAGGGCGACGACATCGTGCTGCGCTGGTCCGCCGACGAGCCGATCACCATCCACCTGCATGGCTACGACATCGAGAAGGACCTCAAGCCTGGAGCCGTGACCACCATGTGGTTCGTAGCGAGGGCGACGGGGCGCTTCCCCATCACTCGCCACGCCCACGGCGAGGAGACGCCGCTGGCATACCTGGAAGTCATTCCACGCTGACATCCGGGGTATCGCGCTCCGCCATTAGCATCGATCCCCGTGGTCGCTGGTTTGTTGCTCGGGCCCGCAACCCGGTGCGGTCACCGACCGACTCGCGAATCCGAGTGTGCCCTCCTGCGGGCAGCCTTACCTCCCCTCAGCCGCCCAGATACCCCTCGATGACGCGCGGATCCCGCCGGAGGTCTTCCGCGGGGCCCGCCAGGAACACCTCGCCGGTGCGGATGACGTAGCCGCGGTGGGCGAGGATCAGCGCCTCGGCGGCGGCCTGCTCGACGAGCAGGATCGTCACGCCATGCCGGTTCAGCGCCTGGAGCGTCGCCATGATCTCGTCCACGGCCTTGGGGGCTAGTCCCAGTGACGGCTCATCTGTCATCACGAACCGGGGATCCATCATGAGCCCTCGAGCAATCGCCAACATCTGCTGCTCGCCGCCTGAGAGGGACCCGGCGATCTGGCTGCGGCGCTCGCTGAGGCGCGGAAAGCGCTCGTACTCGCGGGCCATGAACTCCCGCACCTTGCCGCGGTCACGGGCGAGCCGGTAACCGCCGAGGCGGAGGTTATCCTCTACGGTCAGGTCGGGGATGATCTGGCGGCCCTGGGGGATGTGGGCCACGCCCAGGCGGGAGATCCGGTGAGGCGGGTACCGGTGGATCGGCCGCCCCTCCAGCATCACCTCGCCGGCGACGATGGGGGCGAGCCCGGAGATGGCCCGGAGGAGGGTCGTCTTCCCCGCACCGTTGCTGCCGATCACGGTCACGATCTCCCCCGCCCGGACGTCCAGACTCACGCCCTTGAGGACTTCGATCTTGCCGTAGTGGACGCGCAGGTTCTTAACGGCGAGCACCGGTGGCTCCCCAGCGCCCCAGGTATGCCTCGATCACCTGAGGATTGGCGCGCACCTCCTGGGGCGTCCCCTCCGCGATCTTCTCGCCGAAGTTCAGAACCGACACCCGGTCGGAGATCCGCATGACGAAGTCCATGTTGTGCTCGACCAGGAGGACGGTGACGCCGATGGCCCGCAGCCGGCCCAGGATCTGCGCGATGCGCTCGACCTCGGTCCGGTTAGCGCCGGCAACGGGTTCGTCGAGGAGGATGAAGTCGGGCTTGACGGCCAGCGCGCGCGCCAGCTCGGTGAGCTTCTGATGCCCGTAGGCCACTTCGGTCGCCCGGAGGCCCGCCAGCTCGCCGATCCCAAGGAAGGAGAGAAGGGCCAAGGCTTGACCGGTGTGCCGCGCGGTCTCGCGGCGCGCCCGTGGAAGGCCCAGGGCGTATTCGACGAGGGTGGCCTCGCCGTGGCGGTGGAAGCCGACGAGGACGTTCTCGAAGACGGTGAGGTCGGGAAAGAGCTGGAGATTCTGGAAAGTCCGCGCGATCCCCAGGCGCGCCCGATCGGGGGTCCCGAGCCCGTTCAGGGGCCGGGCGCGGTAGAAGACCCGGCCGCGGTCTGCGGGAATGCGGCCCGTGATCAGGTTGATGAACGTGGTCTTCCCCGCCCCGTTGGGGCCGATGAGGGCGTGGATGGTCCCCGGCTCGATGGTGAGCGCGACCTGCTCCACGGCCGTGACGCCGGCGTAGTGCTTGGTGAGCTCCGCCGTCTCGAGAAGCGCGCCGTCGCGTCCGCTCGCATGGGCGGCGAGCACGTCCGCCACGTCCGGCTCGGCCTCGACCGGCGCCAGGCGCATTTCGCGCCGGCGCTTGAGCCATTTCTCCAGCGTCCCCACGATCCCGTCGGGGAGGAAGACGAGCGTGAAGAGGAGGAGGCCGCCCAGGAGGAAGAAGCGCTGCTCGTACAGGCCCGCAGAAAAGTGGGTGATGAAGGCCAGGAAGACCGTCCCGACCACCGGGCCGTAGTTGGAGCCGACGCCCCCGATGACCAGCGCCACCAGATAGTAGAGCGAGGCGCCGAACGTGAAGCTGTCCGAATTGATGTACCCGTTCTGGTGGCCGAAGAAGGCGCCGCCGATCCCCGCGTACACGGCGCTCACGGCGAAGGCCACCACCTTCCAGCGCACCACGCGGATCCCCACACTCTGCGCCGCTTCTTCGCTCCCCTTGAGGGCGAGCAGCGTCTTCCCCCAGAGCGAGTCCGTGAGATGATTCATGGCGAGCTGGAGCGCCACCGCCACGCCGGCCACGAGGTAGAAGTAGCCGATCGGGCCGAACGGCTGGGGGATGGCGTAGATCCCCATCGTGCCGCCCGTCAGGTCCACCCAGCGCTGGGCGACGATCTCCACCACGAAGCCGAAGCCCACCGTGATCATGGCCAGATACAGCCCTCGAGTGCGGATCGCGGGCAGGGCCAGGAGGAATCCGGCGACGCCCGCGAGCGCCGCCGCCGCGGGAAGCGTCAGCCAGAGCGAGAGCCCGTACGTCGTGGTCAGGAGAACGGTCGTGTAGGCGCCGATGGCAAAAAAGCCAGCGTGGCCGAGCGAGATCTGCCCGGAGAACCCCACCAGGAGGTTCAGGCCGATGACGACGATGGTGTCATAGGCGGCCGTCTGGAGCAGGAGGGTGAAGTACTGGGTCGGCACCGCCCAGGGGAGCAGGGAGAGAACGGCGAGACCGACCAGCCAGGGGAGGACGCGGAGGGCACTCATTTCGATGTGGGGTCGCGGAAGAGGCCCGAGGGCCGGAAGATCAGGACGAGGATGATGATGAGGAACGGGTAGAGATCGCCGAACTGCGAAGAGACCAGATTTGAAAACAGCTCGATGACCCCCAGGAGAATCCCGCCCACCCAGATCCCGACCGGGCTCATGAAGCCGCCGAGAATCCCGGCGGCGAACCCCTTGATGGCGAACTTCACTCCCATGAAGGGGTGGAGTGAGGTGATGGGGCCGACCAGGATCCCGCTCACGGCCGCCAGGATCGCCGCGATCGCGTAGACGAGGATGGCCATGCGCTTGACGTCAACGCCGAGGAGGGCCGCGGTGTCGCGATTGAAGGCGACGGCGGCCAGGGCCTTGCCCGTCAGCGTCCGGTTCAGGAGGAAGAGATACCCGCCCATGATCAGGATGGACGCGACGATGATGAAGAGCTCCTCCACGACGATCCCGACGCCCCCGATCCGGATCACGTCCACGACCCTGCCGCGCACCAGCGAGGGAAACGACTGGGACGACTTCCCCCAGAACGCGGTCGCCACGTTCTGGATGATGACGCCAAAGCCCATCGTGGTGAGCACCCAGGAGAGGGTGAGGTAGCCGACCGGTCGGATCGCCACCCGTTCGAGGAGGACGCCCAGCGCCGCCAGAACGGTCACGACGATGAGGGCCGTGACAAGGATCGGGACCCCAGCCTTGACGAGCGTGAGGCCGAGGAAGGCCCCGAGCATGAGGAAGTCACCCTGACCGAAGTTGAGTGTCAGGGTCGTCCGGTGGGTGATATAGAAGCCCTGGGCGACGAGGGCATAGATGCTCCCCACCGCCACCCCGCCGATCAGAACCTGAAGAAGGGACTCGAGGCTCACTTACTGCTTCAGCCTGACCACCTTGCCTTTCTCCCAGACCCCCAGGAAGACGTCTTTCTGGTCCACGCACTCGTGGTCGTCCTTGGAGTACGGCTTCTTCGGGATACCGGTGGTGATGGCGTCGAAGTTGTCGATCCGCTCAAGCGCGTCCCGGAGCTCGTCCGGGTGGGGCCCGGCCATGTCGAGGGCCTTGAGCACGAGATTCGCCGCGTCGTAGCCGAAGGAGGCGATGACCGGCCAGCGGTATTCCTTCCCGTACTCCTTCCGCATCTTCTCGTCCCACGCGCGCGCCTTGGGCTCGTTCAGGTCGAGGGCCTGGCCCATCACGGCGTTCTTCAGGAGGTCGTCGCCCACGATCTCGCGGAGCTTGCCCGAGGACATCCCCCAGTTGCCGGCCATGATCGGGTTATAGCCGATCTTGGCCAGATTCTTGAATTGGATCTCCCACTCCTCGGCGAAGGTGAGGATGATCTCGATGTTCTTCTCCTTGAACTTGAGGAGCTGGGGGGTGAAGTCGGTGATGCCCGGGTTCGAGGACTCGACCACCAGGGGCGGCACCTTGCGGGCCTCCAGGCCCTTCAGGATTTCGCCCTTGGCGAACAGCCCGTAGCCGGTCGTGGAATGCAGGAGCCCGATCGACTTGGTCTTCTTGGTCGCCCAGTCCAGCAGCGCGTTGACCTGATACTCCTCCACCATGGAGCAGCGAAAGATGTAGTTCTTGGGCTGGTCGGCGAACTTCTTGGTGATCGGCGTGGCGATCGAGGGACCTGCCATCAGCGGGATCTTGTGCTGCTGGTTCAGGTGCATGACCGCGAGGACATTGCCCGAGTTGGTGGTGCCGATCACGACGTTGACCTTGTCCTGGGTGAGCAGGCGGGTGAAGACCTCGACGGCGCGCTTGGGGTTCCCCTCGTCGTCGTAGATGACGAGCTGCACCGGTTTTCCCTTGTAGCCGCCGCGGGCGTTGTACTCCTTGATCGCCAGCTTGTTGCCCTGGAGGTAGGATTCCCCGAAATCCACGATCACGGGGATCCCGCTCAGGGGCTGGACGATCCCGATCTTCACGTCCTGGGCCTGGGCGACCGGGCTGAGCCCGAGCGCGACGATCAGGGTAAGGCAGGCGAGCACCCCGGTGGTTGTCATCCGCGAGCTCATGGGCCCCTCCTTGCTGTTACTGGACGGTCCGCGTTGGGCGCGATCGACGGGCCATTCTCGAAGAGTCCCGGCGACAAGTCAAGGCGAGATTCGACCCGTGAGGCTTGGCGGCCCGCTCTGCCACGCCCCACCGTGGCGTGCTACCATAGCGACCGTCGTATGCGCCCCACCATGGTCTCACTCGCCGTCGCCGATCGCGTCGCCGTCCTTTCGATGGAACGGCCGCCGGTCAACGCCATGAGCCGCGCTTTCATGGACGAGCTGGAGGCCGGCCTCAGCCGAGCCGCCGCCGATCCCGCCGTCCGCGTCATCATTATCACGAGCACGCTCCCGGGCATGTTCAGCGGCGGTGCCGACATCCGAGAACTGGAGGGGCTCGACGCTGTCGGCTGCGCGGACTTCATCGCGCTCGGGCAGGGGCTCTTCGGCCGGATCGGAGAGTTGGCCAAGGTCATCATTGCAGCCATCAATGGAGTCTGCGTGGGGGGCGGCATGGAGCTCTCGATGGCGTGCGACCTGCGGATCGCCGCCGAGTCGGCGCGCTTCGGCCAGCCCGAGGTCAATCTGGGCGTCGTCTCCGGCTGGGGCGGGACCCAGCGGCTCCCGCGTTTGGTCGGAGAGACGCGTGGGCTCGAGCTGCTCCTGCTCGGCGAGCAGATCGGGGCCGACGCGGCGCTCACCATGGGTCTCGTGAACCGCGTCGTCCCCGACGACAGGCTCATGGCCGAGACGACGGCGCTGGCCCACAAGCTCGCGGCCAAATCGCCCGTCGCCCTCGCCAAGGTCAAGGAAGCCGTCCACCGGGGCCTGCCGCGTCCCCTCGCCGACGGCCTCCGCGAGGAGGCGCGCTGCTATATGGAAGCCTACGGCTCCGATGACGCGAAGGAAGGGATCCGCGCCTTCCTGGAGAAACGCCCGGCCCGCTTCCCGGGCCGCTGACCGCGGAGGAACGCGATGCACGCCGCCCACTTCCTGACGCGCGCCGCCTTGCGCTACCCCGACCGCCCCGCCTGGCTCCAGGGCGATGTGACGATTACGTTTCGCGAGGCCGAGGCACGCGCCAACCGCCTCGCCCACGCCCTCCTCTCCCTCGGCGGGCAGCCCGGCGATCGCGTGGGGATGCTGGTCCCCAACTGCTACCAGGGGCTCGAGACGCTCCTGGCGCCCATGAAGGCGGGGATGGCCGTGGTGCCGATGAACGTCCGGCTCCTGCCGGGCGAGCACGAGTACATGCTCAACGACTCGGGCGCCGTCGCGCTCATCTACGGCGAAGAGTTCCGCGAGCACCTGGCCCAGATGCGGCGGAACCTGACCACCGTCAAGCACCTGATCTGCGTGGGCCGTGGGGGCGACGGCGACCTCGGCTACGAGCACGTCCTCGCCGACCGGTGGGAGACGCCGCCGGACCTGGCGATCGAGCCGGACGACCTCGCCTGGATCTTCTATACTTCCGGGACGACGGGACACCCGAAGGGGGCCATGCTGACCCACCGGAATCTCGTCACCATGGCGGAGCAGTTCCTCCTCAACATCAACCCGGCGCGATCCGGTGACGTCCTGTTGCACGCCGCGCCGATCACCCACGGCTCCGGCCTCTCCATCTTCCACCACCTGGCTGCCGGCGCGGCCAGCGCGTTTCCCGCGACGCGCACGTTCGACCCGCCGAGGGTCTTCGAGGCGATCCAGCGTTACCGCGCCACCACGATCTTTCTCGTCCCGACGATGATCAATATGCTGCTGGCGAGCGCCGACAAGACGAGGTACGACCTCTCGAGCCTCCACACGATCTTCTACGGCGGGGCGCCGATGTACGTCGAGCAGCTTCTCGAGGCGGTGCGGACGTTCGGCCCGATCTTCGTCCAGATCTTCGGTCAGGGCGAGGCCCCCATGACCTGCACCAGCCTGCCCAAGGAGGAGCACCTGGCGGGCGACGATCCCGTGCGGCTCAAGCGCCTGGCCTCCGCCGGGCGCGAGACCACGGCCATCCACGTCCGCATCGTGGACGACGAGGACGGCGAAGTGCCGGCCGGGCAGATGGGGGAGATCGTGGTGCGCGGGGATCTGGTGATGAAGGGGTACTGGAACAAGCCCGAGGCGACGGCCGAGACGCTCCGCGGTGGGTGGCTCCATACCGGCGACATCGGCTACCTGGATCCCGACGGCTACCTCTACATCACCGACCGCAAGAAGGATATGATCATCAGCGGCGGGTCCAACCTCTACCCCCGCGAGATCGAAGAGGTCATCTGCCGGCACCCGGCGGTCTTCGAGGTGGCCGTGATCGGCATCCCGGATGCGAAGTGGGGAGAAACGGTCAAGGCGCTGGTGGTCCTGCGCGAGGGCCTACGCGCCACCGAGGCCGAGATCGTCGAACACTGCAAGCGCCACATGGCCTCATACAAGAAACCGCAGTCGGTCGAGTTCCTGACGGCGCTGCCCAAGAACGCCTATGGCAAGGTCCTGAAGCGCGAGCTGCGGGACCGCTACTGGGCCGACAGGGGGCGAAAGGTCTGAGAGGGGAGCGAGCCATGAGAGAGGTCGCGATCATCGGCGTCGGGTCCACCCCGTTCGGCAGGGTCGAGGGCATGGGAATCGTAGAGCTGGCGGTCTCGGCGTGCCGGGAGGCGCTGGCGGAATCCCGCGTGCCGCTGAGGAAGATTCAGGCGCTCTACCTGGGGAACTTCGTCGGCGAGCGCCTGGCCAACCAGGGCGCACTGGCGGGCATGGTCACCTCGCGCCTGGGGCTCACGGGCATCCCCGCGACGAAGGTGGAAGGCGCCTGCGCCTCCGGGGGCATCGCGCTCCGCCACGGCCTCCTCGGGATCGCCGCCGGCCTCTACGATTTCGTCCTGGTCGCCGGAGTGGAGAAGATGACCTCGTCGCCCACCGCCGAGGTGACGGCCGCGCTCGCCACGGCCGGCGACGAGGAGGGCGAGATGCGGACGGGCCTCACCTTCCCCGGCGCCTTCGGCATCATCATGCGCGAGCACATGGCCCGCTACGGGACCACGCGCGAGCAGATCGGGCTCGTGTCGGTGAAGAACCACGGCTTCGGCGCCTCCAACCCCAAGGCCCAGTTCCGGAAGCCGGTCACCCTGGCGGAGGTGCTGAATTCGCGCCTCATCGCCGATCCGCTCCGCCTCTTCGATTGCCCGCCCATCTCCGACGGCGCGGCAGCGGCGGTCCTCTGCCCGGCCGAGTGGGCGCGCGACTTTCAGGCGAAACCCGTCCGCGTGCTCGGAAGCGGCCACGCCACGGGCCCCGCCACGCTCTGGGAGATGGACGACATCACCTCCTTTCCCGCGACGGTGCGCGCCTCCCGCGAGGCCTACGCGATGGCACGCCTGACCCCGGCCGATGTTCAGGTGGCGGAGGTTCACGACTGCTTCACGATGGCCGAGATCATCGCGACCGAGGATCTGGGCTTTTTCACGAAGGGCAAGGGCGGGCCGGCGGTGGAGGAGGGCGCGACGGGCCTCGAGGGCAAGGTCGCCGTCAACCCGTCCGGCGGCCTGATCGCCAAGGGGCATCCCGTCGGCGCGACCGGCTGCGCTCAGGTCTACGAGCTGGTGAAGCAGCTCCGGGGCGAGGCGGCGAACCAGGTGCGGAACGCCAGGATCGGGCTCGCGCACAATCTGGGAGGCAGCGGCGTCGTCTCCACGGTCACGATCCTGGGATCACTGTGATGCTCCAGGGTCGTCGCTGCGTCGAGTGCGGGAGGCTCTCCGTCGAGGGCGGCCATCCCTGTCCCTTCTGCGGGAGCCAGGGGGGCAGCGCCGTTTCCCTCTCCGGCCGGGGTCGCCTTCTTTCCTGGACCGTCATCCGCGTCGCCCCGGGCCGCTACGCCGACGAAGCCCCCTACGCCGTCGGTCTCCTCGAGCTGGAGGAAGGCCTTCGCCTCACCGCCCGCCTCGCCGCGGATCCCGAGGGCCTGACCGCCGGTCGGGCCGTCGCCCTGGCGTCCGTCGACCCAGCCCGCGGCCCGATCTTCAGCCCCGCCTGAGCCATCCGGGCAGCGGTGTTCCACGGCCCTGGCGAAGGCCGCAGTGCTCTTCGAGGTGGGACAGAGGCGCGAGATCCGGGACGTCGAGGTGCAGTCGCTACAAGCCGTATCTTCAGTCGGCAAGAACCTCTGGCGGCCCTGCGAGACCTACGGCTGGCTGATCGGTTGTCCGATGCTCAGGCCCCATGACCTCCGTCATGGGGTCGCGATGGACGTGCTTGAAGAACACCATGACCTCGAGGCCGTGCGTGCGCTCCTGGGCCATACGCGGTTGGAGACCACGCGGCGCTACGCGCGCATTCGGCCGGCCGCGCTTAAACACGCCGTAGAATCCTACGAGGCGAAGACGCTCAACGCGCTGAGCAGTTAACGCGCAGCGAACGAGGACGGTGGCTTCGGGCTTTTCCGTGCCCATCCATAACCAGTTCTACACAGCTCAGCCGCCAGGCGCCCAGCAACAGCCGTTTCCCCAGGGTCTCCAGATGGCCGGCCCGGACGCCCCGAAGCTGACCGGCCCCCGCGCCGCCACCCGATTCGCGCGGCACAGAGTGAAGCGGCGTCAATCCGCCGCGCTGGCGTCCCCCGCGGCTCATGGGCCAGTGATCGTGCGTCGCCGCGCGGAACGAAGTCCGACGAGCCACGGCCCCGCGAGCGCGATGGCACCGGCCAGCAACAGCGTGAGCGCGATCGGGCGCTCCAGCAGATAGGCGGGCCGACCGCGCGCGAGTAGGAGCGTCTGGACGAGCGACTGCTCCATCACCGTTCCGATGACGAACGGCAGGATGATCGTCGCTGGGTTCAGGCCACACTTGCGCAGGACGTACCCGAGGACGCCCATGGCCACCATCATGCCGAG
>DASSSH010000146.1:0-11949 GCA_035708525.1 Candidatus Methylomirabilota bacterium
GAAGGCGTCGTTGACCCAGGCCTGCCGCTTGCCGGTGGTCTTCTTGCCGTAGAAGGTGTCGAAGTACTCGTTGTGTGGGTCGGGGTAATCCATGAACCACCGGATCCAGACGAACTGGAGGTCCTGCTTCCACAGCCGGTCGCGGAACACGCGTGGCTCGAGCACCTCCAGCTCCGTCTTCATGTTCAGGTTCTCGAGCAGCACCGCCTGCACGGCTTCCGCCAGGGGCTTGGAGCCCAGCGCCTCGTCCCGCATCGAGAGCGTGATCCGGGGCCAGTTCTTGCCGCCCTCGTAGGGCGTGCCCTTGAGCGCTTCCAGCGCCGCCTTCTTGTCGAAGCGCTGGATGGCCTTGATCTTGGGATCGTCGACGGCTCCCGGAAATCCCGGCGGGATCATCGACCAGGCCGGGATGGCGAGTCCCTGGCTGACCTTGACGACGTTCTCCCGGTCGATGGCGTGCGACACGGCCTTGCGGACCTTGAGGTTGTCGAAGGGCGGCTTCGTGACCTGCGGGAGCAGGTACCAGGTGCCGGGGAACGGGTAGCGGAAGACGTCCTTCTGCATCCGCGGGTCGGACTGCAGGCGCTTGAGATCGCCGGCCTGGAGCGGCGTCATGTCGAGCTCGTTGTTCTCGTAGGGCAAGGCGCCCGAGGCGACGGGGATGATGGGGATCACGATCCGCGTGAGATGCACGTCCTTCGCGCCGTAGTAGTACGGGTTCCTCTTGAGCACGATCTGCTTGTTGTGCTCCCAGGCCTCCAGCGTGAAGGGGCCGTTGCAGACGATATTGGCCGCCTCCGTCCACTTGTCGCCGTGCTTCTCCACCGCCCGCTGGTAGGCGGGCAACGCCGCCAGGTACGCGGCCAAGACGGGGAAGTAGCCGCGCGGTCCTTCCAGCGTGACCTCGAGCGTCCAGTCGTCCTTGGCGCGCACCCCGACCTCCTTCGGGTCGGTGAGCTTTTTCTTGTTGAAGGCCTCGCCGTTCTTGATGTCGTAGAGGAACGAGGCGTAGGGCGCCGCTGTCGCCGGGTCCAGCTGGCGCTTCCACGACCACTCGAAGTCCCGGGCGCTCACCGGCGCGTTGTCCGACCAGCGGCTGTCCTTGCGGATCGTGAAAGTCCAGACCGAGCCGTCCTTGTTCCCCTCGACCTTGGTGGCCATCCACGGTACGGCGACGAAGTCGGCGTTGAACACCATGAGACCGGCGAAGAGCGCCGGCACACCCTGGCAGTAGAGATCCTTGTTGAAGTCGTGGCTGGCCGGATCGTTCTGCCACCACCCGCCCCCGCCGAGACGCAAAGTCTGATCCTTGGACAGCCGCTCACCAGGGCCAGGCTTGCTGGGCTTCGCCGCCTCGGCGCGGCTCACGAAGCCGAGCCCACCCAGGGCCGCCATGGCCCCCACTGCCTTCAGGAAATCACGCCGGCCGACGCCGATGGAGGCCAGTCGCCGCTCGAACAGGGCCAGCTGCTCATCGGGAATTCGCATGAGGATTCTCCTTTGCACTTAGCGATCTTCGAAACATTTCACCGCTCGCCTCGCCACGCTCGTGCCTCCGGCAGCTCGGCCGTGTCTCGGCTCGCACTACTTCATTTTGGGATCGAGAGCATCCCGGACCCCGTCGCCGAAGAACGTGAACGAGAGCATGGTAACCGCGATCGCGATGGAGGGGAACACGCAGAGGTGCCAGTAGGAGCGGAGGAACTGCTGGTTCTCGCCCACCATCTGTCCCCAGGACGGCGTGGGCGGATTGATGCCAACGCCGATGAAGGACAGCGCCGCCTCCGTGAAGATGGCCTGCGGAATGCCGAACGTGACGGAGACGACGATCGGCGTGAGGGCGCTCGGCAGGACGTGACGGGTCATGACCCGCCAGAAGCCTGCCCCCATGGCGCGGGCGCCCTCCACGAACTCCTTCTCCTTGAGGGCCAGCACCTGGGCGCGGGCCTGCCGCGCGATGCCCACCCACTGGGTGAGCCCGAGCGCGATGAAGATGTTGACGAGGCCGGCGCCGAGCATCGACATGATCAGGATCACGAAGAGGAGGCTCGGGAAGGCGTACATCACGTCTACGAAGCGGGTCAGGAACAAGTCCGTCCGGCCGCCGACATACCCCGAGACGGCGCCGATGGGCACGCCGATCAGGACGACGATCACCTGGGCGCCCAATCCCACGAGCATGGACACCCGCGCTCCGTAGATCATGCGCGAGAGGACGTCACGTCCCAGCTGGTCCGTCCCCAGCGGATAGTCGCGGGAGGGGAATTCGTAGAGCCGGCCGAAGTTGGGCTTGGTGTAGGACTGCGGCGCGATCACGTCGGCGAAGATCGCGATGAAGCAGAGCGCGACGATCGTGGCTCCGCCGGCCACGGCCAGTCGGTTCCGGATCAACCGTCGCCAGGCGTCGCGCCAGAGACTCGATCCCCGCACCGCCTCGCGCGGCCAGGTCAGCGCCCCCACCGGCTCGGGGCCGCCCGGCCCCGGCCGCCTAGTATCGGATGCGGGGGTCGAGAGCGCCATAGAGGAGATCCACCACGAGGTTCATCATGGCGAGGAAGGCGCCGTAGATCAACACGACGCCCATGATCATCGGATAGTCCCGCCCCGTCATGGACAGCACGAAGAATCGGCCCATGCCAGGCACGCGAAAGATGGACTCGACGAAGAACGACCCGGTGCCGACCGCGGCGAACATGGGGCCGAGCAGGGTCACGACGGGAATGAACGCGTTCTTCAGCACGTGCTTCAGGATCACGGGCCGCTCCGACAGCCCCTTGGCGCGCGCGGTGAGGATGTAGTCGGAGCGGATCACCTCGAGCATGCTCGACCGCGTGAAGCGCGCGATGATCCCGAGCGGGGCCAGCGCCAGGGTCACGGTCGGGAGCACCCAGTCACGCGGCGAGCCCCAGCCGCCCGTGGGCAGGATCGGCACGACGAACGAGAAGAGCACGATCAGGAACACCGCGAGAACGAAGTTGGGAACGCTGACGCCGATGGTGGCGACGCTGACGGAGAGGTAATCCCAGGAGCGGTTCTGGTAGACCGCCGCCAGGATGCCCAGCGTGATCCCGCCGACGATCGCGAGAACCAGCGCCATGCTGCCGAGCAGGAGCGAGACCGGGAAGGTCTCCACGAGGATCTCGCTCACCGTGCGTGTCTTGTAGACGAAGGACTGGCCGAAGTCCCCTCGAACGGCCTTGCCGATGAAGATCATGAATTGCTCGTAGAGCGGCTTGTCCAGGCCGTACTGCTCCGCGAGATTCTTCTGGGCTTCGGGAGACAGCGGGTTGGCGCCCTCGGCCACGGGATCGAGGGGGCTGCCGGGCGTGGCGTGCATGACGAGGAAGGTGACGAGCGCCATGGCGAGGAGGGTCGGGACCAGCCAAAGGAGGCGATAGACCGCGTAGCGAAGCAACGCTCCCCCCGGGAAAGAGCCGTCGAGGCGACGGTGAGGCCACTATCGGCAAAGGCCCACGGGAAGTCAAGGGGGAAGTGGCATCCTGGCGATCGCCCTTCTGCTCACTTGCCCTCGCGGCGCGGCTGTGCACTCCTTCCTTTCGCGCCGTGTCCCCTCCTCTCCCTGCTCGCGTCGAGGGCCTGCTGCTGATCGCTCGTGCTCGTGAAGTCGGCCCGCCTGCTCAGCGCCCGAGGCGGCGGACGGGGTTGCGGAGCGTGCCGACCCGCTCGAGCGTGATCTCGACGACGTCGCCGTCGGCCAGCGCGTGCTCGTCCGGCACCAGGATGCCGGTCCCCGTGGACAGCACCGTCCCGGGCGGGCAGGTGTTGCTGCGGGTGAGCCAGGCCACCAGCTCCGCGCACTGCCGCTTCATCTCCTTCGTGTTGACGCGTCCCTCGTAGACGACGCGACCGCCGCGCCGGATCGCGCAGGTGAGCTCGAGCGCGTGCGCATCGCCGATCTCGGCGACGGTGACCAGCACCGGTCCGCACGCGAAGCAGCCGTCGAAGACCTTCGATTGCGGTAGGAAGAGAGGGTTGGCTCGCTCGATGTCCCACGCCGACAGGTCGTTGCCGATCGTGTAGCCGACGATGGCGCCTTCGCGGCCCATCACGAGCGCCAGCTCGGGCTCGACGGCCGTCAGCGTGGAGTCGCCCCGTATGCCGATCGGCGCGTTGGGACCGACCGTGCGGGCCGCCGTGGCCTTGAAGAACAGTTCGGGTCGGTCGGATTCGTAGACGAAATCGTAGATGCCCTTGGTGCGGCCGCCCTCGCCGGTGTGCGCCTCGTAGTACTCGCGGCTGCGCCGGTACGTGATGCCGGCGCCCCAGACCTCCGGCGGATCGAGCGGGGCCAGCAGGTGTGGACGACGCGGTGACGGTGCCCGGTCGAGCGAGGCCCACGCCACCTTCGCGCGAGCGGTCCGGGCCAGCGCCCGCACGCGGCTCTCCAGCCGCGCGGCAGTGCCGGCGGACACGAGGAGGTCGGCGACCGAGGCGACGCCCGCGCGGGGCGCGGTGATATCGAGCACGCTGTCACCATCCACTACGCCCACACGCTTGCCCTTGCCGGGCAGTAAGAACTGGCAGAGCTTCATGACGCACCTCCGGTGCGATATCCGCGCAGATGACACTCGATGCGATCGAGTCGCTCCCCGGTTGACGCCGCGTCCTCCAGCCCCGGCACCGGGCACGGCAGTGCGGCCAGCCACGCCTCGTGCCGTCGGCGGCGGCGCTCGAGCCGGATCATCGGCGCTCATTCTGGTCCAGCAGCGGAGGGAGCGCAAGCACGCCGCCTCTCAGCGGCCACTGCCGGGAGGCGAAACGCAGGAGGGAGACCGGCGATCCTCGGTATACAGGCCACTCCCCTCGCGCCCGGGCCCCCATGCGCGTGGTATCCTGTCGCTCGCATGGGCATCGCGCTCACCATCCTGCCCGACCGGCGCGCGCTCCACGTCGAGCCCGGGGCCGTCCTCCTCAAGGCCGCCCATGCGGCGGGCATCGACATCACCGCCACCTGCGGCGGGCGCGGACGCTGCACGTCGTGTCGGGTCAAGTTCGTCAGCGGCACGATCCCGCCGCCCACGATCATGGACGAGCTGCAGCTCGGCGACGCGCTCGTCCGGGAAGGCTATCGTCTCTCCTGCCAGTGCCGCGTCACCGAACCGATCACCGTCCAGGTGGCCCCGCCGCTCGACGAGCGCACGTTCCAGATCCTCGGTGCCGAGCGCCCGCCGGGCGCGCCCACGCCGATGGCCATCGACGCCGGCATCCGGAAGGAGGTGGTGTCGGTTTCCCTCCCCAAGGAGGAGCATCATCAGACCTCCGATCTCGAAGAGCTGCTCAAGGCCGTCGGGCGGACCGCCGACGACGTCTCGCCCGAGCTCCTCAAGACCCTGCCCGCCGCGATGCGCGCTCAGCGGGGCGAGGTGACCGTGACCTCCTTCGGCGCGCGGTTGCTCGCGGTGGAGCCCGGTGACACGTCCCTGCACAAGTTCGGCCTCGCCATCGACATCGGTACCACCAGCGTCGTGACCACGCTGATGGAGCTCGAGTCGGGCGAGCAGATGGCCACGGTCTCGAGCCTCAATCCCCAGGCGGTCTTCGGCGGAGACCTCATGTCCCGGATCGCCTTCGCGCAGTTCGATCCAGGCAACCTCCGCAAGCTGCAGACCCGGATCATCGGCCTGCTGAATCAGCACATCGAGCAGATCTGCCGTGAATCCGGTGTCCTCGCCAAGTGGATCTACAAGATCGTCATCGTCGGCAACACCTGCATGCACCATCTCCTCCTGGGTATCGATCCCTCCTACGTCGGCCTGGCCCCCTATGCGCCCGTGATGCGCCATCCCCTCGTGCTGGCCGCGCGTGAGCTGTTCCTCAAGGTCAACCCCGAAGCGCGCGTGTGCCTGCTCCCGCTGGTGGCGGGCTTCGTCGGTGCCGACGCGGTCGCGGTCGCGCTGGCCACGCGCATCGCCGAGACACCCGAGATCCGGATCGCGGTGGACATCGGGACCAACGGCGAGGTGCTGCTGGGCTCGCGCGCGCGCCTCTGGGCCTGCTCGGCGCCCGCCGGCCCGGCGCTCGAGGGCGCGCAGATCCGCCACGGGATGCGCGCGGCCCTGGGCGCCATCGACCGCGTCACCCTCGAGGACGGGGACCTGCGGCTGCACACGATCGGCGAAGCGGCGGTCCAAGGCATTTGCGGCTCGGGACTGATCGATGCCATCGCGGTCCTGGTTGACGCGGGCGCCATCGACTGGCAGGGGCTGATCGACGTCGAAGGCCGCGAGAGCTTGCCCCGCGGGCTTCGGGATCGGGTCGTCCTCCGCGGCGAGGAGCGGCTGATCGTCCTGGCGCGCCCCGGGGAGGCGGGCGCCGCCCAGGAGATCACGCTGACCCAGGACGATATCCGCCAGGTCCAGCTCTGCAAGGGCGCCATCGCCTCCGGCGTCGTCATGCTCCAGCACGTGGCGGGCGTGTCGAGCGCCGAGGTCGGCGAGCTGATGCTGGCCGGCGGCTTCGGCAACTACCTCTCGATCCGGAGCGCGCAGCGCATCGGTCTCATCCCCTCGACGCTCCCGGCCGAGAAGATCCGCTACGTGGGCAACGCCGCCGCCCTCGGCGCCCAGCTCGCCCTCGTCTCTGAGACCGAGCGGGAGCGCGCCGAGTCCATCGCGCGTCGGATCGAGCACGTTTCGCTGGCTGCCCACCCGGACTTCCAGGATATCTTCGTCGACTGCATGAATTTTCCCCGCCGCTCCCCTCTCCCCTCCGGGGAGAGGGGAGGATGAGGGGCGCATGAACATCTCCACAGCCATCGTCGGCACGACGGTCGGACCGAGCGTCCACGACATCGACGCACGCTGGCTGATGGCCTACGCGGCCGCGCTGGGAGAGACGGCGCCGGAGTATCTCGACACGACCCGGGTCGCCGATCTCCTCGCCCTTCCACTGTTTCCCGTTTGCTACGAGTGGCCGCTGGCCGTGGATCTTCGCTCCAGGATCGTGCCTGAGGCGGTCGCCGTGCGAGGCGTCCACGCCAGCCACGATCTCGTGATTCATCGTCGTCCTCGCGCCGGTGACCGGCTCAGCACCACGGCGGCCGTCACCGCCGTCGAGCCCCGGTCGCCCGGCGCGTACGTCGTCGTCCGGTTCGAGACCCTCGACGCCGACCGGCGCCGAGTCACCACCACTAGCTACGGCTCGCTGTACCTCGGTGTGGGCTGCGACGGCGCCGAAGGCCATCCCCCACCCGCGCCCTCTTCCCGTCGCAGCGAGGACGATCCCGGCCCGCTGGCATGGGCGGTCGACATCCCGATTGCGGCAACCCTCGGGCATGTCTACACCGAGTGCGCACGGATCTGGAATCCGATCCATACCGACCGCGCGGTGGCCCTGGCCGCCGGGCTTCCTGATATCATTCTCCACGGCACGGCGACCCTCGCGCTGGCCGTTTCCGAAGTACTCCGTCGCCAGCCGCAGGGGCCGGTGCTGGCCATCTCGCGCGTCAGCTGTCGCTTCGGAGGCATGGTGCGTCTGCCCTCCTCGCTGCGGGTCGAGGGATGGCCGGCGGCCGCCAGCGGAACCGAGCGCGCCGTCGCCTTCCGGGCGCGGGGCGCCGACGGCCGACTGGCGGTGCGCGACGGCCGGATCGCATGGACCCCGTGACTCACCGTCGAGGACGCTCATGACCAAGCTCGAACGCATCCAGGCCGCGCTCAAGCGCCGCCCGACCGATCGGCCTCCTTACGCCTTCTGGCGCCACTTCCCCGACGCCGACCGCTCCCCCGCCGCGCTGGCCCAGGCCACGCTCCGCTTCCACGAGCGCTACGGCTCGGACTTCCTCAAGGTGACTCCGACCGGCGGGTACGCGGTCGAGGACTGGGGGTGTGTGGAGGGCGATGAGGTGATGCCCGACGGCCACCGCCCGTGCGCGCGACACGCCGTCAACACCCCCGACGACTGGAAGAAGATCCGCCCCGTCGCCATGGAATCCACCGCCTGGGCCAGCCACATCGAGACGCTCATCCGGTGCGTGGTGGACAAGCGCGCCGACTGCCCGACCCTACCGACGGTCTTCAGCCCCCTCTCGCTCGCGCGCAAGCTGTCGGGCGACCGCCTCAACTACGACCTCAAGGAGAACCCGCAGGCCGTCGGCGACGCGCTCGAGGCCATCACCGAGACCATCCTGGCCTTCATGGACGGCTGCTTCCGCGAGGGAGCGCAGGGGATCTTCTACTCCGTGCAGGCCGCGAGCACAGTTTTTCACACCGAAGAAGAGTACGCGCGCTTCGGCGAGCCTCACGACCGGCGCATCCTGGACGCCGTGCGCTCCCGCTCGCTGCTGACCGTCCTCCACTGCCACGGCGAGAAGCTCATGTTCGATCGGCTGGCGGCGCTGCCCGCCGACGCCTGGAACTGGGACGATCGGCGCGCCGGCCCGTCGCTGAAGGAGGGCAAGGAGCGGGTGTCCGGCGCCATCATCGGCGGCCTCAACCAGTGGACGACGCTCAAGGACGGCACGATCGAGGCGGCGAAAGCCGAGGCCGACGACGCCCTCGCCCAGACGGGAGGCACCGGGATCATCCTGGGAACGGGTTGCGTTCTCCCGCCCGGCCACTCCGATGCCGCCCTCATCGGCCTCGTCAGGGCCATCGGGGGCACGGTGAAGCTCGGCTTCGTCAAGCCCCAGTAGCGGATGCGCGCGCTCCTCGTCCTCGTCGCCTCCGCGGTGCTCCTCGCGACGGCGCCGCCAGTCTGCGCCTACGATTCCCCCGAGCCGATCATTCTCTCGGCCTACCGCTCCATGACCAGCGCGAACCAGCGGGGACGGACCCGCGCCCATGCCGGCGTGGACCTGGGAGGCAAGCTCGGCTCGCCGGTGCTGGCCGCCGCCGACGGCGTCGTCGCGCGGCTCATCGATTACTGGGAGGGGTGCGGCACCGGCGTGATCCTCGCCCATCCGGGGTTCAAGCGCTGGACGGCGTACTGCCACCTGCAGCAGGCCCTGGTCCGTCCGGGCCAGACCGTCTCGCGCGGGCAGACCATCGGCCTCATCGGCATCTCGGGCAACGCCGTCAATGTCCCGCACGTGCACTGGGAGCTGTGCACCTCGGACTGCTCCTCGCACCGCGACGGTGATCTCTCGGGCACGGCGGATCCGCTCTCGCTCGTCGTCGGGTGCTTCGATCCCGGAGCCGCCTACCCGACCGACCGATTGGTGCTAACCTTTCCGGTCGAGTGCCTGTACTGGGCAAAGGAGCGACACCGATGAGGCGCGTGCTCGAGCCCGAGCTGATGACCGACGCGGAGCAGGCCCAGGCCTACGCCGAGGCTGACTTCGCCGAGGTGAACCAGGGGTTCGTCGACCGATTCCGCTCGACCTTTCCGGACACGGACGGGGGCTCGCTGCTCGATCTGGGCTGCGGGCCGGCGGACATCGCGATCCGCTTCGTGAAGACCATGCCCGGCCTCATCGTCACCGGCGTCGACGGCTCCGAAGCGATGATCAATCTGGGGCGCGACGCGGTGAAGGCGGCCGGCGTGGACGGCCAGGTGCGCCTGCTCTGCGCCCGGCTGCCGGGTCTCAACCTGCGGCCTCAGAGCTTCAACGGCGTGGTGTCCAACAGCCTGCTGCACCACCTTCCCAAGCCCGCGGTGCTCTGGGAGGAGGTGCGCCGGCTGGGGCGTCCCGGGGCGGCCGTCCTGGTCATGGATCTCCACCGCCCCGACTCCGAGGAGCGAGCCCGGCAGATCGTGGAGCAGAATGCCGCGACCGAGCCGGACGTGCTCAAGCGGGACTTCTTCAATTCCCTCTGCGCGGCCTTCACGCTCTTCGAGATCCGCGACCAGCTGCGCGTGGCCGGCCTTCGGGCCTTCCGCTGCGAGATGGTGAGCGATCGTCACTGGGCGGCGTGGGGCCGGCTGCCGAAAGGAGCGGGCTGATGCGGCGCGCGGTCGCCAAGCGGAATGCCACGAGCGGCGAGTGGAAGGCGGTCAAGAGCCTGCCGGGTGTGACCTATCTGACGCTGAACCGGGACGACGAGACCCACGGCGTCACGCGACTGACGAAGTTCAGCAAGGGCTACGAGGTCGAGAAGAGCCTCCACGACGGGACCGTGGAGCTCTTCGTGCTGGAGGGGCAGTTTCAGGTGGGGCCCATGACCTACGGCCCCGGCGACTACTTCTGCGTGCCCGGCGGCGTCGCCCACGGCCCGGAGCGCGCCCTCACCGACGTCACCATTCTGGTCGTCGCCCACGGCCCGCTGACGCCGGGGCCCTGAGCCCCCCTCACCCCGCCCTCTCCCCTTCCGGGGGCGAGGAATCAAGGCTTTCTCCCAGGGAGAGGGTTGGGAGAGAGAAGTTACTTGGCGACGTTGAAGCGGAAGTGGCAGATCTCGCCGTCCCGGACCACGTACTCCTTGCCCTCGAGCCTGAATCGACCCCGCTCACGCACCGTCGCCATCGAGCCGCCGGCGGCGATCAGCTCGTCATAGCCCACCACTTCGGCGCGGATGAAGCCGCGCGCGATGTCAGAGTGGATGACGCCGGCCGCGTCCAAGGCGTGCGTTCCCTGGAGGATGGACCAGGCGCGCACCTCGTCCTCACCCACCGTGAAGAAGGAGATCAGCCCGAGCAGGGCGTAGCAGTCGCGCAGGACGCGCTTGATCGCCGGCTCGGCCAGACCCAGATCGGCGAGGAACGCGGTCTGCTCCTCGCCCGCCAGCTGGGCGACCTCGGCCTCGATCACGACGGAGACCCAGCCGAGGCGTGTCCGCGGGCGCCGGGCCACCTCGCCCAGGCCGAAGCTCTCCCCCAGGGTCTTGCCGCGCTCGAGCTCTTTCTCGGCCAGGTTCAGGCAGTGAAGGATCGGCTTCTGGGAGAGGAACGTGAAGCCGCGAATAGCTTTCACCTCGTCTTCCGTCAGCGCCATCGCCCGGATCGGCATCTCGGACTCGAGCGCCGGCTTGAGCTTGAGCAGAATAGCCTGCTCGCTCACTTCGGCGTCTGTGCGCTTCTTCTTGAGAGAGGCTTCGAGGCGCTCCAGCCGGCGCTCGACCACCTCGAGATCGGCCAGGATCAGCTCCGTCTCGAGGTCGGCGATGTCGCTCTTCGGATTCGGCGCGGCGCCGGTGGCATCGGGAAACGCCCGAACCACGTGCAGCAGGGCGTCGGCGTTGCGGAACTCCTTGGCGTCGAGCCCCTGCCGCTCGCCTTTGGCGATCCCCGCCAGATCCACGACTTCGAAGGACGCGAAGGTCGTCTTCTTGGGCTTGAAGAGCGCGCTCAGCCGCTCCACACGCTCGTCCGGCACGCGCGCGATGCCCGTGTGCATCTCGCCGCGCGAGGCACCGAAGGAGGAGGTGGCCACGCTCGAGCCTGTGAGCAGGTTGAACAGCGACGTCTTGCCGCTCTTCGGCAATCCGACCAGCCCGATCTTCATCGAGCCTCATGCTAACATGACCGCATCATGGCCGTGACGCCAACCCCGGTCGCCGCCGGATCGTAGCCGCGTCCCGTGCCTCCGCTTCGCTCCCTCGACCTCAAGGGCGCGATCATCGCCTTGACGCTCGCCGCACTCTGGGGCGCCAATCCCGTCGCGGTCAAGATCGGGCTGGCCGATGTCCCGCCCCTGCGCCTGGCCTGGATGCGTTTCGTCCTCGGCGGCCTCACCGTTCTCGTCTACGCCTGGTGGACGCGCCGGCTCGACACGCTCGCCGTCCGGCCCGGCGAAGGCCGGCCACTGCTGTCGCTCGGCCTGCTCTTCGCCGTCCAGATCGGTCTCATGAACGTGGGCATCAACCGCACGACGGCCGCCCACAGCGCGGTCCTCCTCAACTCGTACGCGATCCACACCGTGGTCCTCTCCCACTACACGATCCCCGGAGATCGGTTGACGCCGAGCAAGGTGGGCGGCATCCTCGTCGCGTACGCCGGCATCGTGCTCCTCTTCGCCCGCGAGTTCACGTTCGAGGCCGGCACGTGGGCCGG
>DASSSH010000147.1:0-38422 GCA_035708525.1 Candidatus Methylomirabilota bacterium
CAAGCTCGACTTCCCGCCGGGCTATGGCATCGAGCTGCGCGGGGACATGACCCAGATGGAGGAGTCGTTCGGGCGCCTCCTCCGGGGGCTCTACCTCGCGGTGATCTTCATGTTCCTGCTGCTGGTCGCCCAGTTCAGGAGCCTGATCGAGCCCTTCAACATGATCTTCTCGCTCTCGCTCATGCTCACCGGGATCCTGGGCGGGCTCCTGCTGGCGCACCAGGCCTTCTCGACGGTCTCGATCCTGGCCGTGGTGATCCTCAGCGGGATGATGATGACCGTGGCCGTGCTGATGATCGACCTGATCCTCCGGCTGCGAGCGGAGGGCATGCCGCGTGAAGAGGCAATCCTCACGGCCGGGCCGGTGAGGCTGCGGCCCATCGTGATGACCTCGCTGATCACTATCGTCGCCCTCATCCCGGTGGCCTTCTTCCCGCGCACCGGGATCGACGCCTACGCTCCGCTGGCCACGGTGGTCATCGGCGGTCTCGCGATCGGCACCGTGCTGGCACTGTTCGTCGTGCCGGTGATCCACACCTATACCGACGATCTCGCCAATCTGGTCCGCGCCGCATTGCGCCGAGCCCCGAAAAAGACGAGAGAGGAGGCCCACGTATGAAGCTGCGTCTCGACCTCCACGAGCTCCGGTCACGCATCAGCGAGCGATGGGCCAGCGACGACGGGCCCGGTCGGGAACCGGCCGGCCCAGAGCTCGGGCGCCGTCCCCGCCGGCGCTCCTCCGCCTTGACGGCCATCGTCGTCCTCGCGATGGTGCTGGTGGCCGCCGCCTGGGCGATCTACGCCAATGTGTTCTCCGGACGCCCGGCCATGGACATGAGCATGCGCGTGTCGTCAGGCGGCACCCCCTTTCCGGTGGAGCTGGCGGCGGTCGAGCGTGGGCCGATGGCGGGGGCGGTCGTCTACACCGGGAGCGTCGCGCCGTTGAGCGAGGAGGACATCTACCCCCGCGTGACGGGGCGCATCCTGGAAATGCCCGTGTACCCGGGTGATGCCGTCCGGGCGGGGCAGGTGGTCGCACGGCTCGACGACGTGGAGCTCTCCTCCCGAGTCCGCGAGGCCGAGGCTGCCGAGGCGACGGCCCGGGCCGGCCGCGTCCAGATGGAGAAGGAGCTGGCGATGGCCGAAGCCGAGGCCGCCTACGCCCGCTCGGTCTTCTCGCGGACCGAGCGGCTGCTCGCCGTGGGCGCCGTCTCGCGCCAGGACTTCGAGAACGATCGCGCCATGGCGCTCGCTGCCGAGGCGAAGCGTGATGCCGCGCGCGCCAAGCTCGAAGCAGGCGCATCCATGCTGGCCCAGAGCGAGGCCATGCAGCGGACGGCCCGGATCGTGCGGGACTACGTGAACATCCAGGCGCCCAGCGCAGGCTACGTGGCCAAGCGCCTGGTGGCGCCGGGGGTGCTGGTCCAGCCCGGCATGGCCATCCTCAAGATCGCGCGCATCGACAAAGTGCGACTTCAGGCCAATGTGGGCGAGAGGGACCTGCCGTTGATGAAGGTCGGCTCCCCTGTCACCGTGACGACGACGGGCGGCGAGCCCTTTACGGCACGCGTCACCTCGGTGTTTCCCTTCGTCGATCAAGGGGGGCGCACCGCGGTGGTGGAGGCGATCGTGGACAACCCCGAGCGCCGGCTGCTGCCCGGCCAGTACGTGACCATGCAGTTCGTGACAGGGGATCGCCCGGAGGCCCTCAGCGTTCCACGCGGCGCCGTGGTGCGCATGGCAGGCAAGGCCGCGGTCTGGGTGGCCGCCGGCGAGCGGGCCGAGCGTCGGGATGTGACGACCGGGCTCGAGGGCGCCGAGCGCGTGGAGATCGTGAGCGGGCTCCGGGCCGGCGAGCAGGTGATCGCCCGCGGCCACGAGGGGCTCTACGGCGGCGCGCGGGTGAGCGATATGGCGGCCCCGACATCGGCTCGCGAGCCGGCCGCAGACCCGCACAAGGGGATGTCCGGCATGCGCGGTACGACGGACGCCATGCCGGTCCAGAACAGGGATGACAGGATGGCGCAGTCGCCGGCAGCTACGCCGAGCCAGCTCAAGATCAGTCTCGCCACCGTTCCCCCCAGTCCCCGGGTTGGCGAGACGCGGCTCCGCATCGAGGTGAAGGACGCCGCGGGGGCCCCCGTAAGAGATGCCAAGGTCGAGGTGACTGCGGGGATGGCCGGGATGCCGGGACCAGACGCGATTGCGCGTCCTGGCAAGGAGCCCGGCACCTACGAAGCGACCGTGAACCTGGGCATGGCGGGCGCCTGGACCGTGGAGGTCAGCGCCACTCGGCCAGGCGGGGGAAAGACGACCGCGAAGTTCAAGCTCGAGGCCAAGTGAGATGTGGAACGCCGCGGCCATCAGCCCACGGCGCCCGACCAGCCAAAGGAGAGTGGACATGCCGGCCACGAATCGAGCAGTACGTCGCTGCGCTACTGTTGTCGCTGCGGTCATCATGCTCGGCGCGGTGCCGCCATCTGCCCACGCGCAGTCGTTGCCCAGGGTGGACGGCCCACTCACCATGGAGCAGGCGGTGGAGCTGGCGCTCGAGAAGAGCCTCAGGGTGAAAGCAGCTAGTGCCGACTCCCGCACCATGGACTCCATGCGGCGAGAGGCGCTGGCACCCTTCTGGCCCCAGTTCTCCGCAAACGGCTACTTCAACGACCAGCGGATGGCGCCCAACGTGTTCACCTCGGCGGGGAACACGATGGCGCGCAATTACCAGGTGTTCAACTCCGACCAGACCAAGGACGCGAACCTGACCGCGATGTACCCGCTCTTCTCGGGTGGCCGTGACTACTATGGCTACAAGGCCGCGGCGGCCCGCGCGGACGCAGGGCGAGAGATGCTCCGAGGGACTCAGGTGGACGTGGCCATGCAGGCGCGCCTCGACTACATCGCGGCGCTGCGCGAGGCCGAGAACGTCCGGGTGACCACAGAGCTGCTCGATGCTGTGGACGAGCGCCTGCGCGTCACGCGCCAGATGTTCGAGGCGGGGCGGGTCCCGCAGTACTACCTCCTGCGTGACGAGGCAGAGCGCGCCAACGTGGTCCAGATGGATGCCATGGCGCGGGCCCGGGCCGGGCAGGCCCTGGTGGCGCTGAAGACCACGCTCGGACTGGATCTCGCCTCGGCCATCACCCTGGCCGACCGGCTCGAGTTCAGGCCAGTGACCGTGTCGATCGAGGAAGGAACGCGCGAGGGCTGGACCTCCCACCCCGACGTCAAGGCGGCCGTCAAGCAGCGCGAGGCCGCCCAGGCTGAAGTCCGCGCGGCCTACGGCAACTACTTCCCCCAGGTCTCGCTGAGCTACATGTACGACTGGGCCGTGATGAAGAATCGGGCGTGGGAGTCGCAGGCCGAGAACATGCGCATGCGGGCGGACAGTGCCGAGGGGTACTCGGTTGGGGTGGTCGTCACGCTGCCGATCTTCGACGGGTTCATGCGGGAGAACGCGCTGAACACCGCCAAGGCCAAGCTCGATCGCGCCGCCCAGGCCGAGGGGCTCGCGCGGCAGCAGGTCGCCAAGGAGGTGAACCAGGCCGCCCTCATGCTGGGTGCCGCCGAGAAGAGCGTGGAGGCCAGCCAGAAGGCTCTGGACCAGGCGGCGGAGGAATTCCGCATCGTCCGTGAGCGGTTCGGGGCCGGGCGGGGGATCCAGGTCGAGATCCTCGACTCCCAGGCCAGCGCCACGCGCGCCCGCTTCAACGCGGTCTCGGCCCTGGCCGATTATCACACCGCGTTCGCCATGTGGCTCCGAGCCACCGGCCGGTCGAAGTGAGGCAGCTCGTGAGTGAGGGGAGGGAGAGGCGATGGAAAAGGTGGTGACGGGAATCGTGTGGCTGATCACGGTCTTGGTTATCCCCGGTGCGGTCTGGGCCCAGGAGCGGGTCTACGAGTGGGGGTGGGGTACGCATCCGATGTGGGGGCTCTGGGGCATCTGGGGAATTGTCATGATGCTGATGATGCTCGTGTTCTGGGGCGTCGTGATCGCCGGCATCGTGCTGGGCATCCGGTGGCTCGTCGGCCAGAGCCAGGGGCCTCGAACGGACTCGGCGCTCGAGATCCTCCGCCAGCGCTACGCGCGGGGAGAGATCAACAAGGAAGAGTTCGAGGCCAAGAAGCGAGACCTGACATGAGTGACTTTCTTCGCGATTACGGGTTCTTCATCCTGGTCGCGGTCATGATGTTCTTCTGTCATTTCGGCCACCGACACGGTGGGTCAGGACACGACCACGACAGTAAGAAATCGGGCGAAGCGGACCAGCGGCACTGAGGCCGCTGTTGACGGACGAGACGCCATGCATCCGCTCAGCGTGAAGGTCATGACCTGGTCGGCGGCGTTGTTCGGCGCGGTGACCTACGTGCTGTGCATCCTGTACGGGCTGATTGCGCCGAAAGGGCTGCACGCGACGCAGCTCCTCGAGTGGATGCTCCCCGGCTTCACGTGGCTGACCGTCGGGAGCTTCTTGCTCGGCGTCGCGGAGACGTTTCTCTACGGCGCCTATCTCGGGTTGTCGTTCACTCTGATCTACAACGTCGTCCTGAAGCGGTCGATGTAACACACGAGGGGGATGCGGACGATGAGGGGACTCATTGGCATCGGCGGAATTCTCGCTCTGGCCACCCTGGGCCTAGTCGAGCACTCGAATGCGCAGGAGGCTTTGAGCCAGCGAGACGCCCAGGGACCGGTCTCGGTGACCATCACCTTGACCGCCCCGCCGGTGATCGGCGTCCCCGTGAACGCCCGGGTGGCGCTGGACACTCATTCCGTCGACCTCGATAGCGTAAGGTTCGAGGAGGCGGTGACGCTCAAAGACTCGGGCGGGGCCGAACGTCATCCGATCTCCGTAGAGCAGGCAAGGGGCGGTGGCCACCACCGGGAGGCGATGCTGGTACTTCCGGCTCCGATACGGGCGGGCAGACTTTCGATTCTCGTGAGGGGAGTTGGCGGGATTGCCGTCCGCCAATTCTACTGGGACGTCGCCTCGCGCTGAGGAGACTCGCGAAGCTCGCCACCGGGATGAAGCGCTCGAACGGTGGCGAGATCGTACGGTAGAGCGCGCAATCGAGACTACGCCGCACATCAAGCAACCAAGTTCTCAGGGAGGAGAACCTGAATGAAGCGAATCATGATTGCCGTGATGGCGGCTGTGTTTCTTTCCGGAAGTTCGATGGCCATGGCACAGATGCAGCCCATGAAGCCGGCGCAGCCGTCGCAGGCGCCGGGCGCGGCCCAGAAGCCCGGCCCGCAGCCCCAGCAGCCCATGATGGGGCAGGGGATGATGGGCCAAGGGATGATGGGCCAAGGGATGATGGGAATGATGTGCCCGATGATGGGGCAGCCGATGATGGGCATGGGGCCTGGCATGATGGGAGGGATGTCGGGGCAGTCGGACCCTAAAGCACAAGCCCGCATGCTCAAGCTCCACGGCGACATGATGAAGGCGATGGGCGAGGTGATGCTGAAGCACGGGCAGGCGATGGAGCAGGAGAAGTAAGGAGTTCTCCCTCGTGTGATGCAGACCCACGCTCATCACCCGCCCTCGGCCACCACGGGGGTCGGCGGAGTCTCCGCCGCCCCCCGTCGCGTGGAACTTTTCGTCGATAACCTCAGATGTCCGACGTGCTCCCAGACTGTCGAATTGACTCAGCCGGAAGAAGCGGTCGAGGAAGATGCGAAGGTACGCTTTGATCTGTCCGATGTCGTACTGATGCCGTCCGTCTGGTGGAATACTAGGCGATGCCCCTTTTGTCCGTTCATGCCAGGCACAGTAGGCGAGGAAGGCGGTCTTGGTCGAGACCGACGAGGAGGTGGTCTTCTTCGCCTCGGGCTTCGAGACCACCGCCGTCGCCACCGCCGCCGTGATCTTGCGCGAGTCGCCTCGGAATCTCCCGGTGCTCTGAGCGCGCTCTGAACGATTGGCCGCACACGCACGGTCGAGTTCCTCCCCAAGGAGCGCGGCGAGTACGAGTTTGCCCGAAGCCGCACCAGTTAGTGAGCACGCGGTACGTGCCCGCCGAAGTGTTGAGACCGGCTGGCTTGATCCACCGCCGGCGGAGTTGCTCGTTTTTGAGTTCGGCGGTATTGCGAGCCCAACGCGGTGTGCGGCGTCTCGGTGCTCCGGTCCGGCACTCCGGCGCGACACGAACTATGCTACGGCCAGCCAATCCCCGCGCATGCAACTGCTCATCGCGGTTTTGGAATAACGGGGGCGCCCGTAACCCCCTGCCGCCGCGCCTCGGCCATTAACTTTCGCACACTGTCGGCGTCGGCCCCCTGGGGCACGACGTTCAGGAATGCCTCGGCGGCCTTGACCGCGGCGGGGAAGTCCCGCTTGCCGTAGAAGAGGTACTGCGTCCGGTCCCAGTGGGCATGGATGTACCTGGGGTCGAGAAGGAGAGCCTCCTCGACCTTCGCCAACGCCTCCTCGACGCGCCCTTCCTGATAGAGGACGCTCCCGAAGTGGGTGATCGCCTCGACGTTCTGCGGTTCCCGGGCGAGGACCCGCTGGTAGAGCCGGCGGGCCTCGTCGAGCCGACCCTGGTCGAGCGCTACATGCGCCAGCTTGAGCAGGGCCGGGATCGGCGCGCTTTCGCGGTCAGCCATCTGTTGAAGCGCCTCGAGCTCGATTCCAGTCATGGTCGCGGATGCACCGTTGGAAGGAGAGGCGGGCGGAGCGCCGGCAGGGGCCCCAGCCCCCTGCGTGTTATTGGACCATCGCCCGACCGTTACGCCCCCGCCGACGCCGACGACCAACAGCAGCACCGCGGCTGTCACCACCGCCAATGGATTGCCAAGCCACCCTGCCTGCGGCGCTGCCGTCGTCGCCGGTTGCTCCGTTCGGTCCCCTCTGGCCTCGCGCTGGGCTCTTCGGAGACTCACGAAGAGTCGACCGACTTCGCGCTCGTGCTCCGCTCGCCGTCGGCCGTGCTCATCGACCCTCAACCGCTCCGCTGCCAGATCGGCGTCCAGGGTTTCGATGGCTTCCGACTCCGCTTCGAGCTGGCGTTTGATCTCCTTGATCCGGCTCATCGACCCTCCTCTCCCGCCGCGCCACTGAGATCCAGTCCCCAGTTGAATGGCATTCTGAATCGCTGGCGCCCTGCACTTGCGGGCATGATGCCACACGCGCGCAGTGAAGCAGGCTATCGAGCGGCGAGGAATTTCCCAATCTTGGGGTATTAGCAGCCGTCCCGCTGATGCGTCCGGAGGGACGTCGTGATGCATTTGCGCCCCAGTGGGGTCCCCGTGCCCCGGCATGGCCGGGAAGTCCGTCCCGATCAGTCTTCGGAAGTGCTTGAAAACATGGCAAACCCGCTCCGGCTCCCTCCGGGCATGGAGCTTGCCTCAGGTGACCGCAGGGAGGACAAGGCCATGATCCCACGCCATGAAATGGGGCTCGACGAGGCGCTCGGTCGCGCCGGGGACGGTGTCTGCGCCATCGGCTCGGAAGGCCGGATCGTGCTGTGGAACCGCTCGGCCGAGAAGATCATGGGCCACACCACCCGGGAGGTGGTGGGCAAGCCCTGCTGCGACGTGTTCGTCGGCAAGGACGAGCACGGCAACCGCCTCTGCTATCAAGGCTGCCATGTGCAGTCGCTCGTCCGGATGGGCGAGCCCATCCAGAACTTCGACATGGAGACCCGGACCAAGAGCGGCCAGCCCATCTGGCTCAACGTCAGCATCCTGGTCGTCTCGCCGAATCACGGTCGCGGGCCCATGACGATCCACTTCTTCCGCGACATCACCGCGACGAAGGATCTGCTGGCCCTGGTTCAGGAGCGCACGTCCGCCCCCGCCGGACCGTCGAGCGCCAACGGCGACGCCGGCCTGACCCGCCGGGAGCTCGAGATCCTCCGGCTGATCGCCACCGGCGTCAACACCAAGATCGCGGCCGAGCGCCTGCACGTCAGCCCCGCCACCGTTCGCAACCACGTGCAGAACATCCTGGGCAAGCTGGGCGCTCACAGCCGTCTCGAGGCGGTGGCCTACGCCAACAACCACCGCCTGCTCTAGCGCCCGGCCCTCGTAGGGGGGTCTAGGCATGTCCTGGCTGGGGCTGCTGCTGCTCGCGGCGGGGATCGTGGCGCTCTTCGCCGTTTGGGATCTGCTCTTCTGCAAGGGCCAGTACTGCCGCTGGTTCCGGGACCAATTCTAGCGTCGCGGAGCCGACAGAAAGACCGCCATGGTTCAAGCGATCCGTGACGAGTGGGCAATCGTCGCGGCCGTGATCGTGCTCGTGGTCGCGTTCATCGTCTGGCGCCTGGCGAAGCGCTGACGGGTGGAGGAGCACGGCGCCGATCCCGGCGTGGGCCCGTTCGCCGATCTGCTTGGCGTCCACCGCGCGCTCATGGTCGGCGGCCGCTCCCGCTTCGAGCTCACCGTCGGCCCCCAGCACCTGAACCCCCACGGCGTGACCCACGGTGGTGTCATCTATACGCTAGCGGACTACGCCATGGGCGGTGCGCTGACGTCACGCCTCGAGCCCGGCGAGCGCTGCGCCACCATCGAGATCAAGATCAACTACCTGGCGCCGGTCTCCAGCGGGCAGCTCACTGCGGAGGCTCGGGTCATCGAGCGCACGCGCCGGATCGGAGTCCTCGAGGCCCGCGTGGAGAGCAGCGGCGGCGAGCTGGTCGCGCTGGCCACCGGCACGTTCTATATCCAGTCGGCCCGCCCGTAATCACCTCTTGCTCCCTCTCCTTCCGGCGGAGGGAGAGGGGGTGGGGCGAATAATCGATCCCCCTCACCCTCCCCTCTCCCCCAAGTGGGGGAGTGGGTTAGTTCTCGCCCAGCACCCGAGCGATCAGCGCCGGGTGGCCCGGATCGTCCATGGGCTCCCAGCCCGGGACGACGCAGCGATTCAGCACGAGCTCGGCCGATGCCGCGAGCCAGCCCCAGTCGGGAGCATCGGCCGCGTGCTGGGCGTCGTCGAGCAGCAGCGCCACCTGGGTGATCCGGGCGGCGCGGGTCATGAGAGCGCGGATGTGGAAGCCGGCTTCCGTGAGATCGCCGCGCAGGAGGCGGGTCAGGCGGCCGCGCGTCTCCTCGAGCGCCGCCAGCGCGCGATCGCGCGTCTTGCTCAGATCGCCCCGCTGAACCCCCAGCAGCACGTCCTGGGTGTGCCCCAGGAGCGCGTCGTGCATCTTGGCCCGCGCCGCGTCGCGCAGCATCTGGGCCATGAGCGTATTGTGCGGGCCCTCCCAGCTCTCCTGGACCGGCACTTCGCGGTACAGACGCGGCAGGGGGCTGAAGTCCTCGATGGTGCCGTTGCCGCCCAGAATCTCGATCGCGTGGTGCACGACGAGCCCGGCGTCCACGGAGCAGAGGTACTTGTTCAGGTTCACCGCCGTGCGGAAGAGCGGATCGCCTTCGGGCGGGGTGCCGGCTCGCGCCAGGCGGTCCTCGAGGGAGGCGACGAAGAGCGTGGAGGCGAGCCCCGCCGCTCCCAGCGCCCGCATCTCGGCGAGCTGCTGTCGCACCGCGGGGAACTCGCCGATGGGGCGGCCGAAGGCCTCGCGCGCGCGGGCGTAAGAAGAGGCCTCGATCCACGCCCGCCGCATCATGCCGCAGGCGCCGATGGCCACGGCCAGCCGCGAGGTGTTGATGATCACGCCCATCAGGAGCTTGAAGCCCTGGTCGGGGTCGCCCAGCTGCCAGGCGAGGGCGTCGGCGAAGTCCACCTCGGCCGTGGGAAGCGTCCGCGTGCCCAGCTTGTTCTTGAGCCGCCGGATGGACACCCCATTGGGCCGCCCATCCTCGAGCCGCCGGGGGACGACGAAGAGGCCGATGCCGGGTGTCCCGTCCGGGGCGCCCTCCGGGCGAGCGCTCACGGCGTAGAGATCGGCCGCGACGTTGGAGCAGAACCACTTCTCCCCGCTGATCCGCCAGCACCCGGGCTCGCCCGACACCGGCCGGGCCACGCAGGCATTGGCCCCGACATCCGAGCCGCCCTGGACCTCGGTGAGGAACTGGGCGCCGTGCCAGCGGCGCTCATAATCGGCGTCGAGCAGCCTGGGGAGCCAGGTCCGTCGCGTCCATTCACTGCCGGCCCGCTGGATGGCCTTGATCAATCCCGCCGTGCAGGCGACCGAGCAGAGGTGCGGCACTTCACCATTGAGGCCGAAGAGGTAGTCCAGCGCCGCGTGGACCGTCACGTTGCCCGGCTCGCCCAGGACCGCGAGGATCCCGGAGCGCCAGACGAGCCGCCCGACCTCGTGATGGGCCGCGTCGAAGACGACCTCTTCGGTGCGCTCGCCCACGCTGTTCCAGCGCTCGAGCCTCGGCAGCCTCTCCGGCCGGTCGAGCTCGAAGGCGGCGCGGTTGATCGGCCCCGCCGCGTCAGCCCCCGCCTGTCGGAGGTCGGGCTCCACTCGCGCCTGGCGCTCGGGTCCAAGGCGCCGCTGGAGCAGGAAGCGCAGATACGCATCGTCCTCGTAAAAGTTGGCGGGCTTGCTCTCCTCCCAGCGGAGGAGAAGGGAGCGGCCGTGGTCGCGTCGGTCCATGGCGGGTCCTCCGTGTTGCCGAGTCGGGGCTCGGCGCAATGCCATCATAGCGCCGACGAGGGACGTCCGGGGGACGGCGCGTGCAGGTCTGGGTCGGCCGGCCCAGGAAAATGAGCCGCCGTACTCATGGAAGGCACCAGCCTCCGGCGTCAGAGTCAATTCATGCGGGGCTGTTTCTTCGCTCCGCAGGGGAGGTGGAGACCATGGCCGGTCTCGAAATCCCGCTCATCATTCCCCTGGCGCTGGGCGCCGGCATCGTGTTCCTCCTCGTCCTGGCCATCGGCGTCTCGGTCGGCGTGACCGAGCGCGCCACGCGCGCGTTCTGGTGCCCATTCCGCGAGTGTTCCGTCTCCGCCGAGTTCGAGCAGGCCGTGTGGGACGGCAAGCGCGTGGATGTGGCGAGCTGCAGTGCCTTCACGCCGCCCACGGTCGTGGCTTGCGACAAGGCCTGCCTCAGGCTCCGCAAGCTCGCCTCGAAGCCCAAGTCGCAGAGCGTGGCCGTGGATCACAGCGATCCCTGGCGCCGCGATCGCACCAGTCGTTGGGAACCCTGACTGCGCCGGCCGCCCGTCGGCGCAGGTGATCGCCTGCGCGTGGAGACCGCTGGCGATCCAGGAGAGCGGGCCGCGGACAACCCCGTCGGCCGGGCAAGCCGGCTGCCGGGGCCCGCTCCTTCCCCCCTGATCCCTGGAGCCGCCTGACCGGATCGAAGGGGGTAGGTCGTAGGCCATTTGCACTAGATAAATGAGGTATTCGCCGGATTCCCAAGTCCATGCCCCGGGCTCTACTGTGATCGCCAACCGAACACTGGTTCGGTCGGAGGTTCGGGATGGCGTTCGGTGAGCGATACGAGAGCATCCTCAAGGCGGCTGGCGATGTGATCGCCCGCCGCGGCTTCCACCAGGCTTCCATTCGTGACATCGCCCGCGGCGCGCGGCTCTCCCTGGCCGGCCTCTATCACTATGTCGGGGGCAAGGACGAGATCCTCTTCCTGATCCTCGACCACTCGCTCGATCGGCTCATCGCCGACCTGGACGCGGCGCTGGCCGTCGCCCGGACCCCCGAGACCCGCCTGCTGGCGCTCATCAAGACCCACCTCGACTTCGGCTTCCACCATTCGGCCGCGCTCAAGATCATCAACCGGGATTACGAGCTCCTGGCCGAGCCCAAGCGCTCCGAGATCGTCGCCAAGCGCCAGACCTATCTCCAGCGCGGGCTCGGCGTCCTCAAGGACCTCGACCCCCATGGGCGCGACGCCGGCGAGCTCCTCTCGGCCACGACCCTGCTGCTGGGAATGCTGAACGGCATCACCACCCGGCCGTTCGTGCGGTCCCCCGAAGACGCCCGTTCCCTCGCCGGCCAGGTGGGCGCGCTCTTTCTCTATGGCTTCCTGGAACGCTCCGGAGCGGCCGACGAGGTCTCCGCCTCCGGCCTGAGGAGACCCGCATGAATGCCGATCGCATCATCGAGCAGTGTCGGGAGCTCGTGACCCAGCCGCTCGCGGCCGTCTCCGAGCGCTGGAAGGCCGAGCATCCCGGCGGGCGCACCGTGGCCGTGTACCCCGTCTGGGCGCCTGCCGAGCTGATCCACGCGGCCGGCATGCTCCCGCTCGGGCTGTGGGGTGGCGGGACCTCGGTGGAGCTGACGCATGCGGATGCCCGCTTCCAGTCCTTCGTCTGCTCCATCGCCAAGTCGAGCCTCGAGCTGGGCTTCCAGGGACTCGTCAAGGGCGTGGACGGCTTCGTGTTTTCCAACATCTGTGACGTCGCCCGCAACCTGGGCAGCATCTACCGGCGCAACTTCTCCGACGTCTTCGTGGAGTATCTCCACCTGCCGCAGAACTCGACCTCGCCGGGCGTGGCGGCCTACGCGGCGGCCGAGCTCCGGCGGCTGGCCGACGGCTTCGTGGGCGCCTGGGGACTGCCGGTGATGCCGACCGCGCTGGCCAAGAGCATCGAGACCTACAACCTGCTTCGGGCGCGGATCCGCGCGCTCTACGCCCTCAGGATCGCCGAGCCCCAGAAGCTGTCCACCAGCGAGCTCTACGTGGTCCTGCGCGCGGCGACCGTCGTGCCGCCCGAGCAGGGCATCGCCTGGCTCGACACCCTGCTCGCCGAGCTGCCGGCCCGCGAGGCGCGGCCGCGCGACCGGCTGCGGGTCGTCATCGAGGGCGCCTTCTGTGAGCAGCCGCCTCTCGGCCTGCTCGAGGTGCTCGAGGAGGCAGGCTGCTACGTCGTGGAGGACGACCTGATGCTCGGATGGCGCTGGTTCACCTCCGACGTGGCGTCTGACGGCGACCCCTTCGAGCGCCTGGGCGCGGCGTACGTGAATCAGGCGGTGCCCTCGTCGACGCGCCACGAGGGCCGGGAGCACCGCAGCGCCGGGCTCATCGAGAAGGTCCGGCGCTCGCGGGCGGACGCGGTGATCTTCATGCCGGCCAAGTTCTGCGAGCCCGCGCTCTTCGACTACGTGCTGATGAAGCAGGGGCTGGAGCGCGCCGGCATCCCGCACCTGCTGGTGGAGTTCGAGGAGAAGATGTGGACCTTCGAGCGCACCCGCAACGAGATCGAGACCTTCGTGGAGTCGATGCTGTTCGACTAATACCCTCACCCCGACCCTCTCCCTCGGCGAGGGAGAGGGGGCCTGATTCCCTCTCCCCTGTGGGGAGAGGGAAAGGGTGAGGGGATGAGTGAGAAGGAGACAGGACATGGCGGCGACGCTGGTGACGGAGCGGCAGTACCAGGGCCAGGTCCACGAGCAGTCCCGCCGGCTCATGTCGGCGTGGATGGCCGCGCTCGGACGCGCGGAGGCCGAAGGCCAAGCGACGGGCGCCCTGATGATCTCGGGCAACTGCGTGGAGCTGCTGCGCGCCTGCCACATCCTGCCCATGTTCCCCGAGGTGACGGCGCTGCAGGCCGCCATCCGCCACAAGTCGCTGCCGCTCATCCTCAAGGCCGAGCAGGCGGGCTACTCGAGCGACAACTGCGCCTACGTCAAGGCCGACATCGGCCTCTTCCTCGAAGGCGGCATGGGCCCCGGCAAGCCCATTCCGTTTCCGACCATTACCGTGTGCAACTACGTCGGCTGCAACGTCTACGTGAAGTGGTTCGAGCACCTGGCCGACGTCAGCGGCAGCAAGCTCTTCATGCTCGACGTGCCGTTCGCGCGGGCCGGCGAGCCCACCGAGGCTGATGTCCGATACGTGGTGGGCCAGCTCAAGGAGCTCATCGCCCTCTGCGAGAGCGTGTCGGGCCGGAAGTTCGACATCGACGAGCTGCGCGGGATCCTCGCCCACGCCGCGCGGGCCGAGGAGGGCTACGCGCGCTGCAAGGACCTCTGCAAGCGCCACCCGGCCCCGTTCGACGCCTACTTCGACTCCATCAACATGATGGGGCCGATCAACGTGCTGCGCGGCACCAAGGAGGCCGCCGACTTCTTCGACACGGCGGTCGCCGAGTTCGAGGGGCTGGTCGCCGAGGGGCTCGGGCCGCTGTCCGAGGAGCGCTTCCGCACCGTGGTCGAAGGGCCGCCGCCCTATCCCTTCTACAAGAGCTTCCGCAACCTCTTCGCCAAGTGGGGCGCCGTGGCCGTGCAGTCCACCTATTCGACGGTGGGCGGCATCTGGGAGTGGGGCTTCCGCCACGATCCCAAGCGGCCGCTGGAGTCGATCGCGGAACAGATGCTGAAGGAGAACCTGACCAACCGCTCCATCGTCGCCCGCTACGCGCAGATCAAGCGCTACGTCGAGGAGTGGGAGGCTGACGCCCTGGTCATCCACTCGATCAAGTCCTGCCGCCTCTTCTCGGCGGGGCAGGGGGACATGCGCGATTACTTCACGCGGGAGCTCGGCGTGCCGACCCTCATGGTCGAATCCGATCTCGAGGACCCGCGCTATTACGCCGAGGCCCAGATCAAGAACCGAATCGACGCCTTCTTCGAATCGCTCGAGCACAAGAAAGTCGTGGCTGGGGCCCACTGAGGGGAGCGTGGCGATGACGGATACCGCGCGGACCGACGTCCAGAAGATTCCGGTCTACTGCTACCAGTGCGTGGCGGGCCCCGACCTGCTCAAGGTCGTCGTCCGGGATGGCGTGGCAGTGGGCGTCGAGCCGAACTGCGATATGGCCGATTACCACCCCGCTGGGGGCAAGGTCTGTGTCCGCGCCTACGGGCTCATCCAGAAGCTCTACAACCCGGCCCGGATCAAGACCCCCATGCGCCGGACCAACCCGCGCAAGGGGCGCGACCAGGATCCGGGCTGGGAGCCCATCAGCTGGGAGGAGGCGCTGGCCGAGCTGACCGCCCGGCTCAACGCGCTCAGGGCGAAGGGGCTCGTCGACGAATCCGGCTATCCGCGGCTGGCGGTGACCTTCGGGTCGGGCGGCATCGCCCCCGCCTACCTCGGCACGCTCGCCGCGTTCCTCGCCGCCTGGGGCCCGGTGGACCAGGGCATCGGCAGCGGCCAGGGCGTCAAGTGCTACCACTCCGAGCACCTCTACGGCGAGTTCTGGCACCGGGCCTTCACGGTGGCGGCGGACGTCCCGCGCTGCGACTTCGTGCTGTCCTTCGGCTACAACGGCGACGCCTCGGGTGGCGTCACGGGCGTCTTCCGCCACGCCGAGGCGCGGGCGCGGGGGATCTACTGGGCCCAGCTCGAGCCGCATCTCTCGGTGACCGGCGCGGGCGCCAGCGAGTGGGTGCCCATCCGTCCCAAGACCGACGCCGCGGTGCTCTTCGCCCTGCTGCACGTGGTCCTCAGGGAGCACGACTGGCGCGCCGTCTGCGACGTGCCGTTCCTCGAGCGCATGACGAGCTCGCCCTATCTCGTCGGGCCCGGCGGTTATTACCTCCGCGATCCCGGGAGTGGCAAGCCGCTGATCTGGGATCTGGGCCGCGGCCGCGCCGTGCCCTTCGACGACCCGGACTGCGTCGAGGCGGCTCTGGACGGGGAGTACATCGCCGCGGGCGTGGAGATCGGCCCCGACGGAGACCGGAAGAGCGTCAGCGACCGGGTGCGTCCGGCCTTCGCCCGGCTGGTCGAGCACGTGGCGCCGTACACGCCGGAGTGGGCGGCGGAGATCGCCGACGTCCCCGCCGAGACGATCCGACGGCTCGGGCGCGAGTACCTGGCCCATGCCGGCGTCGGGCGGACGATCAGCATCGATGGTGTCGGTTATCCGCACCGCCCGGTCGCCGTGCTCCTGGGCAAGACGGTCACGAACGGCTGGGGCGGCTACGAGTGCTGCTGGGCGCGGACGGTGCTGGCAGCGCTCGTGGGCGCGCTGGAGGTCCCGGGCGGCATTCTCGGCACGACGGTGCGGCTCAACCGGCCGGCGCAGAACCGCCAGGCCTCGGTCAAGCCCGGCCCCGACGGCTTCATGGAGCAGCCGCTCAATCCCACGACGCGGGAGAAGTGGCAGGCGGCTCCCCGGATCCGCAACGCCTACGCGACGCTGGTGCCGCTGGCGGACAACTCCCCGTGGTCGGCCGCCCTCGGGCCGGCGCACCTGCCCTGGCTCTTCCTCGATAATCCCCCGGAGGCCTGGCCCGCTCCGACGCTGCCCGAGGTCTGGATCATCTACCGCACCAACCCCGCGATCTCCAACTGGGACACGGGACGCATCGAGCGCCAGCTCGAGCGCTTCCCCTTCGTCGCCGCCTTCGCCTACACCCAGGACGAGACCAACTGGTACGCCGACCTGCTGCTGCCCGAAGCGACGGATCTCGAGTCGCTCCAGCTCTACCGGGTCGGCGGCACCAAGTACGTCGAGCAGTACTGGCAGCACACGGGCTTGGCCCTGCGCCAGCCGGTGACGGCGCCCCCCTACGACACGCGGGATCTGACGGACGTGGCGACGGAGCTGGCAGCGCGCACGGGGCTCCTCACCGATTATCTGCGCGCCCTCAATCGCGGCAGCGGGACCACGGTGCCGCTGGCCGGTGACGGCTACGACCATTCCTTCACTCAGACCTTTCAGCCCTCGGCGGCGGAGATCTGGGATCGCGTCTGCCGCGCCGCGAGCAATTCGCTGACCAAGGGGGCGGTGGAGTGTGACCTGGAATGGTTCCGGCGCCACGGCGCTTTCTTCGTGCCCTTCAAGACCAAGCAGTTCTTCCTGCACGCCACGATGGTGGCCCAGGGGCTGCGTTACGAGCTGCCGTACCAGGAGCGCATCAAGCGCATGGGCGCCGAGCTCGGCCGACGGTTGCACGAGCGGGAGATCAAGTGGTGGGACGTCCAGCTCGACGAGTACCAGCCGCTGCCGAAGTGGAAGGACTTCCCCGCGATCTGGAAGGAGCCCGGCGCGGTGAAGGGCCGGGACGGCCGGGAGTTCCCCTTCTGGCTGCTCACGAGCCGCAGCATGCAGTACTCCTGGGGCTCCAACGTGTCGCTGCCAGTGCTGGCCGACGTGGCGCAGCACGTGCGCGGCCACTTCGGCGTGATGCTCAATCGCGGCGCCGCGCGGCGGCTCGGCATCGCGGAAGGCGACCTCATCGAAGTCGAGTCGGCCACGGGCCGCACTCAGGGGCGGGCCATCCTGCGCGAGGGAGTCCGGCCGGACGTCGCCGTGATCCTCCAGCAGTTCGGCCACTGGGCCACCCCCTTCGCGCGCGACCTCGAGATGCCGAACCTCAACCAGGTGGCGACCATGGACCTGGCCCTGACCGACGCAACGGGCAGTGGGGCGGATTTGGTTCCCGTGGCCATCCGGAGGCTGCCATGACGCGCTGGGGGATGGTGATCGACACGCGCCGCTGCGTCGGCTGCCAGACCTGCACGATTGCCTGTAAGCAGGAGCACGGCCTGCCCGCCGGCACGGCGTGGCGCTTTGTCGCCGACATCGAGATCGGCGAGTATCCCAACGTCCGCCGGCTGTTCCTGCCCATGCAGTGCATGCACTGCACCGAGCCGCCGTGCCTGCCGGTCTGCCCGACGGGCGCCTCACAGCAGCGCGAAGACGGCATCGTCTTCGTCCAGTACGAGGCCTGCGTGGGATGCGGCTACTGCGCCATGGCCTGCCCGTACCACGGGCGCCATCTGGTGCACGAATCCAATGGGTACTTCGAGCACCCCACCGCGTCGGAGCAGGCGACGGCGAGGCCGGAGCGGCACGGTGTCATGACCAAGTGCACCTTCTGCAAGGAGCGGGTGGACGAGGGCATGGCCCGCGGCCTCACGCCCGGCAAAGATCCCGAGGCCACGCCCATGTGCTCGGTGGCGTGCATCGCCAACGCCATCGTCTTCGGCGACCTGGACGATCCGGAGAGCCAGGTCTCGCGAATGATCGTCGAGGGCCGGGCCAAGTCGCTCCTGCCCGAGTGCGGCACCCTTCCCTCCGTGTATTACCTGGTGGACTGACATGGCGACGATCACGCGTCCGCCCGTCGAGCTGATCCCCGCCGAGCCCCAGCGACTGTGGGGCCCGCCCGCCGTCATCAACTTCTGCCTGGGAGGACTCGGGGCCGGCCTCTACGTCGCCGCGGTCCTCGCCGCGCGCTTCGCGCCTTCCTCGGCAGGCCTCGTCGCCTCCTGGCTCGGCCCCGCGCTGGTCGCGATCGGCTTCGTGGCCGTGGCCACGGAGGCTGGCCGGCCGCTGCGCGGCATCCGCGTCCTCGCGCGCGTTCGCACCTCGTGGATGTCGCGGGAGCTCTGGCTGGGGGGCGCCTTCATCCTCCTGGTCGCGGCAGACCTCGTCTTCCCGCTCGCCCTGCACCGCGCTCAGGCCGCCGCCGCAGCGCTCCTCTTCATCCTCGCCCAAGGCTTCATCGTCAGGCGCTCGCGGGGCGTGACGGCCTGGGACACGCCGCTCACGCCGGTCGTGTTCCTCTTCTCGGCCCTGATCTCGGGCAGTGGCCTCTACCTCATGATCGCGGTGAGCCTTGGCCGTCTGCCCGACGCCATGGTGATGGCGGCGGTGGCGGGAGGGCTCGCGGCCGGCCTCCTGCTGTGGGTCGGCTACCTGGCCTCGTCCCGAGATCCGTCGTTCGTGGCGGCGGTCCGCCCCATGACCGAGGCACGCGCGAGGTTCCTGATCGTGGGCGGTGGCTACATCTGGCCGTTGCTCTTGAGCGCACTCGCCTGGACCGTGCCCGCCACGGCGGCACCCGCGCTGTACGCCGCGGGTGCGCTCATGATCGCGGGCCAGCTGTACGCCAAGACGCGTCTGATCCTCGGGGCCGGCCAGCTCCGGCCCATTACGCTCGCTTCCCTGCGGCTCGACAGGAGGTCCTCATGATCTTCGGCGCTGGCGTCGACGTCGGATCCACCCAGACCAAGGCGTTGATCGTGGACGAATCCCACGCGATCATCGCGCGCTCGCTCATCTCGACCGGCGCCAACGTGACGAAGGCGGCAGAGAACGCTTTCGTCAAGGCCTTCGAGGCCGCAGGTCTCGACCGCGCGGCCATCGGCTACATCGTCGGCACGGGCTACGGGCGCTACAAGGTCACCTTCGGCGACGCTCAGATCACCGAGATCACCTGCCACGCGCGCGGTGCCCACTCGCTCTTCCCGGCCACGCGCACCGTGATCGACATGGGCGGCCAGGATACCAAGGCCATCAAGGTGGGGCCCGACGGGTCCGTGGTCGACTTCTCGATGAACGACAAGTGCGCCGCGGGCACCGGCCGATTCCTCTCCGCTGCCGCGGACGTGACCGGCGTCGGACTCGACGAGATCGGCGGGCTGTCGCTGCAAGCCAAGAATCCGGTGCGGCTGACCTCGGTCTGCACCGTGTTCGTCGAGTCGGACATCATGTCCTACCTCGCGCAGCGCAAGACAATCGAGGACATCCTGGGCGGAGTCCACAAGGCCATCGCGACGCGCACCATGTCCCTGGTCCGTCGTGTCGGCGTCGAGGAGGAGGTCACCTTCACCGGTGGCGTGTCCCGGAACATCGGCATGGTGCGGGCGCTCGAAGAGGTGCTGGGCACGTCCATCAACGTGAGCGAGGAAGGGCACTACATGGGGGCGCTGGGCGCGGCGCTCTTCGCGCTGGAGCGCGCCCAGGCGGCCAGCCGTGGCGAGGCTGTCGCCGTCGGCGCGGGGAGGAGCTAGCCATGCTGGTCGCGGGCATCGACATCGGATCCGGCACGACCAAGTGCGTGCTGGTCGACGGCTCCGGCGCCGTGCGGGGACGGGGCCAGGTCAAGACCAAGGCCGACTTCGAGAAGGTCGCGCGCGAGGCGCTCGACGCCGCGCTCGCGGACGCCCGAGCGGACGCCGAGACCGTGGTCTACACGGCGACGACGGGGCTCGGCCGGTACGCGGTGCCGTTCCGCGACATCCAGATCACTGACCTGACGTGCGGAGCGCGAGGGGCGATCACCGCCTGCCCGGAGGCGGGGTACGTGCTGGACATCGGCGCCCAGTGCTCGCGCGCGATCAAGGTGCGCGAGGGCGGCAAGGTCAAGGAGTTTCACATGAACGAGAAGTGCGCCGCGGGCTCGGGCGGCTTCCTCGAGCGCGCCGCCAAGTATCTCGAGGTGGAGGTCGCCGACATCGGCCCGCTGTCCCTGGGCGCGGCCAAGCCGCAGGCCATCTCCAGCGTCTGCGCCGTGCTGGCCGAGACCGAGATCATCAACCACGTCTCCGAGGGCGTGACCGTGGAGAACATCCTGCGCGGCATCCACGACTCGCTGGCCGACCGCGCGCTCTCGCTGCTCAAGCGCGTGGGGCTGGACGGGCCCGTGGCCTTCATCGGCGGCGTCGCCCGACAGGAGGGCATGGTGATCGCCCTTCGCGAGAAGCTCGGCGTGCCCGTGTTCGTGCCCGACGGCCCGCAGTTCACCGCCGCCCTCGGCGCCGCCCTGCTCGGATTGCAGCGCTACCGCAAGGTCTCCGCGCCCGCCGCGGCGTGAAGGAGCGTTCCATGACACGCACAGCCATCAGCGTCCGCGCGGTCGAGTCCTCGGATCTGGACGCCATCATCCGCATCGACGAGAAGCTCTCGGGCCAGACGCGCAAGGAGTACTGGCGGCGCCGGCTCGACATCGCCGCCCTGCGCCCGCCCTGGATGTCGCTGGTGGCCGAGCTGGACGGCCGCCTCGTCGGGTTCCTGTTCGGCTGGGTCGGCGAGTCCGAGTTCGGAATCTCGCGGCCCACCGGCTGGGTAGACCTGATCGGCGTGGACCCGCCCTACCGCGGCCGCGGCGTCGGCCAGTCCCTCATCGACCGGTTCGTTCAGAGCGGGCGCGAGCTGCGCGCCGTGGAGACGGTCGCGACCCTGATCGACCTCGCCCAGGCCGACGTGCGCGAGTTCTTCGTCCGCCTGGGCTTCCACCACGGTCCCATGATCCAGATGGAGCGCAATGTCGAGTCCTGATCCCGCTCATACCCGACCCGCCCGCCGGGCGGGGACAGTGAGAAGCACGCCTATCAACGCGCGCCGCCCGCACGGCCGGACGCCGCCAAGGAGGACCACCATCTGAGCGAGCTCACGGCGATCGAGCGTATCCCCCGGGCTGCGCTGGAACGGATCCAGCTCGACCGTCTGCAGCGTCAGGTGAGCCGGGTTGCCACGCGAGTGCCGCTCTACCGCGAGCGGCTGAGGGCCGCCGGCGTCACGGCCGCGGAGATCCGCTCGCTCGACGACCTGAGGCGGCTGCCGTTCACGGTCAAGGACGACTTTCGCGCGACCTACCCATTCGGCCTCCTGGCCGTGCCGATGACCGAGGTGGTGCGGCTGCACGCCTCCTCCGGCACCACCGGCAAGCCGACCGTGGTCGCCTACACGCGCCGCGATGTCGATCTCTGGGCGGAGGTCATGGCGCGCACCCTGATGATGGGCGGCGTCGGGCCCGGCGACGTGGTCCACAACGCCTACGGGTACGGGCTGTTCACGGGCGGCCTGGGCTTCCACTACGGGGCCGAGCGCGTCGGCGCCGCGGTCATCCCGATGTCGGGCGGATTCACCGACCGGCAGCTCATGGCGCTCACCGATTTCGGCTCGACGGTACTCTGCTGCACGCCGTCCTACGCGCTGCACCTGGCCGAAGCCGTGGAGGAGGCGGGGCTGGCACCGAAAGACCTCAAGCTCCGCGTGGGCTTCTTCGGCGCTGAGCCGTGGACCGAGGGCATGCGGGATGCCATCGAGATTCGGCTGAACATCATGGCCCTGAACATCTACGGGCTCAGCGAGGTGATCGGCCCAGGCGTCTCGGTCGAGTGCCCGGAGAAGCGCGGGATGCACGTCGCGGAAGACTGCTTCCTGCCGGAGATCGTGGACCCGCGGACGCTCGAGCCGGTACCGCCGGGCACCACCGGAGAGCTGGTCTTCACGACCCTGACGAAGGAGGCGCTGCCGCTGCTGCGCTACCGCACGCGGGACCTCACGGCCATCGACCCCGAGCCCTGCGGCTGCGGGCGGACCCTGGTCCGGATCGGACACATCACGGGCCGGACCGACGACATGCTCATCATCCGCGGCGTCAACGTCTATCCGTCGCAGATCGAGCACGCCCTGCTGCAGGTCCCTGACCTCGAGCCGCACTACCTGCTCATCGTCCGGCGCGAGGGCGCGCTGGACACCCTCGAGATCCAGGTCGAATGCCGCGCGACGGTGGTGGAGTCGGGCAAGGACGCCCTCGCGGCCCTGGCCGCCGTGGTGAAGCGGAAGGTTTACGAGGTCATCGGCATCACGGCCGAGGCATCCGTCGTGCCGCCCAAGACGATCGAGCGCAGCGTGGGCAAGGCCAAGCGCGTGCTCGACCTGAGGAAGTGAGGATCGCCATGAGCCAGCCCAGAGTCGAAACGAAGCCGGAGCTGGATCGTCCGAGCCCGGAGCCCGAAGCCCCGGCGCCGCCGCCGGCGATCTGCCAGGTCTGCGGCGCCCGCCGGCGGCCCGAGGACTCCACCCTCTGTCGTATCTGCGGCGAGCCGGTCCTCAACTGGGGATGGGCGCCATGACCGCCCTGCGCTTCGTGCGTTGTGATGCCGACGGCGCCGTTCTGCGGATCATGCTGGCGCGGCCGCCGCTCAACATCCTGACCATCGAGATGATGGACGAGCTCAACGCGGCGCTGGAGACCGCGATCGCGCGCCCCCGGCTCAAGGCCGTGGTGCTGGGGGCCGAGGGCAAGGCCTTCTCCGCCGGCGTGGCCATCGAGGACCACCAGGGAGAGCGCGTCAAGCCCATGCTGGACAGCTTCCACCGGATCTTCCGCCAGCTGCACGGCCTGGATTGCGTGACCCTCGCCGCCGTCCAAGGGGCGGCGCTCGGAGGTGGCGCCGAGCTGGCGACCTTCTGCGACGTCGTGATCGCCGCCGACACGGCGACGCTCGGCCAGCCCGAAATCAAGGTGGGCGTCTTCCCACCCATCGCGGTGCTGCACTATCCGGTGCGTGTGGGGCCGCAGCGCGCGCTCCGGCTCCTGCTCACGGGCGAGGTGATCGGCGCCGCCGAGGCCGAGCGCATCGGCCTCGTGGACCGGGTCGTGCCTGCCGACAAGCTGGCCGAGACGGTCGAGGCGGAGCTCGGGCGGTACACGGCCCAGAGCGCGGTCGTGCTGCGGCTGACCAAGCGCGCGATGCGGGAGGCGCGGAGCACGGGATTCGAAGAGGGGCTGTCGATGCTCGAAGAGCTCTACCACCACGAGCTGATGACGACCGAGGACGCGGAGGAGGGCCTCCGGGCCTTTGTCGAGAAGCGCAAGCCAGTTTGGAAAGACTGCTGATGCCCTGCGTCGAGGACGGACATTCGACAAGGAGAGAGTCATGAAGCTCAAAGGTAAGACCGCGCTGGTGACGGGCGGCGGCCGCGGCATCGGCCGCGCCATCGCGCTGGGACTGGCCCAGGAGGGCGCCGACGTGGCGGTGCTCGATATCCTGGCGGACAACGCTGAGGCCGTGCGGCGCGAGATCGAGGCGCTCGGGGTCAAGGGGCTGGCGCTCGGCGCCGATCTGACCCGCCGGGCCGAGGTCGACCGCGCGATCGGGGAGGCCCTGGCGCAGCTCGGCCAGCTCGACATCGTCGTGAACAATGCGGGCTGGGACAAGCTCGAGCCGTTTCTCGAGAGCGAGGAGCCGACCTGGGAGAAGATCATCGCCGTCAACTTCAAGAGCATCCTCTACGTCTGCAAGGCGGCGCTGCCCAGCATGGTGGAGCGCGGAAGCGGGCGGGTCATCAACATCGCCTCCGATGCCGGCCGCGTGGGCTCCATGGGCGAGGCGGTGTACGCCGGCACCAAGGGGGCCATCATCGCGTTCTCCAAGACGCTGGCCCGCGAGATGGCGCGCCACCGGATCACCGTGAACGTGGTCTGCCCGGGCCTCACCGAGACGCCGCTGCTCCAGGGCATCCGCGACCAGTCGCCCAAGAGCGCCAAGGTCATCGAGGCCGTCACCCGGGCCATCCCGCTCGGCCGCGTCGGCCAGCCCGAGGACATCGCGGGCGCAGTCGTGTATCTGGCCTCGCCGGCGGCGGACTTCGTCACCGGGCAGACGCTGAGCGTGAGCGGCGGCCTGACCATGGCCTGAGACGCCGCCAAAGGAGGACGGGACATGAAGTGCGGACATTCGGGAAAGGGCATCATGATGGCCGGCCTGATCGTGACCCTGATCGGCATCGCCATCGTGCTCGTCCGGGCGCTGCAGGTGCCCGGCTACTGGATCCCGCTCGCGGTCGGCGTGGCGCTGCTGATCGTCGGCGCGACCCGCCGCCACGCAGGGGGATCGTGAGGGGTGACACCGTCCGAGCGCGGTCAGCGCTCGTGAGCTCGAGACCACAGACAGGAGGCGTGCAATGAGTGAGCGGCCGCAGGCCATCGACATCATGTACTACGTGGCGACGCCCGAGTTCATCGCCAAGTGGACCGACGCCAAGAAGGGCGAGCTCGTCTGCCGCATGGAGCGGGCCATCGGCAGCCTGCCCCAGTTCGAGTCCATCGCGACCATGCTCAAGAAGATGGACGAGGCGGGCGTGGAGAAGGTGTTCATCACCCAGACCAAGATGTGGTCGTACTGGAACAAGTGGATGTACATGGACACCTCGCTGGAGGAGGTGACCCAGTACACGGAGAAGTATCCCAACCGCTTCGTCGGGCTGGCGGGCTACAACCCCTTCCGCATCAAGGAGAGCCTGGCCGAGATCGAGCTGGCCGTGACCAAGCACAACTTCAAGGGCGTCTACGTCCACATCTACGGCTTCGACATCCCGCTCCACGACCGTAAGATGTACCCGCTCTACGCCAAGTGCGTGGAGCTGGACGTGCCGGTCTCGATGCAGGTGGGCCACGTGCTGGAGTCCATGCCCAGCGAGCACGGGCGGCCGATGTACCTGGACCAGATCGCCTCGGACTTCCCCGCGCTCCGCATCCTGGGCGCCCACACCGGCTGGCCCTGGGTCGAGGAGCTGATCAGCGTCTGCTACAAGTGGGACAACGTCTGGTTCGGCGCCGACGCCTGGATGCCCAAGTACTTCAAGCCCGAGATCGTCAACTTCATCAACAGCCGCATGGGCATGGACCGGGCCGTCTGGGGCACCAACGGGCTGCCCTGGAAGGAGAGCCTGGATCAGGTGGACGGGCTGGGGCTCCGGCCCGAGGCGCGCCAGAAGCTGATCCGCGACAACGCTCGGGAGCTGTTCAAGATCTAGTCCGAGGGATGCGTGAACCTGCGCCCCCCTCACCCTGACCCTCTCCCTCCAGAAGGAGAGGGAGGGAGTCGTTCTCATCCCCCTCTCCCCCAGGGGAGAGGGTCAGGGTGAGGGGGGCGGAAGACGAAGACGCGCGTTCGTGAGTGAACCGCGCTAGGAGATTCATCATGCCAACGCCCACCCAGACGCTGCGCGACGAGCACCGGGTGATCCTGTGGGCTCTCGAGCTGCTCGAGCATGCCAGCCGCCGCTTGGCCAACGGCGGCACCCTGCCCGAGGGCTGGTGGGCCGCGATCATCGCGTGGCTCCGTGCATTCGCCGACGTCAACCACCACGCCAAGGAAGAGCGCTATCTCTTTCCGGCTCTGGCCAAGGCCGGCCTGCCCGCCGAGGGCGGGCCGGTCCAGGTCATGCTCGACGAGCACGTTCAGGGGCGCGCCTTCATCCGGGCCATGGAAGCCGGGCCCCCGGAGAGCCGGCCCGAGGCGGCCTTCCGCTATGCCGAACTGCTGCGCAATCACATCGACAAGGAGAACGGCGTGCTCTTTCCGCTCACTGACGCGGTGCTGGATGATCGCGCCCGGCAGATGCTGGAGCGCGAGTTCGAGACGGTCGAGGCCGAGCAGGGGCGCAGTGCCTCGATCGCTCATGCCGAGGCGGAGTTGGAGCGCCTGGCGAAGGCCCTCGGCTAGGCCATGAAAACGCGACTGTGGCTGATGGCGGTCCTGGTGCTTCTCGCGGCGGGCCCGGCGTCGCGAGCCGGAGCCGAGGAAACGGTCACGCTGTTCGTCACCTCGGAGAAGACGGACACGGTCGGCGTCTATCGCGGCGTCGTGCCCGCCCTGAGCTTGATCCGCTCGATTCCCGTGGGACGGGAGCCCCACAACCTGGGTGCCTCACCGGATGGCCGCTGGGTGGCGCTGAGCGATCGCCGATCCGGCGAGGTGTCGGTGATCGACACGCGCACCCTCACCGAGGCCGTCCGGCTGAAGCTGGGACGTCAGACCCACGACGTGGCGTTCAGCCCCGACAGCCGAACCCTCTTCGTCGGCCACGAGACCGAGACCTTCATCAGCGTCGTCGAGGTGGGCACATGGAAGATCGGGAAGCCGCTCAAGCTGGGGCGCGCCCAGCACGATCTGTCCATCAGCCCGGACGGGCGCGAGCTATGGTTCACCGTGACCAATCGGCCGTACAAGCCGGGCGACCCGCGAGTCGGCGTCGTCGACCTCGAGACAGGGAAGGTCGCGCTCATCGACAGCGGGGCCAATGCGCACGATGTGACGCTGAGCCCCGACGGCTCGGTCGCCTGGGTCACCAACTCCGGCTTCACTCATCTCCCCGACGCGCGGGTCGACTGGATCGATACGGCGCGGCGGGAGCCGCGGGGCTCCAGCGTGGTCGGCAAGTACCCGTTTCACTCGCCCAAGCGCGGCCGGGACGGCAACGCCGTGCCGGTGAATGCCGCCGAGGCCTGGTTCAGCGACCACGGCCTCCGGAGCGTGGTGGCGGTCTCCCTGGCCGATCGCCGGGTGGTCGCGACCGTGCCGGTCGGCGTGGAGCCGTACCACGTCGCCGCGACCCCGGCGGGGATCCTGTTCGTCGCGAACCACACGTCGAACACCGTCACCATCGTGGACGGGCCGCGGCGCGCGGTGCTGGGCACACTCAAGGTCGCGGCGCGCCCCCACGGGCTCGCGGTCCTGGTCGGGCCGTGAGGCGAGCCGCAGTCAAAGAGCCAACCATGGGAGATCCCACCGTGATCGCGATGCTGTGCACCGCCGGGCAGCATCACAATTGCCCGGGCTATCGCCGGTGGGCGCACGCCGGGGCCGGCCTGGGGGCCTGAGCTGAAGATCTATCTGATCGCCCCGAAGAACCCCGAGTCCTTCTGGACCTTCGACCGCGTGCTGCCGAGCCTCGGGAAGCGGTGCGCGTTCCCGAACCTCGCCCTGCCGACGGTGGCGGGACTGACGCCGCCGCCCCACGAGGTCGTGCTCTGCGACGAAAACGTCGAGCCGGTCGACTTCGACACGGACGCCGACGTGGTCGGGATCACGGGCTTCGTGGTCCACAAGCGGCGGATGTTCGAGCTCGCCGAGGCCTTCCGGCGCCGCGGGAAGCTGGTCGCGGCGGGAGGACCGTTCGCCACGCTCTGTCCCGAAGAGCTGCGCGGGCGGGTGGACGTGCTCTTCGTCGGCGAGGCGGAGTACACCTGGCCGCGGTTCCTTCGCGACTTCGAGGCGGGGGCCTGGCAGGCCGAGTACCGGCAGGACGAGAAGCCCAGCATGCTGGACTCGCCGCTGCCGCGCTTCGAGCTGCTCAAGGCGAGCCGCTACCGCAGCATGGCCATCCAGTTCGCGCGCGGGTGTCCCTACAGCTGCGAGTTCTGCGACATCATCGTGATGTACGGCCGGCGGCCCCGGACCAAGTCCGTGGCGCAGGTGCTGGCTGAGGTCGAGGCGATCCACCGGCTCGGGGTGCCCAACATCTTCGTCGTGGACGACAACTTTATCGGGAACAAGAAGGAGGCCAAGGCGCTGCTGGTGGCGCTGGCCGACTGGCAGCAGGCGCGCGGGTACCCCATCGAGTTCATGACCGAGGTGAGCCTCAACGTAGCCCAGGACGACGAGCTGCTGGGGCTCATGAAGCGGGCCCACTTCGCCACGGTCTTCGTGGGGATCGAGTCACCGCGTGCCGCCAGCCTCGCCGAATCGAACAAGACGCAGAACATGCGCGAAGATCCGGTCGCCGCCGTCCACCGCATCCAGGCCGCGGGCATCGAGGTGATGGCGGGGATGATCGTGGGCTTCGACGCCGACGACCCGTCCATCTTCGAGGAGCAGTTCCGCTTCATCCAGCGGGCGCGGATCCCGATCTCGATGACGGGGATGCTCAATGCCGTGCCGAAGACGCCGCTCTACGCGCGGCTCAAGGCCGCGGGCCGGCTGATCGCGGAGTCGGTGGGCGACCAGTTCGTGTTCACCAACATCGTGCCGGGCGGCATGTCGCGCCTCGAGCTCTACGAGGGCTATCGCCGGCTGCTGCGCCGCCTGTACGCCTACCGGAACTACCGCCGGCGCGCGAGGGCGCTCATCCTCAACCGGGGCACCCTGCTGGGCTCGCGGGTCGTCGGCGGGCGTGGCGAGGTGGCGCTCGGCCTGCGCATCCTGTGGACCTGCCTGCTGCGGGCGTCCCCGAGGCGCGCCTGGCTGACGCTGTCCCTGTGCCTGGAGACCGCGTGCCGCCGGCCCCGCGCGCTCCGGCAGGCGCTGACCCTGGCCCTCATGCACAAGCACTTGTACGAATATGTGCGGACGACTTCGCGCCAGCTCGACGCGCTGATCCGCGAGCTGCGGGAGTCGGAGCCGGCTACCTGAGGAGCGACAACCCCAGCAGGACGATGACGAGGACGATGAGCACGTTGACCCGGGCGATCCAGGAGGCGCGCACCCGCACCGAGGGGTCCGCGCCCGGCCGGCCGGCCCGCGGCCCCAGGACGAAGTCGTGGAAGGCGCTCAGGATCAGGGCCAGGACCACGAGCCCGATCTTCCAGTGGAAGCGGGGCGCGCCCAGCAGGTACGGCTGCAGCCACAGATTGACGAGCCCGGTGAGGATCAGGACGGCGAGAGCGATCCAGCCCACCGTGCGGAAGCGCAGCCCGACAGCGTGCACGAGACGAGCGCGCAGCGTTGCGTCGTCCAGCCGGCGCGTCACGGGCACCAGGACGAGGGCGATGAACAGCATCCCGCCGATCCAAGTGATGGCCGCCACGACATGAAGCCAGCGGCTCACGAGCGACACGGCTCAGCGCCCTCCCGGGACAGCGCGCATCGCCCCGAGGGTAGCACAGCCGGCCCGCGGCTCCCGTCGAGAGACACCTCCCCGGGCCTGCCTCGCTCGGAGTTCTGGACCGATCGCACGGTGGGCTGGTATGCGCGGGCCGTCGAGCGCGGCGACTACGCAGCGCGCGTGCTCGAGGTCCTCGAGCCGATCCTGGCCGACTGCCGCGACGCCCTCGACGTGGGCGCCGGGTGCGGGGCGCTCAGCCTGCCGCTGGCCCGCCGCCTGGAGGCGGTGACCGCACTCGAGCCCACGCCAGCCATGACGCGATGGCTTCGGGCGGCAGCCGCCAGGAGGGGCCTGAGCAATGTCACGGTGGTCGAAGCCGCTTGGGGTGAGACACGCGTCAAGCCCCACGATCTCGTGTTCTGCGCCCATGTGGGCGGGCTGCTGAGCGGCGACTCCCCATTCCTGAGCGAGGTGGCCGCCATCGCGCGGCGATGGGTGACCCTGGTCCGCGACGCACCAGCGGCGCAGCGCGAGGACAAGTTCTTCTTCTCCGAGCTCTATCCGGTCCTGCTCGGCCGCCCCTACGTCCACCGCTGCGACGCCGAGGACACGCTGGCCGCGCTGGGGCGCCTCGGCATCCGGCCCACGGTGACCGTGATCGAGTACTCCTCGGATCAGCCCTTCGACGATCTCGAGGAGGCGTGCGACTTCTGGATGACCTATCTGGGACTCGAGGAGGATGGGCCGCGCGCATACCTGCGGACTTTCCTGCGGGAGCGGCTCGTGCGGCGGGGTGGGGAGTGGATCGCCCCGTTCAGGAAGCGGGCCGCCGTGATCCGCTGGGCGACGGGCTCCGCCTAGCGCAGCTGGAGTCCCGAGTCTTCCGAGAATTCCAGCAGCAGCGCCCGGCCCGGCCCGATCTCGACCTGCTGAGTGAGCTCCCAGCGCCGTCGCCCCTGGCCCTCGGCCCGCTCAGCCTCCGCGTCGGCCAGCACCGCCTCGAGCCGATGGGCGCCCGGCCGGACCACGAGCTCTTCATAGCCGAACGTCGGGCCGTCGTGACGGAAGCCGCCCGGCGAGTAGTGCTTCTCGAGCACCACCCGGCCATCGAGCGCGACCTGGAGCACGGTGTCCACGCGCCGGCCCGTCCGGGACCGCTCGGGACTCTGCGGCCGCATGTGCCGCGGCAGCTTCTCCAGCTCCTCCTTCGAGCGCGCCACCGTCTCGTGCTCGAAGGCGGCCACGTGCTTGAAGGCCACGCGGAGCATTGCGGCGCCGGGATCGGCGGCCGTCCACGGCCAAGCGGCGAAGGCGCCGAGCCCCCACGACACGGCACCCAGCAGCAGGGCGAAGCCGATCAGGCGCCCAATCGGGGGACGCCGGCTCTCGAAGACCGGCGCGCTCATCGCAGCACCTCGGAGCCTGACAACTCCTCCTGGAACGCCCGAACGTCACGGAGCAGCCGTGAGACTTCCACCGGTGAGTACCAGCGCACGCGCAACCGCCCCTCGGGCACCTCCTTGAGCGACGGCAGCCGCTGGCCGCTGAGGCGCTCGGCGAGCCAGAGGCTTCCCTCGCGGAAGGGGCAGTCCTCAGGGACACAGCCGGCCACGAACACACCGCCCGCGCCGGCCTCGAGCGACTTGGTGATCATGTCGGGGTGGAGTGTCCCCACGCAGGGAAGCCCCATCACCGTGACTCCCGCCATGCCCTTCGGTGCCCCGTCCGCGCCCAGCCGGCGCGCCAGGTGCTGCATGGGCCGGCAGGTGTAAACGAGCACGGTCGGGGCGCCTCCGGGCACGCTCACCGCGCGCAGCCGGGTCGTCACCGAGTGGCCCAGCAGGCTGACGGGCTGGTCGCCCAGCAGGATACCGGCCGAGTCGCAGGCGCCGATGCAGATTCCGCATCCGACGCACTTGGCTGGATTCACGACCGCCACCTGCTTGTAGCGCGTGCCGTCCTGGCGCGGGACCATGATGATGGCCTCGAAGGGGCAGTCCTTCCAGCATCGGGTGCAGCCAGTGCAGGCGACGTTCTCGACCTTGGCCCGCGGCGGCGTCGGGCCCCTGAGCGCCCACGGGATCACGAACGCCACCAGGCCGAGCCCGAAGCAGATCCCCCAGCCCCAGCGCGGGTCCAGCCGCGTGAGCGGGAAGTAGAAGAAGTAGAACCAGTCGATGGGGATCGCGCCGGGGAGACGGCCGAGATCGGCCGGCGGGCCCGACAGGGCCGGGCGCAGCAGGCTCGCCACGAGCAGGGCGGCGCCGGTCACCCACAGCACGATCCGGGGCGGCATGAAGCGCGCCCGCGACAGGCGCATGATGTGCAGCCAGTACACGGCCCCCAGCAGCAGTGGGATCGTGATGTGAATGAACAGGATCAGAAAGAAGAGGAAGTTCTGGATGCGGGCGGCGTCGACGAAGGTGCGCACCAGCGGCTCGCCGAAGACCGGCAGGACGTCGAGGAACTTGGCGGTGGTGACCGAGAGCACCTGGGCTTGCATGTCCCACACGAGCCAGTAGCCGGTGGCGCCGGTGACCCAGACCAGGGCGAGGAGGGTGAGCCCAGACACCCAGCTGATCCACCGCGCCCCCCAGAACCGATCGTTCAAGAACATCTTGAAGCCGTGCAGCCCGGCGGCCAGCACCGCGGCGTCCGAGGAGTATCGGTGCAGCGAGCGCATCAGCGCGCCGATGCCCCAGGGCTGGGCCATGATGCCTTCGATGGAGCGGTGGGCGGCGTCGGTGCCGACCCGGTAGAATAGGAAGAGGTAGATCCCCGTCACGAGGGCAACCGCCAGGGAGAACATGGCGATGGTGCCCGTGTGGTAGAGCGGGTTGAGGGGCGGCGAGACCAGCCGGTCCAGCGCGACCTCGGCCCACTGCCACACCGCACCGGCCGAGTGGAGCCAGCGACGATGGACGGGCTCGCGCGGTGGGGTCGCACCCGGGAAGAGGGGGAGCGGGGGCACGGCGGGAGTGCTGGGAGCAGGCCCGAGGAAGGTGGAGACCATCTCCGGCGCCGGTGGGCCGCCGCCCGGGTCACGCAGGCCAGCGTCGTACACAGCTAACGGACTCCTAACGAATCCGGACTAGGGCTCGTGCTGGACTCGATGTGCCGGGCCAAACAACGAGCCAGACGAGGCCCGAGGGAGAAGCCGGCCCGAGGCGTACGTGGTTGTACGTCGAGGGCCGGCGACGACCGAGAACGTGGCATTTCGAGCTGAGCCGCGGCGCGGCGAGGCGAGAGCTGAGTGAATCTGGCGAAGTTAGTTGGCACGGCACTAACTCCGCTCGCTCGCGAGGCGGGAAAGCTCGGCCGCCTGACCCTCCTCGGGATGGGCGAGACCGCGATAGGTGAAGGCCAGGCGGCCGCGCCGGTCGATCAACAGGATGACGTTCGCGTGGGCGATCTCGCCCTCGGGCAGCGGCGCCCACTGGATTCCGTAGTCGCGCAGGACGCGCTGGACGGCGGCCGGATCGCCGGTGAGCAGGTGCCAGCGGTTGCCGAGCTCCCACTGCGTCGCCACCGCGCGCAGGGCGGCCGGGGTGTCCCGCTCGGGATCCAGGCTCACCGCGACGAAGACGACATCGGCACCCGGCGTCCGCGCCTCGAGCGCCTTGAGGCGCTGGATCAGGAGCGGGCACGATTCGTGGCAGTTGGCGTACACGAAGGTCAGGGCCACGACCCGGCCCTTGAGGCTCTCGAGGGAGACCGCCTGACCTTGCTGGTCGATCAGTGTGAAGGCCGGCGCGGGAGCTCCCCGGCGGAGCGGAGACTGAAGCGCCTCAAACGTGGGTGGCACGCCGGAGGCGGAGATCTCGCCGGTCGCCAGGAGCGAGACGGCGAGCCCCGCGAAGACGGCCGGCGCTAGCACCGCCACGATTCGCCCCGAGCGCGAGCCGAGGAAAGCCCTGAGGTCATCGAGATAGAAGAAGCCGACGACCGTCGCGAAGAGCGGCGGCTGGAGCACGGCGAGGAGCAGGGCGTCCAGCCGGTAGCGCCGCGTCTCGGCGTTCCAGCCGAAGCACGCCGTCAGCAGGGTGTCGGCCCATGGTGCCAGACCCGGCCCGAAGCGGAGCAGCGCCACCGTCGCCGCGCCGAGGCCGAAGATGGCCGTGACGAGCGCCGGCGCGAACAGCCGATGTGTGAGCAGCCGCTTCACCATGTCCGGTTGGCGGCGTCCAGCAGCACGCCCAGGAAGAGGAGCAGCAGGAAGAGGTTGGAGGCGTGGAAGTTCGCCAGCGCCAGCCGCCGGTCCGTGGGCCGCGCCAGGAGCTGGAGGTTGCGCGTGAGCAGCAGCGTGCCGCCCGGGAGCACGCCCAGCAGGACATAGCCCCACCCCAAGAGACCGAGCGCGAACGGCAGCAGACTCGAGATCAGGAGCCCCGCCGTGTTGATCACGATGCTGCGGGCGGTCTGCGCCTCGCCGCTGACCGCCGGCAGCATGGGGATCTTCGCCCCCGCGTAGTCGGCCTTGTAGGCGATGGCCAGCGACCAGAAGTGCGATGGGCTCCAGAAGAAGAGGACGGCGGCGAAGAGCAGGGGCGGCAGGCAGAGCTCGGGGCGCGCCAGCGCGCCGCCGGCCATCACGGCGAAGGACCCCGCCAGTCCCCCGATCACGACGTTGAGCCAGGAGCGACGCTTGAGCCAGATGGTGTAGATCACGACATAGGTGAAGGCGCCGAGGAAGACGTGGAGCGCCACCAGTCGGTTGAGCCGCCAGAGCGCCACGCTCACGGCCAGGGCGACCAGGGCGAGCCCCAGGGCGACGACGTGCCAGCCGTGGGTGATGCGGCCCGACGGCAGCGGCCGGCGGGCCGTGCGCGGCATCAAGGCGTCCAGATCGCGGTCGAGGAAGTGGTTCAGCGCCCCGGCGCCTCCCGCTGCCATGACCGTGACCACGAACAGCAGGCCGAGGGCGGGCAGGCTCGGTCCCGCGGGGACCGTGGCGACATAGCCCAGCACCGCAGCCATGCCGATGAAGCTGCCGACGCGGAGCTTGAGCGATTCCACGTAGGCGGAGATCATGGCGCGTTCTCCTCCGAATTGCTCGCCTCACAGCGCACGGGGCCCAGCCCGTGGCCGCTGTTCAGCTCGCCCTGCTGCGAACTGCTCGCCCCGCGCGGCGGCCGCCGGAGGAGCGGCAGTCCCATGTTGAGCACGAAGGCCAACCCGCCGGCGATCGCCAGGACCGATCCCACTCCCATCAGGTTCATCCCGATCAGGGCTTGGGCATTGGCCCAGCTGAAGCCGAACGTCTTGCGGGGCGCGCCGTGGCCGCCGGCCCAGTGCATGCCGGCCATGATGCCGAGCAGACCGATGCCGTAGAGGTAGGGCTGCCAGCGCGCCCAGCGCGCGGAGGCTGGCTGCCGGCCGCACAGCTCGAGGAGCAGGGGGGTGATCCCCATGTAGGCCAGGGTCACGGCGCCGACCATGCCGTGGTAGTGGGCCGGCACGCGCGTGTCCTGGGTGAAGCCGATGAGCCCCATGACGCCGCCGATGGCGAAGAGCGCGAAGGAGACGGCCGTCCCGCCAAAGAGCGGGCTGCCCCACGGCAGGGGTCTCCGGGCCCGCGTCACGGCCGCGGCGACCATGAGAAGAACCGGGACGGCGGCGGCGCCGAGCCCGCCGAAGGTGAGGATGGTGACGAGACGATTGATGAGCAGCTCTTCCGGCCGCCAGAGGAGATAGACGCCGCCCGCGGCGATCATGAAGGGCGCCAGCGCCGCGAGCAGCAGACGCACGACGCGCTCGGCTGGGAGTGTCACGCCGAGCGCGATCGCGACGGCCACGAGCCAGGCCGAGGCCATGCCGGCCACGTGGAGGAACTGGAGCACGTGGCCGCCGCCCCAGACGAGGGCGCGGAGCGAGTAGCCGAACGGCACAGCGGGGTCGAGATGGGCGAAGGCTCGAAGGAAGGCCGCCACGGCCACGAGGACGGCGAGCGCTCCCACCGCCATGCCGAGCCCTTCCGGGGATTCCACGGCGTGCAGCGCCCGCGAGCGACGGAGCACGGCACGGGCCGCCGCCGCGAGATAGGCGCCCGCCTGCAGGCTCACGCCCGCGCCGAGGCTGATGAGGCCCGCCCAGAAGAAGGGGTGGTCGATCACTGGCATGTAGTCGTTGAGATAGGGCTTGCCCGAGGCGACGAAGGCGGGCACCGCCATGGCGACCGAGCCCGCCGTCGCCAAGATCAGGGCCGTCCACGAGACCGACCCGCTCAAGGGGAAGTTAGAGCGCCAGGCCACGTAGACCCAGAGCGCGCCCGCGAAAGTCACGAACCACACCGTGAAGGCGAAGGTAACGTGCGAGGTCAGCGCCAGCTGGAAGAGGCCGGCGTTGAAGAGCGTGTACACCGCGGGCGTGCGGGCGAAGGCGGCCAGCATGGCGAAGAACCCCGCCACGACCAGCGAGGCCAGCGCCAGCCCGAGCCAGCCGATGAGCAGCCGGCGCGTGGCGCCGGGCACCACCGCGAGGGCGGTGCCGGGCTGGGTGGACGCGGTCTGGGCGCGCATGGCCGCCTCTACTTGACGATCCAGATTTCGGCCAGCCACTTCCAGTTGAGGAAGTAGTAGATGATGAAGGACGCGAGGAAGACGAAGGCCAGTACCAAGGTGCCTTTGATCGGGATGTGCTGGCCCCGGTCCTGGGGCAGGGCGGCCAGCGGCACCGCGCCCGGCGTGTCGGGAACGCGCTTCCCGAAGAGGACCGAGCCCACCGTGATCAGGACATAGAGCGCGCCGCCAGCCAGGGCGAAGAGCCCGCCTACCCCCATGATCCCCAGGAAGGCGAAGGCCGCGGGCTCGATGGGCGGCTGGAAGATCGACGAGGCGAACTGCACGTCCCAGTGCCGGCGCGGGATCGCGTAGGAGCCGGCCGTGGTCATGCCGCCGATGAAGATCGTCATGCCGATGGCGAAGAGGTAGATCTGCAGGGTGGCCAGCTTCCGGGAGATGAGATGCCGGCGGAAGATGAGCGGCACCACGTAGTAGGTCAGCCCCATGAAGGCGATCGTGGTGCCGGCCACCACGGTGGCGTGGAAGTGGCCGGTGATGCGCAGCGTGTTGTGGGAGATGATGTTGACCTGCTCGGCGCCGAAGGTGACGCCGGTGATGCCTCCGATGAAGCCGAAGAGGACGATGGACAGCGCCAGCGCGGCGAACCCCGGGTTGCCCCACGGGGCCTTGGCCAGCCACTCGAAGAGCCCCTTGCTGAGCCCATGGCGGCGCTGGGCCACCTCGACCGAGGCCGGCACGGTCATGCCGTGGTTCATGCTGGCGAGCACCGCCAGGTACATGCCGTATCCGGTGTTCCAGACCTTCCAGGCGGGGGAGACCTGGGGGTCCACCAGCAGGTGATGGGCCGAGGCGAGGTTGATGAAGAGGATGTAGAGCAGGAAGGCCGAGCGCGAGACCTTCTCGTTGATCGGCGTGGCGCCCACCGTGAGCGTGGCCAGCAGGTACCAGATCGTGACCATGGCGCTCACGTTGATCTGCTGCGAGCTGTGCCCCAGCCCCCACCAGACGAGCCGGTAGATGCCGGCGTCCATGTAGGAGATGATCCCCAGGGACCAGAGCCAGGTTGGGATATAGATGATGGCGCCGTGCGCCAGGGTGACGACGGCGATGATGGCCGCGGTGGCGGCCCCGAAGGTCACGAGCGGAATCGAGCCCTCGTAGGTCCGCTCGGCCCGCGCGATGACCAGGCTCGCGAAGAAGTTGCAGACGGCGATCAGCGCGCCCACCGCGAAGAGGATCCACCCCAGGTAGTAGTAGGACACGGCCTGCAGCGGGGCGTACGAGGTCATCATGACGTCGGCCTTGCCCAAGAGGATGGCTGCGTCGATCAGCAGCGTCCCCGCCACCATGAGCCCGAAGGCGACCCAGCCGATTCGGGGCCAGGCCAGGCGGCTGCCGAGCACGATCGGCCCGGCGAAGTAGAGCACGGCGATCTCGAAGAAGATGATCCAGAAGATCAGCATGTTGATGCCGTGGAAGGTCAGCGCCCGGTAAAAGCTGGTCGGGTCCAGCAGGTGCACCGCCGGCCAGCGCGTCAGCAGCACCAGGACGGCCGCGATGCCGCCGAACAGGATGGCGAAGACGCCCGCGACCGCGTTCGCCCTGATCAGGCGCTCGGCCTGGTTGTGGACCTTGAGCCCCGTTTGAGCGCAGCTTCTGAAGACGGCTTCCATGCTCGCCTCCTTGGCCTTTCTTGTTGCTCGCCTCGGACGGCGGGGCCCCCGCCCCGCGACATCCTGCGGCTCGCGTCGCAGTTATTCCACGGTGATCTTGCCCACCATCTGGTGGTGGCCGATCCCGCAGAACTCGTTGCAGACCACGAAGACCTCGCCCGTGGTGGTCGGGGTGATGGTCAGCACGTACTCATAGCCCGGCAGAACCATGAAGTTGAGGTTCAGGGGAAAGAGCGAGAAGCCGTGGACCAGGTCCATGGAGGACAGGTGCAGGCGGTAGGTCTGTCCCTTCTTCAGCTTGAGCGCCGGATACCACTGCCAGAGACGCCCGAGCATGAACACATCGTTCTTCGGATCGGGGGCGATGACGGGCAGCCCCTTCTCCTCGGCGACCTTCGGCCCCGCTGCGACGAAGGCCTCGACCTTCTTCAGGTAGTCGGCGGGGGTCGTCCGGTAGGTCTCGAAGGAAGGATTCTGGCCACCCTTGAGGTGCCAGAGCGGCATCATGGCGAACAGGATCAGGCACCAGAGCAAGGCGATGCCGATCCAGATCTTCTCGCTCGCGTCGACCTTCTTCCACCACACCCCCTTGAGCGTCTGCAGGCTCATGGCGCCCTCCTATCTCGCCACCGGGATGCTGGCGATCTCGAAGAGGCCCCAGATCGTGTAGAAGACGACCGGCACCGCGAGGCCCAGCACCAGCAGGAGAAAGATGTTGTCGAAGAACGCCTGAGCGAGGGGGACCTTCTCATCCTTCTTGTCGGCCATAGCCTGCCCTCCATGCACTCGGGTGAGACGCTGCGCTTGGTGTCATGAGGGTAGAGCGGGCCGGCCGCAGGGCCCTATGACCCAGGTCATAGGGGCGGAATTTCTCCGCTCCCGGATCTGGCCGGGACCACCCCGCTCCCCGCCGGCGCCGAGGATGGGCAGCCCACGGTCGCTCCTTGACCACCCACCCGTGCCTGGATCGCTCCGGGTAACGGGCGATCGGCGGGACTCCGGCTCCCGCGCGTCGCTCGTACCCGGGGCCCGGCATGGGGGGTGGCCTGGATCGTCCGAGCCCCGCCATGCCCTATCCCAAGGTCGCCAGCGTCCCCGATCGACCCGGCTCCCGGCCGGCCGCCCAAGTCCCGCTTTATGACGGGGGTCATAAGGTGACCGGGCGCGAGGCTGTGAAAATGGGCACAATCGGCCCGCACGGGCACGCCGGAGCGAGGCAGGGTAGGGCGAACGACCGATGCAGGGGATGTCCCCCTGCACGAGAACTGAGAGGACAAAACCATGCTGCGTCGATCTCGGTTGGCCACGATCGTGACTGTGTCGGCGGTCA
>DASSSH010000148.1:0-3877 GCA_035708525.1 Candidatus Methylomirabilota bacterium
TGGAGGCGAACGACCGGTACTGGCGCAAGGCCCCCGCCGTCAAGCGGATGGTCTGGAAGACGGTGACAGAGGACACCACGCGCCTCGCCATGCTCAAGCGCGGCGAGGCCGACGTCGCCTACTCGATCCGCGGCGCCCTCGCCGAGGAGGTCCAGCGGAGCCCTGGGCTCTCCCTCAAGCCGACGACGATCCCGTTCACCACCTGGATCGCCTTCAACGAGCAGTGGGACCCCAAGTCGCCCTGGGCGGACCGGCGGGTGCGGCTGGCCGCCAACTACGCCATCGACCGCAAGGCCATCAACCAAGCCGAGACCCTGGGCCTCTCCAAGCCCACGACCAGCATCATCCCCCAGGACTTCGAGTTCTATTGGCCGGCGCCGATGCACCCCTACGACCCGAGAAGGGCCAAGCAGCTCCTCGCCGATGCGGGGTACCCCAACGGCTTCGATGGCGGGGAGATCACCACCACCACCGTCTACGCCTCCATCGCCGAGGCGGTGGCCAGCTACTTCGGCGCCGTCGGGATCCGCACCAAGCTCCGGCCGCTCGAGCGGGCCGCCTTCTTCAAGGAGTGGCAGGAGAAGAGACTCAAGCAGCTCGTCCACGGGGGAAGCGCCGCCTTCGGCAACGCCGCCACGCGGATCGAGGCGTTCATCGGGGCGGGCGGCATCTACGTCTACGGGAGCTACCCCGACATCGAGGGACTCATCCAGGAGCAGCTGGGCGAGCCCGACCGGAAGCGGCGCGAGGCCGTCCTGCACCGCATCCAGCGGCTCATGCACGAGAAGGCCATGTACGTGTCGATCATGGAGCCGGCGTTCCTGAACGGCGTCGGGCCGCGGGTGGCGGAGTCGGGCCTCGGCCTCATCACCAACCACGCCTACTCCGCCCCCTACGAGGACCTGAAGCTCAAGGGGAAGTAGGGTGGAGGAGCTATGAGCAAGACCTGGGTGCTCGGTCTGGTCGGCCTCGTGTCCCTCGGGCTCTCGGCGACAGCACCCGCCGAGGCCGCGCCCGAGGGCACCATCACCTGGGGCGTCCACGTGACCCTGGTCTCGCGCTGGCTGGACCCCGCCGAGACCGAGGCGCTGATCACGCCCTTCATGGTGCTCTACGCGCTCCACGACGCCCTCGTGAAGCCCATGCCCGCCGGGCTCAACACGCCGAGCCTCGCCGAATCGTGGACCGTGTCCAAGGACGGGCTCGTCTACGAGTTCGCCCTCCGGAAGGGGGCGAAGTTCCACAGCGGCGACCCCGTGACGGCCGAGGACGTGAAGTTTTCCTTCGAGCGCTATAAGGGCGCTGCGGCCAAGCTCCTCAAGGACAAGGTCCGGGAGGTCCAGGCCGTGGACCCGGCCCGCGTCCGTTTCCACCTCAAGGAGCCGTGGCCCGACTTCATGACCTTCTACGGCACCTCGGCCTCGGGCGCCGGCTGGATCGTGCCCAAGAAGTACATCGACAAGGTCGGCGAGGACGGCTTCAAGAAGGCGCCGGTGGGCGCCGGGCCGTACCGGGTCGCGAGCTTCACGCCGGGCGTGGAGCTCACGCTCGAGGCCTTCGACGGCTACTGGCGCAAGGTGCCGAGCGTCAAGCGGCTGGTGCTCCGGAGCATGCCTGAGGAGACGACGCGGGCCGCCGCCCTCAAGAAGGGCGAGGTCGACATCGTGTACCTGCTGAGCGGGCCCGTCGCCGAAGACGTCAAGCGGACGCCGAACCTGAAGCTCATCCCCGCGCAGCCCCCCGGCGTCTTCTGGCTCGACTTCCCCGACCAGTGGGACCCCAAGTCCCCCTGGCACGACCGGCGGGTGCGGTTGGCCGCGAGCCTCGCCATCGACCGGCAGGCCATCAACCAGGCCGAAACCCTGGGCTTCTCCCGCCCGACCGGAAGCATCATCCCCCGGATCTTCGAGTTCGCGCTGCCGATCGATCCCCCGCCCTACGACCCGCGGAAGGCCAAGCAGCTCCTGGCCGAGGCGGGCTACCCCAACGGCTTCGACGCCGGCGACTTCTACCCCTTCCCGCCGTACTTCTCCATGGGCGAGGCGCTGGCGGGGTACCTCCAGGCGATCGGCATCCGCACCCGGGTCAAGACCATGGAACGCGCCAGCTTCCTCTCAGCGTGGCGCGAGCGAAAGCTCAAAGGCGTCCTCGTGGGCATCACGGGGGCCTCGGGCAACGCGGCGACGCGGCTGGAAGCCTATGTGACCAAGAACGGCATCTACTCCTACGGGGTCCTCCCCGAGGTGGAGGACCTCTTCCAGCGTCAGGCCAAGGAGCTGGACCGTAAGAAGCGCGAGGCCCTCTTGCACCAGATCCAGCGGATCCTCCACGAGCAGGCGATGCACGCGCCCATCTACGAGTTGGCCTTCATCTGGGGCGTCGGGCCCCGCGTCGAGGAGGCGGGGGCCAACCTGATCAAGGGCTTCGCGTACTCGGGCCCGTACGAAGATCTGAGGCTCAGGCGTCAGGAGAGATGAAGCGCTACATCGTCAGGCGGCTGGGCTACGCGGTCCTCTCGCTCGTCCTGCTGTCGCTCACCATCTTCCTGCTGGTGCGGCTGACGGGCGACCCGGCGGTGCTCCTGGTCGAGCCGGGGGCGAGCACGGAGGACTTGGCCGCCGTCCGCGCCCAGTTCGGCCTGGACCGCCCCCTCTGGGTGCAGTACGGCCGCTTCATGTCGACCCTGGTGCGAGGTGACTTCGGCCACTCCTTCTACTACCGCACGCCGGTCCTCGAGCTCTACCTCTCCCGCCTGCCGTACTCGCTGATGCTGGCACTCGCCGCCATGGCGTTTTCGCTCCTCATCGGCATCCCGAGCGGCATCCTCGCCGCCGTGCGCGTCAACCAATGGTGGGACAGCGCGGGCAAGATCTTCGCGCTCCTGGGCCTCTCCCTCCCGTCCTTCTGGGTCGGCCTCGTGATGATCCTGTTCTTCTCCGTCTACCTCGAGTGGCTGCCGTCCTCGGGGGCGGGCTCGCCGCTTCACGTCGTGATGCCCGCGTTCGCTCTGGGCTGGTACTTTGCGGCGGCCCACATGCGGCTCACGCGCTCCTCCATGCTCGAGGTGCTGGGCAGCGAGTACGTCAAGCTCGCCCGGCTCAAGGGGCTGCCCGAGGCGCTGGTCATCGCCAAGCACGCCTTCAAGAACGCGCTGATCCCGGTGCTGACACTCGCCGGAATCAACCTGGTGATCATGGTCAATGTGGCCGTGGTGGTCGAGACGGTGTTCGCCTGGCCGGGAATCGGGCGGTTGCTGTACGAGGGCATCTCCTTCCGCGACTTCCCGGTGGTCCAGGCCACGGTGCTCCTCGGCGGCGCCATGATCATGATCGTCAACCTCGTCGTGGACATCCTCTACGCGGTGATCGACCCGAGGATCCGCTATGAGAAGTAGGACGCGATGAACGGCAGCCGCGCGGCCTCCCTCACGCTCGCCTGGCGCTTCGCCGCGCTCCGCGTGGATGGCTTCCCGTGGATTCCGGCGGCCATCATCGGGATCATCGCGCTCGTGGCCGTCTTCGCCGACGTGCTGGCCCCGTACAACCCCGAGGTGGGTATCCTTGGGGAGCGCTTCCGCCCGCCGGCCTGGCAGGCGGGCGGCAGCGAGGCCCATCTCCTTGGCACGGACCATATCGGCCGCGACATCCTCTCCCGCCTCATCCTCGGCGCGCGCGTCTCCATGGTGGTGGGCTTCACCGCGGTGATCGTGGCGGGCCTCCTCGGTACGACGCTCGGCATCCTCTCGGGCTTTCTCGGCGGCTGGGTGGACCAGCTCATCATGCGCGTGACCGACACCTGGCTCGCCCTGCCCGCGCTCACCTTCGCCATCTTCCTCGCGGCCGTGGTGGGCCCGAGCGAGATGAACATCGTCATCATC
>DASSSH010000149.1:0-4980 GCA_035708525.1 Candidatus Methylomirabilota bacterium
GGCAGGAACACCGTGGCGCCCTCGGCGAGAGCGAGCCGGACCCGGTGGGGCGTGGGCGTGCGCTCGTAGCGGCGCTCCACGGCGATCTGCACCGGCAGCCCGGAGACCGCCATCTTGACCGCCGTGGCGAAATCCGGCGCCACCACGCGCCAGACGCGGTCGCGCGGCGGAAAGGCGACGGCGCCGCCGGCCAGCCGGCTGTCGCGGAACCGCCCCACCACCGAGCCATCGGCGAACCAGGTATCGAGCGGTGAGACCACGGTGCGATCGGTCTGAGCGCGACGCATCTCGGGCGAGCGTAGAGGAGCGCCCGGCGCGGGTCAAGCCGTGGGGATTGACGACTTCGCGGACCGGGACTACCCTTGGCCCTACTCTTCCATGGTCACGTCGCTCGCCGCGCTGAGACCTCTCGCCCTCAGCCTGGTGGCCCTGCTCTGGCTGGCCGCCGCGAGCCCGGCCTCGGCGGGCGCGATCAAGGGCGCCGTCCTCTACAACGGGCCGCCGGTCACGCCCAAGGTGCTCCCGGTCACGATCGACCAGTACGTCTGCGGCAGTCAGAAGCCCGGTGAGGATCTGGTCGTCTCGCCGAAGCGGGGCATCCGGAACGCGGTAGTCTCGATCCAGACGCCGCCGCCAGGCGCCAAGTGGGAGGGGGCCCAGAAACCCGTCTCGCTCGACCAGGTGGGCTGCGTCTACGCCCCGCGGGTGGTCGTAGTGCCCGTAGGCGGCTCGGTAGACTTCCTCAACAGCGACCGGCTGCTCCACAACCTGCACAGCGTGAGCAAGGAGAACGCCCCCTTCAACCGCACCCAGCCGCGCGGGCGGACGGTCTCCATGTCGTTCACCAAGCCGGAGATCGTCCGCATCGACTGCGACCTGCACTCCTGGATGCGGGCCTGGGTCGTGGTCGCCGAGCACCCGTTCTTCGCGGTGACCGGTGCCGATGGCGAGTTCACGCTGGACAACGTGCCGCCCGGGCGCTACACGCTCCAGATCTGGCAGGAGAGCCTCGGCACGGTCACGCGCGAGGTCGTCGTGCCGGCCTCCGGCGAGGCCGCGGTGACCCTCGAGATCGGAAAGAAGTAGCCGCGCTCTTCCGAACCATTTCACCGCTCGCCTCGGGACGCGCGTGCCTGCGGCAACGCGGCCGTCCCTCGGCTCGGTCAGCCGAACCATTTCACCGCTTGCCTCGGGACGCGCGCGCCTGCGGCAACGCGGCCGTCCCTCGGCTCGCACTACTACCTCAGGGCGTGACGGCGATCTTCTTCGATGCCTCCCACGCCGCCGAGTGCGTGGGCTCCTCCACCGCGCGCAGCACCCCACCCTCGTCCAGCGCCACGGTGAACGTCACCTTGGGCGCCGAGTACACCGGGTGCAGGTACACGCGGGCGATCTCCGCGTTGTTGATGTAGAGCGCGACGTAGCGCACGAAGTGCTCGGTGAGTGAGGGGTGCTCGCCACCCGCGCCGACCGAGACCGTCACGTCGAACCACTGCCCCCGCTTGACCGAGTCCGGGGCGACGATCTTCGGGGTGTGCTTGGCGTCGACCGTGGTCTTGGGCGCCCGGTACTCGGGGGTGAACTGCTCCTCCTGGCCCGCCGCCGCCGGGCTGAGCGCCGCGGCGCCGAGCAGCAGGGAGAGAATCAGGCCGCAGGCGATCGAACTGGCGATGCGCACGCTGGCAAGGATCATGGTGTTCCTCCCTGGGTGGTGCGACGGGCTCAGGCGTCCCCGGCGTGGCGCTTGATGGCGTCGAGCAGCTGGCGGGGGCTGTAGGGCTTCGCCAGATACGCGGAGGCCCCCGCTTCCATGGCCTTCTTGTCGTCGCCGCTCAACGCGAACGAGGTGACGACGATGATCGGCGTCTTGGCGGTCTCCGGGATGGCGCGCAGCTGCCGAGTCGCCTCGAGCCCGGAGAGCTTCGGCAGCTGGACGTCCATCACGATCACGTCGGGCTTCTCGCGCTGCGCCGCCGCGACCCCTTGCTCCCCGTCCACGGCCTCGATGAGCCGATAGGGGGTGCGGGCCAGCAGATCCCGGACGATCTTCCGGTTGAACTCGTTGTCTTCGACGAGCAGGACGACCTTGGCGCTCATGTGTGTTCAGCCTCCGCGACGCGCAGGGGAATCGTGAAGTAGAAGGTGGAGCCCTTGCCGAGCTCGCTCTCGACCCAGATGCGCCCGCCGTGCATCTCGACGAATGTCTTGGTGATGCTCAGCCCCAGCCCGGTGCCCCCGAACTCGCGGCTGATGCTGGCGTCCACCTGGCGGAATTCGCCGAAGACGTGGGCGAGCTGATCGGTGGGGATGCCGATGCCGGTGTCGGCCACGCTGTAGAGCACCTCGCCGTCCCGCAGCGCGGCGCGGACCGTGACGCCGCCCTGCTTGGTGAACTTCAGCGCGTTGCCGACCAGGTTGGTCAGGCACTGCGTGATGCGCTTGCCGTCGCCATAGGCGGGCGGGATCTCCGGCTGGCACTCGACGACGAAGTCGAGCCCCTTCTCGGCCGCGAGCGAGCGCAGCGACAGCCACACGGTCTCTAGAACTTGCTCCACCGAGTACTCGGCCACGGACAGCTCCATCCGGCCCGCCTCGATCTTGGAGAGGTCCAGGACGTCGTTGATCAGCCCGAGGAGCTGCCGGCCGCAGGTCCGGATGTCGTGGATCGGCGTTCGGATCGCCTCGGGCACCTCGCCGTAGATCTGGTCCTCGATCATCTCGGTGAAGCCCAGGATGGCGTTCATCGGCGTGCGCAGCTCGTGGCTCATGTTGGCGAGGAACTCCGACTTCGCCTGGCTGGCCCGCTGGAGCTGGGCGTTGAGCGTCTGCAGCTGGTGCGCCGCGGCCCGCTGGTCCTCGTACAGGCGGTGGAGCTCCTGGCTCATGAGGTTCATCCGGGCGGCCAGCGTGCCGAACTCGTCGCGGTTGGGCACGTCGACCGTGGTGCTGAAGTCCCCCTTGGCGATGCGGCCGAGGAAGCCCTCGGCCTGGCGCACGGGCAGGATGAAGGACCACGAGATGACGAAGCCCAGCAACAGGGCCAGCGCGACGGAGCCGCCCACGAAGATCGCCATGAGATAGATCGCGTTGCGGTTGGCCGCGGCGGTGCCGGCGCGCATGCGGTCCATGCCCGCCTCTTCGGCGCGCATGACCTGGTCCACGAGTCCCTCGATCCGCTGAAAGAGGGGATAGCCGACGGTGAGCTGCAGCTGCATCGCCTCCTGGATCTTCCCGTCGCGGACCAGGTTGGCGACGTCGGCCACCGTCGCCATGGCCTCGCCCTGCTGGTCACGGATCTTCTGGATGATCTCGCGCTCGTCCGGCGGCGCGGCGTCCTCGATCTGGGCCAGCATGGTGTTGAAGCGGTTGTTCTCGCGCAGGATCCGGGCGATGGTGGCCTCGTCGCGGAGCAGCAGCGCCATCGCGGTGAAGTTCATCTGCATGGCGAGGGCGTGCTGGGCCTGCCGGGAGGCGTCCACGCGCTTGTGGGTGGCGTGCATCAGCTCGCTCTGCTGCGACATGATCGCGATGATGCGCAGGCTGGCGAGGCCCATCCCCGTGACGAGCAGGACGACCAGGAGAAAGGCGGCGAGCAATTTCTTGTGGACCGAGGTGCGAATCGCGGCAACCGCGCGCACGAGGTGACCGAGCGGCGTCCGCGTGAGCAACCACCGCGTCAGGTCCTCGCCGAGGCCCGCGGCCGAGGCCGCGGGCGCGACGCTCGGAGCACCAGGAGAGCCGGCCTCGCGCGGACGCATGGGCGGGTGGCTGCCGGCGACAGGCTATCAGGCGGCCCCCGAGCGCGTCAAGGCGCCGCGGCTTGACACCGGGCGGAGCGGGGCGTAGCGTCAGCCCGCATAGCGATGCGGAAGATCCTGGTCGTCGACGACACCCCTCACAACGTCAAGCTCCTGGTGGACCTGCTGACCGCCAAGGGCTACGCCGTCGCCACCGCGACGTCGGGCCAGGCGGCGCTCGAGCAGATCGAGAGTGAGCGGCCGGATCTGGTCCTGCTCGACGTGATGATGCCGGGGATGAACGGCTACGAAGTGTGCGCGAAGATCCGGGAGAATCCCGCCAACGGCATCCTGCCGGTCATCATGGTCACCGCGCTGGATCCCTCCCAGGAGCGGATCAAGGGGCTCGAGGCGGGCGCCGACGACTTCCTGACCAAGCCGGTCAACCGGGCCGAGCTGCTCGCGCGCGTCAGCTCGCTGCTGCGGATCAAGGAGCTCTACGACACGGTCCAGACGCAGGCCGCCGAGCTGGGCGAGCTCAACGCCACCCTCGAGAAGCGCGTCCTGGAGCAGGTCGCCCAGCTCGACCGCCTGGGCCGCCTCAAGCGCTTCTTCTCCCCGCAGCTGGCCGAGCTGATCGTCGCGGGGGATGCTGAGGATCCGCTCAAGAGCCACCGCCGGCTCATCACCGTCGTGTTCCTCGACCTGCGCGGCTTCACGGCCTTCGCCGAGACCGCGGAGCCCGAGGAGGTCATGAGCGTGCTGCGCGAGTACCACGCCGAGATGGGCGCCATAATTGTCGGACACGAAGGCACTCTCGAGCGCTTCGCGGGCGACGGCATGATGATCTTCTTCAACGACCCGGTGGAAGTGCCGAACCCGCAGGAGCGCGCGATCCGCATGGCCCTGGCCATGCGCGAGCGGGTCGGCGGGCTCGTGCCCAAATGGCGCAAGCGCGGGTACGATCTCGACTTCGGCGTGGGGATCGCCGACGGCTACGCGACCATCGGCGCCATCGGCTTCGAGGGGCGCTGGGACTACGGCGCCATCGGCACCGTCACCAACCTGGCCGCCCGCCTCTGCGGCGAGGCGCAGCCGGGCCAGATCCTGATCTCCCAGAAGCTCCTGGGCACGGTGGAGGATCTCGTCGAAGTCGAGCGGGTGGGCGAGCTCACGCTCAAAGGCTTCCGGCGACCCGTGACGACCTTCAACGTGGTCGGGCTCAAGAAGGTCGCGGCCTGAG
>DASSSH010000150.1:0-5852 GCA_035708525.1 Candidatus Methylomirabilota bacterium
CCGCCGAGCAGCCGGCCGCCCCACCAGCCGATGAAGGTGACGACCGGGAGCAGCGAGTTGCGCAGCGCGTGGCGGTAGACGACGGCGCGCTCGCCGAGCCCCTTGGCCCGCGCCGTCCGGACATAGTCCTGGCGCACCACCTCGAGCATCTGCGAGCGCGTGAGCCGCGTGATAGGCGCGCTGATGTAGTAGGCCTGGGCCAGGGCCGGCCAGATGAGCTGCTTCAGATTCTCGAGCGGGTTCTCGGTCAGCGAGACGAATTCAAGCGGCGGCAGCCATCGGAACAGGCGGACCAGGCCGTAGAGGATCAGCGCGCCGGTGAAGAAGAGCGGCAGGCTGAGCCCGCTCAGGCTCACGAGCCGCGCCAGATAATCGAGCGGCCCGTTCTGTCGCGCCGCCGAGACCACGCCGAGGGGGATGGCCCAGGCGAGGGCGATCAGCAGGGTCAGGACGGCCAGCTCCATGGAGCGGGGGAACCGCTCGCGCAGGATCTCGCTGACGGGGCGGCGCTGGACATAGGACTGGCCGAAATCCCCGCGGACGGCGCCGGCGACCCAGTCCAGATACTGAACGAGGACGGGCTTGTCCAGCCCCAGCTCATGGCGGATCGTCTGGATCTGCCGCTTCTGGATGGCGCTCGATTCGGAGCCGGTCTGGTAGACGAGGATCTCGGCGATGTCGCCGGGGACGAGCCGCATCAGAACGAAGATCAGGATCGAGGCCCCGACGAGGGTGGGAACGAAGAGCAAGAGCCGCCGGAGCACGTAGGTCCGCATTTGGGGTCAGGTCTTGAAATACGACATTTTGTGACAATTTTCGGCCAGGATCAACCGAGGTCAGGCTCGACGCGCAGGCCGTTGTTGAACCGGTTGGTGAAGTTGGCCATGCACACCACCAGCGCCAGCTCGACGATCTGGTCCTCGCGGAAGTGCCGCTTGAGCTCCTCGAGCGCCCCGTCGCGCAGACCGGCGCCCGCGGCCCGCGTGAGCCGATCGGCGTAGAGGATCACGGCCTTGTCCTTCTCATCGAAGAGCGGGCTGCGCTCGTAGAAGGTCAGCGCCCGGATCTGCTCCTCGGTGATGCCAATCCGCTTCGACGAAGCGGTGTGGGCGCGCGTTCAGTACTCGCAGCCGTTGACGAGCGATGTCTTGAGGTAGGCCAGCTCCTTGTACCGGGCCTCGACCGTGCCCTCGTTCATCACCGCGCCGTAGAGCGGCAGGAAGGCCTTCAGCGCACCCGGGCGGTGCGCCATGGCGCCGAAGATGTTCGGGACCCGCCCGAAGTTCTTCGCCAGGTTGTCGTAGACGCCCTTGAGGTCGTCGGCAGCCTTCTCTTGCGGGATCGGATGTATCGCAGCCATGGCGAGAGGGCCTCCTTCCGTCTGCGGATGGGGAGATCGCGGGAGATCTGGGTGTTCTACGGGTACAGCCCGCGCACGATGTGGGCGTCGGCCACGCGGCGGACGCCTTCCATGAGCGCGGCGGTGCGGAGATCGACGCCGTTCTTCTGGCTCGACTGCCAGACCCGGGCGAAGGCGCGTGTCATGACCTCCTGCAGGCGCGAGATGATCTCGCTCTCCTTCCAGAAGTAGTACTGCAGCCCCTGCACCCACTCGAAGTAGGAGACCACGACGCCCCCCGCGTTGGCGAGGACGTCGGGGATGACGGTGACCCCGTGGTCGCGCAGGATCTGATCGCCCTCGGGCGTGGTCGGTCCGTTGGCGCCCTCCGCCACGATGTGGGCCTTGATCCGGTCGGCGTTGCCCTCGTGGAGCACCGAGCCCACCGCGGCCGGGATCAGCACGTCGCAGGGCTGCTCGAGGAGCTGCTCGTTGGTCAGGGGATCGCAGCCGGGGAAGCCCACGACGCTGCCGGCCTCGGCCACGTGGGTCTCGAGCATGCGCACGTCGATGCCCTGCGGGTTCCAGATGCCGCCCTTGAAGTCGCTGATGCCGGCGATGACGCAGCCGTCGTTCCAGAGGATGCGCGCGGCCACGCTGCCCACGTTCCCGAAGCCCTGGACGATGATCTTCTTGCCGCGCAGCTCGGTCCCGAGGCTGCGGGCGGCCTGGTAGAGGACGTAGACGATCCCGCGGCCGGTCGCCTCGCGCCGCCCCGCCGAGCCGCCGACGAGCAGCGGCTTGCCGGTGACGACGCCGGGCACGCTCTTGCCCTGGGTCATCGAATAAGTATCCATCACCCAGGCCATGGTCTGCTCGTCGGTGCCCAGGTCGGGAGCGGGAATGTCGATGTCCGGGCCGATCATGAGAATGATCTCGGTCGTGTAGCGGCGGGTGAGGTGCTCGCGCTCGTGGGCCGAGAGCGAGCGCGGATTGCAGCGCACGCCGCCCTTGGCTCCCCCGTAGGGCAGGTTCATGAGGGCGCACTTCCAGCTCATGAGCATCGCCAGCGCGCTGACCTCGCCCAGGTTGACGTCGGGGGCGTAGCGCAGGCCGCCCTTGGTCGGACCCAGCGCCGTCGAGTGGTGGACGCGGTAGCCGGTGAACATCGTGGTGTGGCCGTTGTCCATCCGCACCGGGATGGAGACCACCAGGGCCCGGCGCGGATAGCGCAGCCGCTCGTGGATGTCGGGCTCCAGCGCGAGCTTGGCGGCGACCTGGTCGAGCTGGGCCAGCGCCGTGCGGTGCAGCTCCGAGTCGAACTCGTGGTTGTCAGTGATCCCCATGGCGGGCCCCCCAACCCTGATCGGAAGAAATCCGGCACACGAATGGCTGAGTATCCCTCTCCCCCGCTGGGGGAGAGGGCAGGGTGAGGGGGACATGATTCGCCCCACCCCAACCCTCTCCCTCCGGCGGAGGGAGAGGGAGCAGAAGACTTGCGCCTTCTCGGTGGGAGCCTACGTCCAGGTATTCTCTGATCAAGGCCAAGTGCCCGTTCCCAAGATACGCGAGATGCCGGCCAGCGGAATGGAAATCCAGTCCGGCCGGTTGTTGAGCTCGTAACGGAGCTCGTAGCAAGCCTTCTCGAGCTCGAAGGCCGCGCGGGCGCGGCGGACGGCCTCGGCGGAAGGCGGCAGCAGCCGCACCGGGCTCTTGCCAGCGGCCATCATGTAGCCTTCCAGAAATGCACGCGCGGCCAGTCGCTCCCACGCCTCGAGCCAGGGCTGGAGCCGCTCGTGCTGGCCGGCGGGCCGGGCCGCGAGCGAGGCGTGAACGGCATAGTCGAAGGAGCGGAGCATGCCGGCCACGTCCCGCAGCGGGCAGTGCTTGGCGCGCCGCTCCTCGAGCGGGCGCGCGGGCTCGCCCTCGAAGTCGATCACGACAAAGCTCTCGGCGGTCTTGAGCACCTGGCCCAGGTGGTAGTCCCCGTGGCAGCGGATCTTGTGCGTCGCCCCCTCGGCGAGCAGGAAGAGGTCATCGGCAGCCCGCTCGATGCGCGCCCGGGCTTCGACGAGCGGCCGCAGCGCCGAGGCGGCGCCCTCGGGGCGCCGCGCGGAGGCCGCGGCGAGGTCGGCCGACAGCCGGTCGAGCTCGGCGACGAGCCCGCGCGCCCAGCGCTCGGCATCCGCGCGGGTGATGGGCTCGGGGGCGAAGGCCGGCAGCGAGGCATCCGAGGCAAGCGCCGCGTGGAGCCCACCGGTGACGGCGCCCAGCTCGTGCACCTCGGCGAGGAGATCGGCGGCCAGGATCATCACGCGCTGCTCGACATCGGCGGGCGGGGCGACGCCGGCGTCGATGCCGTCGCAGAGGCGGCCGAGCCGCGCGAGGGTGTGCGTCCAGCCGTCGCCCTGGTTGGCCACGAATTGCTGGAGGAGGACGACCGTGGTGGTCTCGCCTTCGCCGGCATACTCCGCCCAGCCCGCGAGGCGCGGCACATGAGCGAACCCACGGGCCGTCAGCATGCGCGTCATCTCGAAATCCGGATTGAGGCCCGGCTGCAGCCGCCGGATGGACTTCAGGATCAGGCGCCGGTCGAAGAAGATCGAGGTGTTGCTCTGCTCGCCGGAGTGCGGCGTGGCCGGCGCCTGCTCCAGCTCGTCCCAGGACGGGCTGTCCCACGGCTCCACGGGCGCGCAGTGGAAGGCGCCCCGGGCGGCCGGCAGGGTGCGGCGCGAGGTGATCGCTTCCAGCAGACAGTGGCCGAAGTCCGGCTCCCAGTGCGCGTCGAAGAGGGTCTCGGCGCCCAGCGGGCCGATCACCCGATGCGCGTCGGCCGGCGGATGGCCGAGCGCCACCGGCACGTAGTAGCGGTCCTCATCGGCGCGGACCAGCAGCAGGACGAGCGGCGGCTCGGCGCGGAGGGCGGCCCAGTCCTCCACCCGCACCGTCTCGAGCCGGCGCGACTTGGCGGCGAACCAGCGCTGCTGCTCGAGGAAGGCGCGGAGCGCCGCCGCGCCGGGTCCATCGAGATGCCGGGCGACCGCCGCGGCGTCAGAGCGGGGTGTACTCGATGCCATAGAAGGGCTGCCCGGTCGTCGGCGGCTGGAGCCGGAACCAGTAGTAGCCGTAGGGGGCCAGGCTGATGACGTACGGCAGCTCGCCGATGGTCGGGAAGCGGCTCTCGCCGAGCATCTCGACCGGCGTGTGGCCGAGCCAGGGGCGCAGGTCGAGCTCGACGGGCTGGGCCGCGCTCGAGAGGTTGTGCACGGCCAGCACGGTCTCCCCCTCATAGGACCGCACGTGGGCCACGACGCTCTCGTTGACCGGGCGCAGGAACTGCAGCGTCCCGCGTCCGAACACCCGCGTCTTCTTGCGGACGGCGATGATCCGCTTCATCCACTTGAGCAAGGAGGTGGGCGTGCGAAACTGCGCCTCGACGTTGATCGCCTGGTAGCCGTAGACGGGATCGACGATGAGGGGCAGGGTGAGGCGGGCCGTGTCGGCGCGGGAGAAGCCCGCGTTGCGGTCGCCCGTCCACTGCATGGGCGTGCGCACGCCGTTGCGGTCGCCGAGATAGATGTTGTCGCCCATGCCGATCTCGTCGCCGTAGTAGAGGATGGGGCTGCCCGGCAGGGTGAACAGCAGCGCCGTCAGCAGCTCGATCTTGCGCCGGTCGTTGTCCAGGAGCGGCGCCAGCCGCCGGCGGATCCCGATGTTCAGCCGCATGCGCGGGTCCTCGCCGTAGGCGTAGTAGAGGTGGCGGCGCTCGTCCTCGCTCACCATCTCCAGCGTCAGCTCGTCGTGGTTGCGGAGGAACAGGCACCACTGGCCGGCCGGCGGGATCTCCGGGGTGTGGAGGAAGATGTCGGTGATGGGCCGGCGATCGGCGTGGCGCACCGCCAGGAAGACGCGCGGCATGAGCGGGAAGTGGAAGGCCATGTGGAACTCGTCGCCCTCGCCGAAGTAGGCCCGCACGTCCGTCGGCCACTGGTTCGCCTCCGCCAGCAGGATCCGGTCCCGGTAGTGGGCGTCCACCCAGCGCCGGACCTCCTTGAGCAAGGCGTGGGTCTCCGGCAGGTTCTCGCAGTTGGTCCCCGCCCGCTCGAAGAGATAGGGCACGGCATCACACCGGAAGCCGTCGAGCCCCTTGTCGAGCCAGAAGGCCATGATGTCCTGCATCTCCTGGCGGACGGCGGGGTTGTCGTAGTTGAGATCGGGCTGGTGATGGAAGAAGCGGTGCCAGTAGTAGGCCTTGGCGACCGGATCCCAGGACCAGTTCGACGGCTCCGAGTCCACGAAGATGATGCGCGCATCCCGGTAGCCCTGGTCGTTGTCGCTCCAGACGTAGTAGTCGCGGTAGCGGGAGTCGGGTGCCCGGCGCGCCTCCTGGAACCAGGCGTGCTGGTCCGAGGTGTGGTTCATGACGAGGTCGGCGATCACGCGCAGGCCGCGGGCGCGGGCGGCTTCGAGGAAGCGCTCGAAGTCCGCCATCGTGCCGTAGTCGGGATGGATG
>DASSSH010000151.1:0-8294 GCA_035708525.1 Candidatus Methylomirabilota bacterium
CCGGATTAGTGTGGACCGCCTTCATGATCTCGGCGGGCTTGTAGGCGCCGATGGCAATGGCGGCTAGATCAAAGGGGCCCAGCCGCTCACCCGTCTCCCTGAAGCCCGAGAAGTAGCCGCTGTCACCACCGAAGAAGAGTCGCCGCTCGGCGCCGACGATCGCCCAGGATGCCCACAGCCGCGTGTTGCCATCGACGAGGTTGCGCTGCGCGAAATGCTGGGCCGGCACACATACGAACCGGACCTCGCGGTGCTCGTGACTCTGCCACCAGTCCAGCTCCTCCACATGCATCATGCCGTGCTCGGCGAACCACGCCTTGAGCCCCAGGGGAACGAGGAAGAGCGGATCGTGGGCTGCCGCCAGACGCTTGACCGTGTCGAGGTCCAGATGGTCGTAGTGGTCGTGGGAGATCACGACCACATCGATGCGCGGCAGGTCCTCGAAGCCGAGCCCGGGGGCATTGAGCCGCCGGGGCCCGACCCAGGACAGCGGGCTGGCGCGCTGGCCCCAGTGCGGATCGGTGAGCACGTTGAGCCCGTCGAGCTGAACGAGCAAGGTCGAGTGCCCGATCCACGTGACGCTCGGGTTCTCGAGTCCCGCGCGCAGCACACGGCCGTCATTGGCCACGCGCGGGGCCTCGAACTCGCGCGTCGAGATGACGGAATGCCAGGCCCGGCGAGCGAAGAAGCTCCACCGGGTCCACCCGCTCGGCCGGCTGAACCCCGGATCGAGGTTGCGGAAGCCGCCCTCGACATGGTGGGGCGGCTGGCCCGGCAGCGGCTCGGTGCCGACCGTGGCGCAGCCAGTCGGTAGGAGGAGCGGCAGCAGAAGAAGCCCGAGGCCGACCCGCATTGTCACGCAGTGTACAGCGGGCGCCCGTGGGCCGCCAGCGCCTCAGCGCGTGCTCGTGCCGTTGCTCCCGGCTGGCGGCAGCAGCCCGAGCAGGCGCAGCCGCTTCCGCAGCGTGTTGCGATTGATCCCGAGCAGCCGGGCCGCCTTGAGCTGATTGCCGCCCGACAGCTCGAGGGCCTGACGGAGGAGCGGCAGCTCCACCCGCGCGATGACGCTGCGGTAGAGCCGCCCGCTCTCCGCGCCGGCGGCTTCACGAACCAGGGACGGCAGGGCGGCGTCGACCAGCCGCTCGAACTCCTCCGTCCCGGATCGGTCAGTCATGCCGAGCCTCCTAGTACTCCTTGTAATGGAGGAACTTGGCGTCGATGGTGATGACGCCGCGCTCGCCTTTCTTCTCCAGCGTGACCTTGCAGTCGATGGCCGAGAGGATCCCGTCGCCCCAGAGCTCGTTGGAGCGCTCGCGGAGCGCGTCGCCGTACACGCCGACCAGCTCCATGAGGCGGTACTTGAACGGATCGGTCGTCAGCGGGAAGTCGGTGCGGAGCGGCATGGCCGTCGTCGCCATCGCCAGCTCGACGTCCACGCCCAGGGCCTGGGCCAGCTGCTTGGCCTCCTCGGCGTTGAGCCGGTGCTGACCGTGCAGGGCCGCCGCGAGGTACATGGAATCCTTGGTGCCGATGGCCTTGCCCAGGTCGTCGTAGGAGAGGCCCTTGCCTTGCCGCGCCTTGCGCAGGGTCTGAAGCGCCGCTGCTCTGTCCATGATGTCCTCCTCTCTCAGGCTGTGATGAGGGGTTGCCGCGCGAGGGCGGGCGTCACCGCCCGCCCCTGCTCCTGGATCTGCCGGGACCGCTCGACCAGGAAGTGAATGATGTGGCTGCGGAGCCGGCCGTATTCGGGGTCGTCGATGATGGTGGACCGGGCGCGGGGCCGCGGGATCTTCACCTCCACGATCTCGGCGAGCCGCGCCTCCGGCCCGTTGGTCATCAGGGCGATCCGGTCCGAAAGCAGGATGGCCTCGTCCACGTCGTGGGTGACCATGAACACGGTGTTCCGCGTGGCGCTCCACATGCGGATCAGCTCTTCCTGGATCACGCCGCGCGTGAGCGCGTCGATCTGGGCGAAGGGCTCGTCCAGCAGCAGCACCTTGGGCTCGGTGGCGAAGGCGCGCGCCAGCCCCACGCGCTGGCGCATCCCACCCGAGAGCGCGGCCGGCCGCTTGTTCTCCGCGCCGGCCAGCCCGACCATGTCGACGTAGCGCTGGACCCAGTCGTTGACCTGCTTCCGCGACCAGGCCGGGTAAGCGGCCCGGACGGCGAGCCGCACGTTCTGGAAGACCGAGAGCCAGGGCATCAGCGAGAAGTTCTGGAAAACCACCATGCGATCCATGCCGGCGCCGCGGATCTCCCGCCCTTCCAGCACCACCCCGCCCTCGCTGGCCGTCTCCAGCCCGGCGATGATGTTGAGCAGCGTGGACTTGCCGCAGCCCGAGTGCCCCACCATGGTGAGGAACTCGCCCCGCTCGATGCCGAAGGCGACCTCGCGGAACACGCAGACCGACCCCGGCCCGTCGGTGCTCGGGAACACCTTGGTCACGTGGTCGATCTCGAGAAACGCCATGCCGGCCCCTACTCCGTGTAGGCCACGAGCCGGGCCACCCGGCCGAGCCCGAAGTCGAGCAGCACGCCCACGAGCCCGATGGCCAGGATGGCGAAGAGCACGCTGTTGAGCGCGAGGTTGTTCCACTCGTTCCAGACGAAGTAGCCGACGCCGGTGCCGCCGATCAGCATCTCGGCGGCGACGATAGCGACCCAGGCGCTGCCGATGGAGATGCGCAGCCCGGCCAGGATCGCTGGGGCGGCGGCCGGCAGGATGACCTGGAAGAAGCGCCGCGGCCAGGACAGCTGCAAGAGCCGCGAGACGTTCAGGTAATCGCGCCGGATGCTGGCCACGCCGAAGGCGGTGTTGGCCATGGTGGGCCAGAGCGACGAGACGAAGATCACCAGCACCGCGGCCTGCCCCGCGTTCCTGATCGTGTACAGGAACAGCGGCATCCAGGCCAGCGGCGAGATCGGCTTGAGCACCTGGATGAACGGATTGGCCGCGCGGTACAGGGCCGGCGAGGAGCCGAGGGCCACGCCGACCGCGATCGCGACCACCGAGGCGGCGAGGTACCCGATCACGAGCCGGCCCAGGCTGGCCGCGAGCTGGAGCCCGAAGCCCTTGTCGTTGGGGCCGTGGTCGTAGAAGGGATCGGCCAGCATCTGCACAGCCGTCTGGGCGACAGCGAGCGGACCGGGAATGCCCTGCCCCTTGCCTCCAGCCCCGGCGCCCGACAGCGCCTGCCAGACGGCGAGGAACGCCGCCAGCAGCACGAGGCTGTAGACCGCGGTTCGGAACCGCTCGCGTCCGGCGGCCGTCACGGTCAGGCCCGTTTGATGGCGAAGCTCTTGAGGTATTCCTCGGGCTTCGCCGGATCGAAGCTCTTCCGCTTGCCCAGTACGAAGGCGTGGGCCACGGCGTTCTTGTCGGGCGCCTTGTAGCCCAGCGCCCGCATCACCTCGCGGCACTGGTCGGCCAGATAGACCTGCTCGGCGATCTTCCGGTAGTCGACGTCGCCCTTGATGTAACCCCAGCGCTTCATCTGGGTCAGGATCCAGATCGCCATCGAGTGGTAGGGGAACGGGTCGAAGTCCGCCCGATCGGGGACATTCAGCTTCTGGCCGAGCCCATTGTCGAACTGCCCCGTGAGCACCGCCTCGATCACCTCGACGGGCTGGTTGAGGAAGTTGCGCGGCGCGATGGCCGCGGCGATCTCCTTGCGGTTCTTCTTGTCGTGGGCGTACTGGGTCGCGTCGACGATGGCGCGGAACAGCGCCCCGAACGTGTTCGGCATGGTCTCGGCGAACTCCTTGCGTGCGGCGAAGGCGCAGCACGGATGCCCCGGCCAGATATCCTTGGACAGCATCCAGATGAAGCCGATCTCCTCGTGGACGGCGCGCTGGTTGAACGGATCAGGGCCGAGGTAGCCGTCCAGGTTGCCGGCGCGGAGGTTGGCCACCATCTCGGGCGGCGGCACCACGCGGATCTGGATGTCCTTGTCGGGATCCAGGCCCGCCTCCGCCACCACGTAGCGCAGCAGGAAGTTGTGCATCGAGTAGTCGAAGGGCACGGCCATCTTGAAGCCCTTGAAGTCGGCCGCGCTCTTGACGCCCTTGTGCTTGTTGGCCAGCGTGATGGCCTGGCCGTTGATGTTCTCGATGGCCGGCATCACGTAGGGCACAGCCTGCGAGCCCACCCCCATGCTGATGGCCAGCGGCATGGGCGAGAGCATGTGGGTGGCGTCGGTCTCCTTGTTGATGGAGAGATCGCGGATCATGGCCCAGCCGGAGGCCTTCACCACCTGGACGTTGAGCCCATGCTTCTTGTAGAAGCCCATGGGCTCGGCCATGATGATCGGCGTGGCGCAGGTGATGGGGATGAAGCCGACCTTGAGATCCTTCTTCTCCGGTGGGCCGAGCTTCTCCTGGGCCAGCGCCTTGGCCGCCTCGAGCGGGAAGACGGAGGCCAGGGCGGCCGCCGCCGTGCTCGCGCCGACCAGCTTGAAGAAGTCGCGCCGGCCGCCGAAGACCGCATGCGCGACCGACCGCTCTACGACCCGACCGATGATCGCTTCCGTGCCCTCGGGCTTCTCGCTCATCGCTGCCTCCGTTTTGGTCAGTCGGTAAACGACAAAGGACGCCCCATTGGGCGCCCTTGCCTGCCCCGTCGACCACGCCGTCGCCGGGGTCTCTATAGATGAGGGCGGTGAGCAAGGCGTGTGCCGCGGTGGCGCCTGAATCAATTCACGCAGTTAGGCTGAGGTCGTCGTCGGGAGCTGCCGGGCGATGCCGAAGATCTAGGCAGAGGTGACTACAGCTTGCGCAGCGCCAGCGGGGGCAGACCGAGCAGGCGAAGGCGGCAACCTGCCCACAAGGTCTGCACGCTTTGCTCCAGAGCGGGCGCCGAGGGGCAGAGCAGTCGGGCCAAGAGCCCACCGCGCGCGAGCGCGGTCACGGCGAAGTTGGCCCCGGAGCGGCGCCTCGCGAGCGCGACCGACAGCTCCTGGGCGAGCTCGCCCCACTCGTCTCGCGCCGGAGCGATGGCCACGAAGGTCGCCACGTACGCGCAGCCTTCGGCGCCACCGAGCCCATCCCAGCCCCGCGTCCCGCTCACTATTGACCGCTCGCGGAGGACGAGGCCTCGCGCGTCCCGGATCGTCTGCGCGGTGTCCAGCTCGGAGAAACGCCACGCTTCGCCCCGCGCGGCGCGCCCGACGGCCCAGGCGTCCGCTCCGATGAAGACGCTGCCCGCGCCGAGCGCCACCTCCATCCGCTGCTCGAGTCGCGAGCCGGGCGAGGGAATGAGGTGATCGGGCACATATTCGAGGACGGCGCCCTCGCCAACCGAGGCCGAGAACCGCTGGACGGCTCGCGGGCCCGCGCTCCGGTAGACGCGGGTGGCTGCGGGCGTGGTCAGGCACACGCGGCTGCCGGCGCCGACGATCACCCGCGTATCGAGCACGTCACCGGCGAGCAATCCGCCGGTAGGGTTGAGCAGCATGAGGGTGAGGCCGCCGGTGCCGTCCAGATCCACCGGCTCGAGCGCCTGAAGCGGCAGGGTGAAGCGCCGCTCGGTCAGCACCGTCCGCTCGACGCGGCGCTCGAAGGCGAGACGGAGCAGGCCGTCGCGCCCGACGCGGCCCGGCGGTCGTGGCGGCTCAGGACTCGAAGAGGAGGTCCCGGCGGATCCAGGAGACAACGGCGTCGACGCCGGTGCCGTCCCGAAGGTTCGTGAAGACAAAGGGGCGCTCTCCTCTCATCCGCTTGGCGTCCCGCTCCATGACGCCCAGATCGGCGCCCACGTAGGGGGCCAGGTCGATCTTGTTGATCACGAGCAGGTCGGAGCGCGTGATGCCGGGCCCGCCCTTGCGCGGGATCTTGTCGCCCTCGGCGACGTCGATGACGTAGATGGTGGCGTCGACCAGCTCCGGGCTGAACGTGGCGGCCAGGTTGTCTCCCCCGCTCTCCACGAGCAGCAGATCGAGCCCCGGGAAGCGTCCCAGGAGCTGGTGAACGGCCTCGAGGTTGACGGAGGCGTCCTCGCGGATCGCCGTGTGGGGGCAGCCGCCGGTCTCCACGCCGATCACCCGCTCGGTCGGGAGCGCGCCGCGACGGATCAGGAACTCGGCGTCTTCCTGCGTGTAGATGTCATTGGTGATCACCGCCATGTCGAGCCGGTCGCGCAACCGCAGGGCGAGGGCCTCGACGAGCGCCGTCTTGCCGGAGCCCACGGGCCCGCCGATTCCCACTTTGAGCGGCTTCGGGATCCGCCGATCGTCCATCATGAGCGGAATAGTCGCGCTTCCAGGCGCTCGTGGAGAATGCCTTGGATGTCGATGCCTGGCGTGAAGCTCCAGAGATCGGCCGGATCGCGCGCCGCCGCCTCGCTCGCCACCCGCTGGATCACCGGGTGGAGGCCCCACAGCACGCGCTGGCCTTCGAGCTGGCCCATGGGCAGGAGCCTCAATGCCGCGCCCACCAGCAGTGCAGTGGTCGAGTACAGGAACGCGGTGGCCGCCGCCTCGGGTTCCCAGCCGAGAGCGCCGGCCGTCATGCCGAAGCCCACCGCATGATGTCCCGGCGCCCGCCCCGCGTCGACCTCCGCCAGATAGCGAGCGAGCCGGTCATCGGCCGTGAGCGCAGCGGCCACGCGGAGCGTCTGCCGGCCCATCTGGCGGCTCCCCTCGCGGAACTCGCGGACCACCTTCATGGCCTCGAGAGTCTCGTCGAGCCGCCGGCAGCCCTCGAGGTCGCCGCGCGCCGTCGCTCTCAGCACGGCGGCCACGGCCGTGGCGTCGCAGGGACCAGCCGCGCCTTCGAGCTGGGCCAGCAGGAAGCGCTCGAGGCCCGCGCGATCCTTGACGAGCCCCGCCTGGCAGTAGCGCTCCAAGCCGAAGGAATGCGCGTAGCCCCCAGTCGGGAAGGCGCTGTCGCCGAAATGAAGCAGCGAAAGGAGGCGTGGGTCAGTGGGCATGGTCGCGGGAGTGCGTGTGTCCATCGAGCGGGCTCGCGCCCGGCTCGTGACGGTGCCCACCGCCCCCGATGGGATCGAACACGGCTTCCCGCCGTTCCCACTTGACGCCGAGCCGCGTCAGCAGCTGCTCCATCGCCGTGTCGTCCGGCACCAGCAGGATGTCGCCCTGGAGCGCGAGCGAGAAGTGGCGGTTGCCCACGTCGAAGGCGATCCGGATCGCTTCGTCGCGGTCGCGCGGAAAGACCGCCAGCACCGGCTCGGGGCGCGCCTCCACTTCCAGGTACCACTCCTCACCCACCGCGATCACGTCTCCCGGCTGGAGAACGCTTCCGGTGGGCAAGGCCAGCGCGATCTCGCGCCCCCGCGCGGTCATAGCGCGCTTGCGGGTCCAGCGCCGCTCTTCCCACGCGAGGCTCAGCGTGTCACGCTGCTTTCCCCGCAGCGCCGCGGCGTCGATATGGAGGTGTGGCTCGGTGATGACGACCATGGCTAGTGAACTCCCAGCGAATTAGGGCCGTGACTCATCGCGGACTCCCCGTGCTGGGCCAAATAACAAGCCAGACGAGGCCCGAGGGAGGCGCCGACCGGAGGCGTACGCACTTGTACGTTGAGGATCGGCGCCGACCGAGAACGAAGTATGGCGAAGTTAGTTGGCACGGCCCTAGAACAGATAGTAGCGCTGCGCCATCGGCAGCACCCGCGCCGGCTCGCAGGTCAGGAGCTGGCCGTCGGCCCGGACTTCGTAGGTCTCCGGATCCACTTCCATCCTGGGGCAATAGTCGTTATGGACCATGGCCTTCTTGGTCAGCCCCCGGCAGTGGCCGACGGTGACGGTCCGCTTCCGAAGCCCGAGGCGCTGCGCGACCCCGTCCTGCGCCGCGGCCTTGGACAGGAAGGTCACCGAGGTGGAGTACACCGCGCCGCCGAAGGAGGCGAACATGGGCCGGTGACGCACCGGCTGGGGGGTCGGAATCGAGGCGTTGGGATCGCCCATGGCCGCCGTCACGATGAGCCCGCCCTTGAGCACCATCTCGGGCTTCACGCCGAAGAAGGCGGGCTTCCAGAGGACGAGATCCGCGAGCTTGCCCACCTCGATCGAGCCCACCTCCTGGGCGATGCCGTGCGAGACGGCCGGGTTGATCGTGTACTTGGCCACGTAGCGCTTGGCGCGGATATTGTCGTTGCGGCTATCACCCTTCAGCGCTCCACGCTGACGCTTCATCTTGTCCGCCGTCTGCCAGGTGCGCGTGACGACCTCGGCGATGCGCCCCATCGCCTGGGAGTCGGACGAGAGCATGCTGATCGCGCCCAGGTCGTGAAGCACGTCCTCCGCGGCGATGGTCTCGGCGCGGATACGGGACTCGGCGAA
>DASSSH010000152.1:0-14006 GCA_035708525.1 Candidatus Methylomirabilota bacterium
AGCGTCCGGCGCCCGCGTTACCGCTTCGCAGCCCGGGCGATCGCCGCGATCTTGTCGGCGAAATAGACCTGGCTGTCATCCTCCGGGCGGTAGCCGATCTTCTGTCGCGCGTTCGCGATGCTCCAGAACCGATGCGTGTTGCCGCTGATGCCGTAGACGATGAGGAACGGCACGCCGTGCTCGTCCTCGATGCTCTCGGCTTCGACCATCCGAATGGCCTGCTGGACCTGGTCCCGCCGGGAGAGGTACGCGCCGAGGGCGCGATGCATGGTCTTGATGTCGCCCGGCTTGACCTGGTCGATGTCGTCGTCACGCGGGCCACCGATCCGCCACTGGATGATCTCGAGTTTCCTCCCATCCACCTGGCCGGTGGCGAACACGAAGCCCAGCAGCTCGTAGGCGGCCTTGGCCCACCCGTACCAGTTGTCCGAGCGCGGCGGCATCTCGGGAGTGACCATGTCGAGCGTCCCCGCCCAGACGAGCCGCTCGTAGTAGTCCGCCGCGTGGTTCGAGCTCGCCACGACCACGCGCCGGACCCCTTCTTCGAGGGCCGTCCGGTAGACGTTGTACGCCAGGGCGACGTTCTGGTGCTCGGCCCAGAACTTGGCGTCGCTGTTGTCCTGCCAGGTCGTCGCGTCGAGGCCCGGCGCGCTGACATAGCCGCAGTGGATCACGGCGTCCGCGCCGCGGAAATGACGCCGGTAGGCATCGCGATTCGGCTGGGTCAGGTCGGCCACGACGAGCCCCGGGATGGGCTTGCCGTCACGGCTCGTCGTGCGCACATCGATGGGGACCAGCTCCCAGCGCTCACTGAGCTCCGGGAACATGCGCTGGGCGACGTACCCGGCGGCCCCGGTCAGGACCACCCGCTTCTTGGCCATTCGCGGTCTCCTCCGTGGTTCCAGATCGCTTCGTCGAAGCGTCGGCATAGCGTGTACCTCGATCCGGCGCCGTTGTCCACATGGATCGGTGACGAGATGCCACGCGAATGGTTGAGCATCCCTCTCCCCCACTCGGGGGAGAGGGCAGGGTGAGGCCCCGAACCTCTCCCTCCACTGGAGGGAGAGGGGTTGAGTCTCTGGGATCAGGGCGCAGGGACTGGAGGCCGCCGCGCCCGGGCCCTTGCGAACGCCCCCGGCCAGCCGGTAGGCTCGACGTGCTCGGCCTGATCCCCCAGGAGGCCGCGCATTTCGTGCTCTACACGTACGACCGCGGGGAGAGGCCGGGTGACTGCCAAGACGGTCCTGATCACGGGAATGAGCGGGCTCATCGGAGGCGCCGTCCGGCGGCGGCTCGAGGGCAGATACACGCTCGTCGCGCTCAACCGGCGTCCGGTCGAGGGCGTGCACTGCCACCAGGGGGACATCAGGGATCTGGGCGCGATCGAGCCGGCGTTTGCCGGCGTCGACGTCGTCGTCCACCTGGCGGCAAAGGTCGATAGTGGGGCCTCGTGGGAGGCCGTGCTCGCGGACAATCTCATCGGGACTCATAACGTCTTCGAAGCCTGCCGTCGGGCTAGGGTGAAGCGCATCGTCTATGCGAGCAGCGGGGCGACGATCAGCGGCTACGAGCGGGAGCCCCCGTACAGCGCGCTGGCCGCCGGGCGGTACGAGGACGTCACCGAATGGGCGACACTCACTCACGAGACTCCGGTTCGTCCCGCGGGTCTCTATGGCTGCAGCAAGGTCTGGGGTGAAGCGCTGGGGCGATACTACGCGGACACGCACGGCATCTCGGTGATCTGCCTGCGTATCGGCGCCGTCAACCAGGAGGACCGGCCGCTCTCCCCGCGCCAGTTCTCGGTCTGGTGCAGCCAGCGGGACATCGCCCAGATGGTCGAGCGCTGTATCGCGGCGCCCGAGAGCTTGCGGTTCGACATCTTCTACGTCGTGTCGAACAACAAGTGGGGCTACCGCGATCTGGAGCACGCGCGGCAGGTCGTGGGCTACGAGCCCGAAGACCGGGCGGAAGACCATCGGGCTGCGGCGGGCACGGCACCATGACGTGGCCCTCTGATGCGGCGAAGGTGTGACCGTCGTCGGTATCGGGACTGTGGAGATACAACGGAACTTACATCGTACGGCGGCCCGCCTTGACACTCCAAAATCCTGCGTGCTAGATGAGCGCTATGCCTGATGGCGCGCTGCTCCGCACCGAAGGGCTCACGCGATCGTTCGGCAGCCTGATGGCGGTGGCTCGCGTCGACCTGGTCGTCCGACAGGGCGAGCTGCGCTCGATCATCGGGCCAAACGGCGCCGGGAAGACCACGCTGTTTCGACTGGTCTCGGGCGAGCTCTCACCCTCCTCCGGGCGGATCTGGTTCCGGGATCAGGACATCACCGGCTTGCCCCAGCATCGCGTCTCGCGACTCGGGATCGCGAAGTCGTATCAGATCACGAACATCTTTCCGCATCTCAGCGTGCTGGAGAACGTGCGGGTCGCGGCGCAGGGCTACGCGCGCTCATTCAACTTCTGGTCGCGGGCCGACCGTCTCGGCGCGCCGCGCGAGCGTGCGGCGGCGATCCTGAAGGCGGTCGGGTTGGCAGACAAGGCCGGCCATCTGGCGGCCCATCTCTCCCACGGGGAGAAGCGACACCTGGAAATCGGCATCTCGCTCGCATCCGATCCGGCGCTGCTGCTGCTCGACGAGCCGACGGCGGGAATGAGCCCCGAAGAGACCGAGGAGACGATCGTCCTGATCCGGGAAGTGGCCACCGCGCGCACCGTGATCCTGGTGGAGCACAAGATGAAGCTGGTGATGAAGATTTCCGACCGCATCACGGTGCTCCACCAAGGTCAGGTCATTGCCGACGGCGCGCCCGATGAGATCCGGAACAACCCGGTCGTCCAGCAGACCTACCTGGGCGCGGGCCGATGAGGCTCCTGTCGCTGGAGAGCATCCACACCTATTACGGCGAGGCCCACATCCTGCAGGGCGTCTCCCTCGAGGTCGGTGAAGGCGAGGTGGTGACGCTCATCGGCCGCAACGGCGCGGGGAAGACCACGACGCTGCTGTCGATCATGGGGATCGCGCGGGCGCAGCGCGGCATCGTCCGGTTCGCCGGTGAGGACATCACACGGCTGGGGACCCACGACATCGTGCGGCGCGGCATCCGGTGGGTCCCCGAGGAGCGCCGGGTGCTCCCGAACCTGACGGTGCTCGAGAACCTTCGGCTGGGGATGCTCGGCGGACGGGTGGACGACGCGGCCGGGGCACGGATCGACGAGGTGCTCGAGTTCTTTCCGCGGCTCCGGGAGCGGATCGCGCAGAGAGGGCGCTCGCTGTCCGGTGGAGAGCAGCAGATGCTGGCGATCGCCCGAGGCCTGGTCGCGCGCCCGCGGCTCATGCTCGTGGACGAGCCGACCGAAGGGCTGGCCCCGCTCCTGGTGCAGAGCCTGACCGAGATTCTCCGGCAGATCAACCGGCGGGGCACGACGATCCTGCTCGTGGAGCAGACCCTCGAGGTGGCGCTGGCGCTCTCGCACCGTCTCTATGTCATGGACCAGGGACGCGTGCAGTTCGAGGGGACGCCGGGCGCGCTCGAGAAGGACCCGACCATCCAACAGCGATTTCTGAGCGTCTGACGATGGCACGGCATTCGGTGCCGTCGAGCTGGAAGACGGGAATGATCGAGGTCGGGCCCAGACTGTTCGCCTATGTGCAGGCAACGGGCGAGACGGGGATTTCCAACTCGGGCCTGATCGTGGGCCATGACGCCGCCGTCGCCGTGGATGCGCTCATGGTGCCGTCCATGACGCGCAAGCTCGTCGCGGCCATCAAGCGGACCACGCGCAAGCCCATCGGGCAGCTCATCAATACCCACCACCACCTGGACCACACCGGCGGCAATCGCTTCTTCAGGCGCGCGACGATCATCGCTACCGAGAAGTGCCGCGAGGCGCTGGCCCCGGGCTTCCCGCCGGTTCCGCTGCTGCAGCGGTTCATGCCCCGATTCGCGAAGGAGTTCCCGCTCCTCAGGGTCGCGCTTCCCACGGTGACCTTCGCCGATCGGATGGTCATCCACGACGGCGATCACGAGATTCACCTCTGGCACCCGGGCGCTACCGCGCACACGGTCGGGGACGCCGCGGTGTTCCTCCCCAAGGAACGGGTGCTCTTCGCCGGCGACATCGCCTTTCATTATGTGACGCCGCTCGCGTTCCAGGGACATATCGGCAGCTGGATCATGGCGGCGGACCGGCTCCTCGCCTACGAGGCCGACGTGATCGTGCCGGGCCACGGGCCGATCGGGACCAAGGCGGATCTCAAGCGGATGCGGGAGTATCTCGCCCTGGTGCGGTGCGAGGCGAAGAAGCGCTTCGACGCCGGGATGCCGGAGGAGGAGGCGGCCCGCGACATCAAGCTGGGCGTCTACGCCTCCTGGCGCGAGGCCGAGCGCATCCTGCCCAACGTCATGCGCTGTTACCAGGAGTTCCGCAACGAGACCCACCTCGCCATGGACCTCGTCAAGATGCTCGCCGGCATGGAGCGCCTGCGCGGCGCGCCGGCCGATCACACCTGCGTGTAGAGGCCGGAGGCGCTTCGCCCACCCGGCCGCGGGTCGCTCCCGCTTGCAGTGCACCCCAGACCACGCCTGACACGCGTCCAAGGAGAGCTCAACGTGGCGGAGAACGAGACTTATCGGAAGGGGCAGGAGATGCGCCGCCGGCTGCTGGGCGACGCCTATGTCGACCGGGTCAATCGGGCCACCTACGGTGATCCGATCATGCGCCAGTTCATCGACGTCGCCACGGAGACGGTGTTCGGCTTGCTATGGACCCGGCCCGGGCTGGATCTCAAGACGCGGACGCTGGTGACGGTTATCTCCGACGCCGCCACGGGCTGCGAGGCGGAGCTCGCCATCCACCTGCGGATGGCCCTCCGCCAGGGCTGGACCGAGGGGGAGCTGGTCGAGGCGCTGCTCCATCTCGTCGGGTATGTGGGCGCGCCGCTGGCGCGCGATGCGCTGCTGACGGCGCGCGCGGTCTTCGCCGAGGTCCGGGAGGAAGGCGCGCGTTAGCGAGCGCACGCCGCCGAAGCTGGCGCGTTTCGTCACTTCCCTGCTTCGGCTCGTCCACGCCCGGCCAAGGGCGTCCCTGGTCGTCGGGCGCAACGTTCGGAATCTTTGGGTGTTTCTCCCTGGAGAAGCGGTGGCATCCCCGTTGCTTCCCTATGAAGCGGGGACAGCTGTGTCCCCGTGGCGCGAGCTCCAGGTCGGTCACCATGGAGGTGGATCATGGCGCGGGTCTCCCGCCCGAAGAACGAGTCCGCGGCCTTTTCTTCCTTGTGGCGGCGACAACCTCGCAAGCGGCCTCTTGCCGCCGCCGAGCTGTCGACCCCGATTTGCCGGACCTTGGTGGGGGCGATCGCCGGTCACGTGCCCTTGACCATCCAGCTCCGTCCGGCGGAGGGTCATCGCATCGAGTCGAAGGCCTTCTTTCCGCTGGAAATCTTCGCGCGCGGTACCCATGTCTTTCTGGATTGCAGAAGCTATCCGGAAGGCGAGGATTGTACGCTTCGGCTTGACCAGATCGTCGGCGCTCAGTGCGAAGTGGTATCAGGGGCGAGCGAGACGGCCGATTCATGGAAGAGCCGCAACTGGTCGCAGGCCGCGGGCCGGTATCGCGCCTGGGAGCGGCCGCCCTCTCCGAAGCGCCGCGGCGTCGACCGCGGACTCCGTCTCCGTCTCTCGGCGTACCTGGCCGCGGGAGGAACCACGCTCGGCTGGCTGATCCTCTTCCGCCGCGCGCTGGGTTACTAGTCCCGCGCGCTTGATCGACCGACTCAGCTCATACCGGTGACAGGCTTGCGGCTGGCGGTCACGCAGCGGCAGGTGCCGATCTGGTGCAACTCGATCATGTTCCCGAACGGATCGTGCATGAAGATCTGCTGGGACTCGGGTCCCACCACGCCGCGGGCGACCCAGAAGCTCACGCCCAGGCGCTCGAGCTCCTTCTTCGCCTCCTGGATGTCGGGGACGGCGAGGGCCACATGGGGACGCGACGGATCCTTGCTCGGCCCCTCGGCGAACTTCGACTGCCCGTCGACACCCATCAGATGGATCTGGGCGGTCCCGCCGACGTCCATCCAGTAGCCGTCGATGGTCGGGATGTGCGGGCGACCCCGATCGGCGTCCAGCCCCAGCACACCGTGGTAGAAATCATAGGCCTTCTTCACGTCCGTCTCCGAGGGCCCGATGCGAATGCCATGATGGTGGAGCTCAAGGACTCTTATGGCCATGGAGACCTCCCAACAGCGTGCCCCAGATGCCCCGGGGGAGAAAGAGAACGAATGCCGAGAAAATCGCGCCGATCACGAGCGGCCAGGACTCCGTGAAGACGCTGAGGCGATCCTGAAGAACGAGATAGGTCGCCGCGCCCACGAAGGGGCCGAAGAACGTTCCCGCGCCACCCAGCAGCGTCATGATGACCACCTGGCCCGAGGTGGTCCAATACAGTGACTCGATCGGGACGACGGTGAGCCGAAGGGCATCCAGCGACCCCGCGAGCCCGGCGAACAGGGCGGAGAAGATGAAGGACAGCAGGCGGATACGATTGACGTCATAGCCGCACGCGACCGCGCGGTCGCGATTCTCGCGAATCGCCTGCAGCACCGCGCCGAAGGGCGAGTCCAGGAGGCGCTTGAGCACCGCCACCGCGAGCCCGACCAGCACGAAGCAGAAGTAGTAGAAGGCCAGCGAGGACTCGAGGGAGACGGCGAAGCCGGGCAGATGGAGCGTGAGTTGCTGGATGCCGCGCAGGCCGTCGTCGCCGCCGGTCCAGTCGGCCAGGTGAAAGCCGATGAAGTACAGGAGCTGGGCGAAGGCCAAGGTGAGCATCGCGAAGTAGATCCCCCGACGCTGGAGACAGAAGAAGCCGATCACGGCGCCGCCCACGCCCGCCAGGACGAGACCCGCGCCCAATCCCACCCACAGCGACTCCACGTGGAGCTTGGCCAGCGCGATGCCCGTGCCGTAGGCGCCGAGGCCGTAGTAGGCCGCGTGGCCGAAGGAAAGGAGCCCCGTGTAGCCGTAGAGCAGATTGAAGCCGAGGGCGAAGAGGCCGAAGATCAGCACCTGGGTCGCCAGCGCCTTGTAGGGCAAGAGAAAGGGAAAGACGGCGAAGAACGCAAAGAAGGCCAGGACCGGATGGTTGGCCACCCACTCGACCCCACGCCTGATCATTCCAGCAGCCCCGCCTCGCCGAACAGCCCGCTCGGCCGCACGAGCAGCACGATGGCCATGGCGACGAACACCATGATCTCGGCCAGCTTGGGCGCGAAGAAGGTGGTCAGGCCCACGACCTGCCCCATCACGATCCCAGCCACGACGGCGCCCAGCAGGCTCCCCATGCCGCCCACCACCACGACGACGAACGATTCGATCACCATGGTCACACCCATCTCGGCATAGACGCCGCGCATGGGGCCGGCCAGGATTCCGGCCAGCCCTGCCAGCGCCGTCCCGATGCCGAAGACGAGGAGCCAGATCCGCGAGAGGTCGATGCCCAGGGCGCGCACCATGAGCGGATCGCGCGAGCCGGCGCGGATGATGAGGCCCACGTTGGTGCGCTCGAGGAAGAGCCAGAGGGCGATCAGGACGGCAAGCGTGATGCCGATGACGAAGAGCCGATAGGCGGGAAAGGTCATGAACCCCAGGTTGATGCCGCCGGCCAGAGCGCGCGGCGGGTCCAGGGTGAGGCCGATCTTGCCCCAGATGAGGCGGACGGCCTCGACCATGATGAGCGAGAGGCCGAAGGTCAGGAGCAGGGGGTCGTCCGGCGAGCGGCCGTAGAGCCGCCGGATCAGGAAGCGCTCGATCAGCAGCCCGAGCGTGCCGACCATGAGCGGCGCGACGAGCAGGGCGACCCAGAAACTCTTCGTCAGGCCCAACAGCACGAAGCCGAAGTAGGCGCCGAGCATGAACAGCGAGCCGTGGGCGAAGTTCACCACGGTCATGAGGCCGAAGATCAGCGACAGCCCGATCGCCAGCAGCACGAAGATCATCCCCAGCACGAGGCCGGTGAAGACTTGTGCTGCCAGCACGGACAGCGAGATGTCGATCACGACATCAACGGAACGCCTTCTCGATCAGGCGAGCCCCTTCTCTTTGCAGGTGCGGTCCAGCTCCTCGTTGGCCGCTACCTTGGCGACGACCTCGACGATGCCCCACTCGCCCTTGGCCTTCTCACGCCCCTTGAGGATCCACAGGTCCTGGAACGACTTGTTGTCGCAGGGCCGCCACCACTGCTTGCCCTTGTAGTGGTCGTAGACCGGGCTCTTGCGGAGGGCGTCAGCGACCGCCATGGAGTCGGTGGTCTTGGCGAGCTCGCAGCCGCGAGCGATCTCCAGCACGCCGCTATAGGCGTAGCAGCCGTAGTCGCCGGGCGGCGTGTTGAACTTCTTCTGGTACGCCTCGACGTAGCGCTTGACCTGCGGGATGGTGTCCTGCAGCTCCCAGTAGAAGTTGCTGCCGCCGTAGATCTCCGCGTAGAGATCGGTGCCGCCCTCCTTGAGCTGGGGCAGCCAGTGCAGCGGCTGGGCAATGCGCATCTCCTTCTTCATGCCGTAGCTGACCGCCTGCTTGAGGAAGGCGATGTTGTCGGCTCCCGGCGTCACCGTCACCAGCACCTCGGGCTTGGCCGACTGGATCCTCGGCAGGTGGGCGGAGAACTCGGCGCTGCCCAGGGGATAGGGCGTGGATCCCAGGAGGGTGCCGCCCTTCCTCTTCAGCACTTCTTGGAGCACCGCGTTGTTCTGCTTGCCCCAGGCGTAGTCGGCGTAGATGATCCACCACTTCTTGCCGAGATTGTCGGCGACCCAGCCTCCGACGGCGCGGGAGGTGATGGTGGGATTCAGCGCCTCGTGGAAGGTGAGGGGGCTCGTGTCGGGCTTGGCGCTGATCTCGTCCGACTGGCTCACCGAGATGAACAAGATCTTGGACTTCTTGGTCTGCTCGTTGATGGCCATCTGCACGTGGGCCGCCAGCCCGCCCACGATGAACTGCACCTTCTGATTTTCGATCAGCTCCTTGGTGCGCTGGGCGCCGATGGCAGGCTTGAGCTCATCGTCACGGAAGAGCAGCTCGACCTTGCGCCCAAGGATGCCGTTCTTGGCGTTGAGCTCCTCGGCGGCCAGCTGGGCGCCTCGCTGCTGGTCCGCCGCCAGGGCACCGAACGGCCCCGTGAGCGGGAGCGGGAAGCCGATGCGGATCGGGTCCTTGCTCTGGGCCCGCAGCACGGTGGGGAATGCGAGGGCCGCTGCGCCGGCGGTGGTGGTGGTGAGGAATGAGCGCCGATCCATAGTGACCTCCTCATTCTCTAGAGGTGACGCCTGCCCGCAGTGGCTTGGGTGGGCGCTATGATAGGAGCGGCCTCCCGGCCTGTCAATCGTGCTAAGATTCGCGCGCTCCCGGATACCCCCACGCCATGCTGCGATGACGCACCGCCACGTCGGCACCTCCCAAAAGCGGCTGGAGGATCCCCGGCTGCTCACCGGACGCGGGAAGTACGTGGACGATCTCACCCTGCCGCGCATGGTCCACGTGGCCTTCGTCCGGAGCTCCCACGCCCATGCGACGGTGCGGGCCCTCCACCTCGATGCGGCGCGCCGGGCTCCCGGCGTCGTCGCCGTCATGACGGGCGAGGAGGCCGCGCGGCGCTGCAAGCCCTACCGGGGGATCCTCCTCCATTACAAAGGAATGAAGACGGGTGCGATGCTCCCGCTCGCCGTCGACCGCGTCCGTTGCGTCGGCGAGCCCGTGGTCGCCATCGCCGCCGTCACGCGGGCTGAGGCCGAGGATGCGGCGGGGCTCGTCGCCGTCGACTACGAGCCGCTGCCCGCCGCGCTTTCGCCCGAGCAGTCGCTCAGCCCTGAGACCCTCCCCATCCATGCGGAGCTGGGCGACAACATCATCTACGAGACTCGTCTCGCGGGCGGCGATGCGGCGGCGGTCATGGCCGGCGCCGCGCGCCTCTTCCAGCGCACGTTCACCACGGGGCGGCACACGGGTGTGCCCATCGAGCCTCGGGGGCTGGTCGCCGAGTTCGATCCTTCGACGCGCGCGCTCTCGGTCTGGATCTCGACCCAGGTCCCGCACATGATGCAGGCTATCCTCGCCGACCTCTTCGACCTGCCCGAGCACCGCGTGCGCGTGATTGCACCGGACGTCGGAGGGAGCTTCGGAATCAAGATCCACATCTACCAGGATGACATGGCAGCCTGCGCCCTGGCGCTGGCGTTGGGCCGGCCGGTGAAGTGGGTCGCTGGCCGGCGCGAGTCGTTCCTGTCGGACATCCACGCCCGCGAGCAGCGGATCGCGATCGAGGTGGCCACGACGGCTGAAGGCGCGCTGCTGGCGATGCGCGCCGAGATCACGGCGGGCGTCGGCCCGTACTCCGCGTTTCCGCGCTCCAGCGTGGTGGAAGGCGGCCAGGTGTTACGGATGCTCCCCGGCCCCTACCGTTTGCAGCATTACGAGGGCCGGCTCCAGGTCGTGGCTCAGAACAAGGGCATCACGTCGCAATACCGCGCGGTGGGCCACCCCATCGCGACGGCGGTGACCGAGAGCGTGCTGGACGCGATCGCGCGGGACTTGAAGCTCGACCCCGCCGACGTGCGCCGCCGTAATCTGCTCCGGCCCGACGAGATGCCCTATACCTCGGTCACGGGCAACCTCTACGACAGCGGCAGCTACCAGGCGGCCTTCGAGCGGCTGCTCGAGGCGGCGGGCTATGTCGCCCTCCGGGCTGAGCAGCGCGCCGCCAGGGAAGCCGAGCGGGCCGTCGGCATCGGGCTGTCGTGCTTCCTCGAGCTGACGGGGCCGGGTGCGCAGTTCTACGGCGTGGGCGGCGCGCCCATCTCGGGACAGGAAGGCACTACGCTCCGCATCGAGCCGTCGGGAGCGGTGACCGCCCTCGTGGGCGTCACCGACCAGGGGCAGGGGACACCGACGGCGCTCGCCCAGATCATCGCCGACGAGCTGGGCATGCCGATCGAGAGGGTGTCGGTGCGCTCGGGCGATACGGGCATGGTGCCCTACGGCGGTGGCACCTGGGCGAGCCGCGGCATGCCGATCGGCGGTGGCGCCACGCTCTTGACGGCGCGTGCCCTGGGCGAGCGCATCCGGCGGCTCGCCGCTACCCTGCTCGAGGCCGCTCCCGCGGACATCGTCCTGGCCGACGGCTGCGTCGCGGTGCGCGGGAGCCCCGAGCGGCGGCTGACCTTCAGCGAGCTGGCGCGGACGGTGCATTTCCGCTCCAGCGAGCTCAAAGGCGCGGAGCCGAGCCTCGAGGCGACGGTACACTTCGCCAATCCCGTTGCCTGGACCTTCACCAACGGCGCCCATCTGGCGGTCGTCGAGGTGGACATCGAGACCGGCGCCGTCCGCGTGCTCCGATACGTGGCGGTGGATGACTGCGGCCGGATCGTCAACCCGGCCCTGGTCGAAGGGCAAGTGCACGGCGGCATCGCCCAGGGCATCGGCGGTGCCCTCGGCGAGCGTTGCGTCTACGATGAGGCGGGCCAGCTGCTGACGGCGACCTTGATGGACTATCCGCTGCCCACGGCGGCCGACTTGCCCGCCATCGAGGTGCATCATCTGGAGACGCCGGCGCCCAGCATTCCCGGCGGCTTCAAGGGCGTGGGCGAAGCGGGGACCACGGGCGCGCCTGCGGCCATTCTCAACGCGGTCAACGACGCCCTGGCCCCGTGGGGAGCGGAGATCACGGAGCAGCCCATCACCCCCGAGCGCGTCTGGGAGGCGCTCCGTCGTGCCAGGCGCTGAGGCGGTTGGATAGATGAGGAGGGCCGTCATGCCACGGACCGCTGCGCTACTGCTCGGCGCCTTGCTCGTGTTGACCGCTTCTCCCCAGGCTCGCGCGGCGGAGACGCTCCAGGTGATCGTCTTCCCGGGCGGCTTCAACTGGCCGATCTGGGCCGCCCAGGAGCAGGGATTCTTCGCGCGCGAGGGGCTCGACGTGAAGCTCACGCCGACGCCATCCTCGGTGTTCCAGCTCACCAACCTGATCGAGGGCAAGTTCGACATCGGCATGACGGCCATCGACAACGTCGTCGCCTACCAGGAAGGGCAGGGCGAGGCGCCGGTGCAGGGCACGCTGGATCTCTTCGCCTTCATGGGCGGCGACAACGGCTTCCTGCGATTGGTCGTCCAGCCCGAGATCAAGAGTTATGCCGATCTGAAGGGGAAGGAGCTGTCCGTGGACGCGCTCACCACCGGCTATGCCTTCGTCCTACGCAAGATGCTCGAGCGAGGCGGCCTGGCCGAGAGCGACTACACGCTCGTTCGGGCTGGCGGCGTGCTGCAGCGCTGGGAAGCCCTCAAGGAGCGGAAGCATGCCGGCACCCTGCTGCTGTCCCCGTTCGAGATCCTGGCCGAGGCTGCCGGCTTCCGGCGGCTCGGCAACGCCATCGACGTGCTCGGCCGCTACCAGGGCCTGGTCGGAGCGACCCGCCGCTCCTGGGCTCGAACTCACGCGACGCAGCTGGTCGGCTACATCCGCGCGTATCAGGCTGGGGTCACGTGGCTCTACAATCGCGGCAATCGATCCGAGGCGCTCGGCCTGCTCGAAAAGAACGTCCGCGGCATGACGCCCGAGCTGGCGGCGAAAACGTACGACGTCCTGCTGGCGCCGAGCGGCGGCTTCGAGCCGAATGTGGCGCTGGACGTGGAAGGCGTGCGCACGGTGCTGGCCCTGCGCAGCGCGTACGGGCGGCCTCAGAAGACGCTCACGGACCCCACAAAGTACTTCGATCTGTCCTACTATCGCCAGGCTCGCTGAACGGGGGCAGCGGCGAGGGCCCGACGACGGGAGGCGTGCGATGCTCGTTCTCACCGAAGCCGAGATCAGGGAGCTCCTCGATCTCGACGTGCTCGTGGAGGCGGTCGCCGGCGCCATGGCCGACGCGAGCGCAGGACGCGTGTCGATGCCGTCGCGGATCGCGGCGCTCGTGCCCGAGCGGAACGGCCTGCTGGCGGCCATGCCCGCCTATCTTCCCTCGGCGGGTGCGCTCACGGTAAAGCTGGTCTCGCTGTTCCCCCAGAACGCGTCGATCGGCATTCCGACCCACCAGGCGGTGATCGTGGCCTTCGACCCGGAGACGGGCACGCCACTGGCCATCATGGACGGGACCTACATCACCGCAACTCGCACGGCGGCGGGCTCTGCCCTGGCGACCCGGCTGCTCGCTCGTCCGGAGGCCGCCGTGCTCGCTGTGCTGGGCACCGGCGTGCAGGCGCGCACCCACGCCCGGGCGATCCCGCGGGTGCGCAAGCTCCGCGAGATCCGGATCGCCGGCCGGAATGCGGCCGCCGTGGAGCGACTCGCCCAGGAGCTCCGCGGCGAGCTGGGGTTCGAAGTCCGGGCCTGCAAGTCCTACGCGGAGGCGCTCGACGGCGCCGACATCGTCGCCGCCACCAGTCACGCCGTCGAGCCGGTCGTGCGCCGCGAGTGGCTGGCGCCCGGCACCCACGTCAACTCGGTGGGCTTCAACCACGAGGGCCGCGAGGTCGACGGCGCGACTGTCCGGGATGCCCTCGTGGTGGTGGAGACGCGGGCCTCGGCGCTCGCGCCGTATCCGAGCGGGGCCAACGATCTGCTCTGGGCGATCCGTGACGGCCTGATCGGCGCCGATCATGTACACGCCGAGCTGGGCGAGCTCGTGTCGGGCGTCCGTCCCGGGCGGACGTCGAGAGATCAGATCACCCTCTACAAGTCCGTGGGTGTCGCGGTCCAGGACGCCGCCGCTGCGGCCCTCGTGCTGCGGGCCGCGAAGGCGCGGGTGGCCGGGAGGGAGATCGCGCTCTAGGTGCAGAGAGGGCGCTTTGACACGGAGCCCCGGCGGGCGGATTCTCTGAGAAACGACGGCCGGGTGGCGCGGGCCCGGCGGATGAGGAGAACTGGCATGAGTTATCTCGGGACTGCCCATCGAGGCCGCAAGGGGAAGTGGATCGGCGCGACCGCCATGGCCTGGCTGCTGTGGTCGGATC
>DASSSH010000153.1:0-3455 GCA_035708525.1 Candidatus Methylomirabilota bacterium
CATCACCCCGCCCAAGTAGCGCCGTCCGCATCCTCCGGCTGAGTCCAGATGTCGCGGGGCGTCTCCGGGCCGCGCCGCGCGACGCCGCACGCGTTCATTCCGTCTTCGAGCGCGCGATCAATCTGCGCTGCCACGACGGCCGGCTGGTGATGCTCCAGGGGCCGGGAGCGCTGTCGGCGCCCTTCGCGGTGGCGCTCGAGCGGCTGCCCGAAGCCAGAACGCTGGGGCCCGGCATGGTCGCCACCCGCGAGGGCACCCAACTCATGCTCGCAAGCACCGCGATCGACTGGCAGGGCGCGAAGGCTGCCCGGACGAGGATTCCCCCCACGACCCGCGTCCCGCGCGCCCTCGGGAGGCTCCTTGATCGCGCCGAGCCCCTGCCTGGAGCCCCGCGACTCGACTCCGAGCGTGGGCTCCGAGGCCGGGAGTGTCTGTCGGCGGGCATCGGCACGGCGGACCCAGCCGCATTCCTGGCCGGGGCCCGCGCCCTGATCGGTCTCGGCGAAGGGCTGACGCCGGCTGGGGACGATTGCGTGGTCGGCGCCCTCGCCATCCTCCGCCGGTGGCGGCCGGCGTTTCTCGACGACCGGCCCGACATCCGACACGAACTCGCGGCGGCCATCAACGGCGGCACCACCGACGTCGGCCGCGAGCTCCTGCTCCACGCCCTCGACGGCAACTTCTCGGAGCCGATCGTCGCGCTGGCGACGGCCACATCTGAAGCGGCCGCGAGCGAGGCGGCGCGCAGGCTGCTCGCGATCGGTCATACGTCGGGCGCCGACGCGCTCCTCGGCATGCGACTGGCGTGGCGGGCGATGGGCGCTTGACAATCGCGCAAGGCCGAGTGTAGAGTAGCGCAGCAACCTGAACCTCCTTTAAGCGGGCCCAGCGAGGCCGGCAAGGAGCATGTAATGAAGTACTGGAAGGCTGGCCGGAGCGCCCCACCGCCCCTCGGGGGCGATTTTTTTTGTCCGCTGATCTGGCGAATCCCCTCACCCCGGTGTTCGAACCGTTTCACCGCTCGCTTCGCGGCGCGCGTGCCTGACGGCATCGCGGCCGCCGCTCCACTCGCACAACGTCCCCAGAGGGGAGAGGGGGTCGAAATGACCACCCGGAGGGAGTCGACGTGACCGTGCGGGAGAAAGCCCAAGTGATGGACGACGGGGCGCTCGACCGCGCGCTCACCCGCATCGCCCACGAGATCGTCGAGCAGGCCGGCGGGGTCGGCGACGTGGCCCTCGTCGGGATCAAGACCCGCGGTGTCACGCTGGCCCAGCGCATCGCCGAGAAGATCGCGGCGATCGAGGGCACCAAGCCCGCGGTGGGCGCGCTGGACATCACGCTCTACCGCGACGACCTGGGGCTCAAGGCGGAGCAGCCGGTGGTCCGCGGGACCGAAATCGGCTTCCCCCTCAAGGGCCGCACCGTGGTGCTCGTGGACGACGTCCTGTTCACGGGTCGAACGATCCGGGCCGCCATGGACGCCCTCATGGACCTGGGACGGCCGCACGCCATCCGCCTGGCCGTACTCGTGGACCGAGGTCACCGCGAGCTGCCCATCCGCCCCGACTACATCGGCAAGAACCTGCCCACGAGTCGCCGCGAGTCCGTGGCCGTCATGCTTCGCGAGCACGACGGGGTGGACCGCGTGGTGATCCAAGAGCCGGTCGAGCCGGAGGCTGGAGCGACATGAGCGAAAGACGCGCACCCCACACGCAGACCAAGCGCCTGGAGGAGTAAGCCCATGGCCTGGAAGCGCAAGGACCTCCTCAGCATGCAGGAGCTGGACGCCGCGGAGATCACCGACGTGCTCGACACGGCGGAGTCCATGCGGGAGATCGCGAGCCGCGAGATCAAGAAGGTGCCGACCCTGCGCGGGAAGACCGTGGTCAACCTCTTCTACGAGGCCTCGACCCGGACGCGCACCTCGTTCGAGATCGCGGGCAAGTGGCTCTCGGCGGACGTGATCAACTTCTCGTCTTCCGGCTCGAGCGCCGAGAAGGGCGAGAGCCTGCTGGACACGGCCAAGAACATCGAAGCCATGAGCCCGGACGTGGTCGTCGTGCGCCACAAGGCCTCGGGGGCGCCGGCGCTCTTGGCGCGGAACCTGGCCTGCTCGGTGGTCAATGCCGGCGACGGCGCCCACGAGCACCCGACCCAGGCGCTCCTGGACCTGCTCACGATCCGGCAGAAGAAGGGGCACCTCGACGGGCTCAACGTGACCATCGTCGGCGACGTGGCCCACAGCCGCGTCGCCCGCTCGGACATCCACGGCATGCGGAAGATGGGCATCACGGTGACGGTGGCGGGTCCGCCGACCCTCATCCCGCCCGCGTGCCAGGAGCTCGGCGTCAAGGTCAGCCACCGGCTCGAGGAGGCGATCGCGAACTCCGACGTCATCATGATGCTGAGGCTGCAGCGGGAGCGGATGGAGAGCGGCCTCATCCCCTCGCTGCGCGAGTACTCACGGGTGTGGGGGCTGTCGCTGCCAAAGCTCGAGCGCTGCCGCCCTGACGTGCTCATCATGCACCCAGGCCCGGTGAATCGCGGCGTCGAGCTGGCGCCCGAGGTCGCCGACAGCCAGTACTCGGTGATCCTCAACCAGGTGGCCAATGGCGTGGCGGTGCGCATGGCGGTGCTGTATCTCCTCGCCGGGAGCAAGGCGGCATGAGCCTCCTCATCAGGAACGGGCGCGTGATCGATCCCGCCAGCGGCGTCGACGAGATCCAGGACGTGCTGGTGGCCGATGGTCGCATCGCCAAGCTGGGCAAGAGCCTCAAGGCGAACGGCGCCGAGATCGTGGAGGCCACCGGCAAGGTCGTCTGCCCGGGCTTCATCGACATCCACGTACACCTGCGCGAGCCGGGCTACGAGTACAAGGAGACGGTGGCCACGGGGACGCGCGCCGCGGCGGCGGGAGGGTTCACGGCCGTCTGCTGCATGGCCAACACGTTCCCCGTCAACGACAACCGCGCCGTCACCGACTACATCCTGGCCAAGGCCCGGGTCGAAGGTGTGGTACGCGTCTATCCCATCGGCGCGGTCACGCGCAATCTCGAAGGCACCCAGCTCGCGGAGCTCGCCGAGCAGGCCGAGGCCGGCTGTGTGGCCTTCTCCGACGACGGCAAGTGCGTGATGAACGCCGAGCTCTACCGCCGCGCCATGGAATACGCCCTGCCCTTCGGCACGCCGCTGATCAGCCACGCCGAGGACTGCCACCTCGCCTTCCGCGGGGTCATGAACGAGGGGCTGGTCTCGACCGAGCTGGGCCTCACGGGCCAGCCGGCGGCGGCCGAGGACGTCATGGTGGCGCGCGACATCGTGCTGGCCGAGCTGACCGGAGCGCACGTGCACATCGCGCACCTCTCGACAGTGGGCGCGGTGCGGATGGTGCGGGAGGCCAAGGCGCGCGGGATCCGCGTCACCGCCGAGGTGACCCCCCACCACCTGCTGCT
>DASSSH010000154.1:0-4654 GCA_035708525.1 Candidatus Methylomirabilota bacterium
GAAGCAGCTCGAGCTGGGCCTGGCCTTGGCATTGGAGCCCGAGATCCTGCTCCTGGACGAGCCCACGGCGGGGATGTCGGCCGCCGAGACGCGCGAGACCATCCGGCTCATCGAGCGCATCGCGCGCGAGCGCCACCTCACTCTGCTCTTCACCGAGCACGACATGGAAGTGGTGTTCTCCATCGCCCAGCGCATCACGGTGCTGCACCAGGGCCGAGTGATCGCCGACGGCCCGCCGGAGGAGGTGCGCCGCCAGCCGGAGGTGCGTCGCGTGTACCTCGGAGAGGCCCGCTGATGGCCGAGCCGGCTCTCGCGGCGGAGGCGCTCTGCACCTCCTACGGGCTCGGCCAGGTCCTCTTCGACGTGTCGCTCGAGGTAGCGCCCGGCGAGTGCGTCTGCCTCCTCGGCCGCAACGGGGTCGGCAAGACCACCACGATGCGAAGCATCATGGGGCTCACGCCACCATACGCGGGGCGCGTCCTCTGGAAGGGACGGGACATCACGGGCTGGCCGCCCTACCGGGTGGCACAGGCGGGAATCGGCTTCGTGCCCGAGGACCGGCGCATCTTTGCCGAGCTCACCGTGTGGGAGAACCTCGACGTGGCCAGCCGCGGCGTCAGAAAGGACGGAGGCTGGACGACGGAGCGCGTCTTCGAGCTCTTCCCCACGCTGCGGGAGCTGGTGGATCGCCAGGGTGGGTTCCTCTCGGGCGGAGAGCAGCAGATGCTGACCATCGCCCGCACCCTGATGGGCAATCCTGAGCTCCTGCTCCTCGACGAGCCCTCGGAAGGACTGGCACCGCTCGTCGTGGAGCACCTCAAGGAGCAGATCCACCGGCTCAAGCGGGAGGGCCTGACCATCCTCCTGGCGGAGCAGAACGTGGGATTCTGCCTCGATCTGGCCGACCGCGTGTACATCCTGGAGAAGGGCCACATCCGCTATCACGGCACGGCGCGCGCCTTCCGGGAGGACGAGTCCATCCGGCAGCAGTTCCTGGCGCTGTAGCGCAGTCCCTGCGCTCAGCGCTCAGCCGACGATCACGTGCTCCCGCGTCACGATGAAGCGCGGCGGGCCGGGCGCCAGGAAGTTCTCGCGGTCGGCCGTCTCCCTGGCGTGCTCCGCCGAGGCGGTCGCCGCGCGGAGGCCGTCGGCCGAGTCGAACCAGGTGGCCGCCACACCGTCGTAGGCGGGCACGCGGCCCGCCTCGTAGGCCGAGCGGCGCGTCGGGCTCAGCACACAGCACCGCACGCCCGGGATCGCCGCGATGAGCGGCCCGTGCACCTCGCGCCAGTAGCGCTGGAACTCCTCCACGGCCAGGCCCGGCTTGCGCGTCAGGAATCCGATGCTCTTCGCCGCCTCCGGCGGCACTGGGCCGTCCTTGACCGGGTGCTCATCGGTGACGAGATAGCCGATCGTGCTGCGGTCGAGGAAGACCGCCTCATCCGCCTGGACGCGGGCGTACGCCGGGCTGCGCGTCATGGCGCGAAGCGCATCCGTATCATCGGCCCACACCTCGGCGATCCTGTAGTAGATCGGCTCGCCCGTTTGATACGCAGTCGGCAGCGTGTGGGACTGAACGTAGCGGCGCACTCCGGGGAGCCGCGTGACGACCGCCGGATGCCGCATTCGCCAGTAGCGCTGGAACTCGTCCACCGGCATCCCGCTCTTCCGCTTGAGAAAGGTAATCACCTTGACCACGGTTCGAGCCTCCCGTCCCGATGCGATCGTGGGCTCGCCAGCTTCACGCGACCTTGATGATGCCGGGCTCCACCTGGTCGAAGCGCTTGGCGACCTCGGGGTCGTGGCCCGTGACGATCCGTCGGCCCGCGCCGGCCAGCTCGTCGATCCGCTCGAAGCCGCGCAGCATCTGCGGCAGGTTCGTGATGATCTGCACGGGATCGCGGCGCTCGATGTTGCGGTAGAAGTGCGAGGCATCGGAGGTGAGCACAACGGGGCCGCGCGCCGTCTCGACCGAGACGACCTGGAGGCCGGCGGTGTGGCCGCCGATCCAGTGGGCGCGGATGCCCGGCAGCACATCCACCTCGCCGTCGACCAGCCTCACCCGTCCGCCGTAGTTGAGCCGCACCAGGTCAGCCAGCGATTCGACCTCGGCGAACTGGTGGTAGTTCTGGTACTGGCCGGCGAGGCCCGTCCAGAACGCCGCCTCCTCCCGCTGGATCCAGAAGCGCGCGCCGGGGAAGAAGCGGTAACCGTCCCAGTGGTCCCAGTGCAGGTGGGAGATCAGCACTTCGGGCGCCTCGGCGGCATTGACGCCCACCCGCCGCACCATCTCGGCCGGGCTCACCCAGTTGCGCATCTCGCGTCGCTTGCCGGCCGCCTCGGAGAATCCGGTGTCGACCACGATGGGGTGAGGTCCCCCCAGGATCACCCAGACGTAGAAGTGCAGCGTCAGCCGGTCTTCCGACGGCTCGCGGAAGAAGAACTGGCACTCCTTCGTCTCCCGCTCCGCGTACTTCAGGGCGAACACTTGATAGGCCATGGAGCCCCCTCACCCTGCCCTCTCCCCAGAGGGGAGGGGGAATCCTGGTCAAATGCCGATGGCAGCGCCGTCGCTGCGCGGATCCGCCGCGCCCGTGCAGAGGCCGGTCGCTGGGTCGATGGTGATGCCATGGGCGTGGCCTGCCAGCTGATGCCACGGGCCCCAGCGGTTGACGACGTGGCCGCGCCGCTCAAGCTCGACGTAGGTCGCCTCGGGAAAGCGGCCCTCCATGTTGAGCAGGTCGCGCGGATCGCCGATCGCGAAGCGGCCGGCTAGCCAGCGCGGTGACTCCACCGCGGCCCTGATGTCGAGGCCGAAGTCGATCATCGCCGTATAGGCCTGGAGATGGATCTGAGGCTGACCGTCGGCGCCCATGCAGCCGAAGGCCTGCCAGAGCCGGTCGCCCTTGAAGGCCAGCGAGGCGATGAGCGTGTGCAGCGGCCGCTTGCCCGGCTCGAGCCGGTTCGGGTGCGCCGGGTCCAGCGAGAAGTGTACACCGCGGTTCTGGAGCACCACGCCGGTCCGCCCCGCCACGAGACCCGAGCCGAAGTTGAAATAGATGCTATGGATCAGCGACGCGGCATTCCCCTCCCGGTCCACGGCGCCGATGTACACCGTGTCGCCGGTGAGGCTCCCCGACGAAGGGACGCGATCCCATGGCAGCGCGTGGTGTGGGTCCAGGAGTCGGCGCCGCTCGTCGGCATAGGCGCGGGAGAGCAGCCGCTCGACTGGCACCTTCACGAACTCCGGATCGCCGATGAGACGGTCGCGGTCGTGGAAGGCGATCTGCTTGGCCTGGACCAGGTGGTGGAGGTGGTCCGGACCGAGGTAGTCCTTCGCGCCCAGGTCGATGGGCTCGAGGAGATTGAGCATCTGGAGCACCGAGAGGCCCTGTGTCGGCGGCGGCGTCTCGTACACCGTGACGCCGCGATAGACCGTGCTGAGGGGCTCGCTCCAGCGAGCGCGCTGCTCGGCGAAATCCCGCTCGGTGAACAGGCCGCCGTGCTCCCGGGCCCAGCGGGTCATCTCGCGCGCCGTCTCGCCGTCGTAGAACCCGGCGCGACCGTGGGCCCGATGCGCTCGAGGGTGAGGGCCAGGTCGCCGTTGATCAGCCGCTGGCCGCCTCGGGGCGCGGCGCCGCCGGGCAGGAAGATAGAGGCAGCCTCGGGATTCGCCGCCAGCACCTCGGCGCAGCCGGCGATCCATTCCGCGATCCGCTCGGTGACCTCGAAGCCCCCGCGGGCGTAGTGAATCGCTGCGGCTAGATCCTCCGCCAAGGTCAACCGGCCATACTCGGCGTGCGCCTCGCACCAGCTGTCGACGGCGCCGGGCACCGTGAGCGTGGCCGGCACGATTCCACGCACGGGGATTTCCCCGAGCCCGCGCTGGCGAAACCAGTCGAGCGTCGCGGCCGCCGCAGCCCGGCCGGCGCCGTTGAGGAAGCGCACCTGGCGGCGGCGCGCGTCCCAGATGAGCCAGAAGGCATCCCCGCCCACGCTCGTCATCGGCGGATAGAGCACCGACAGCGCCGCGCTCGACGCGATGGCGGCATCCACCGCCGAGCCGCCGGCCTTGATCACGTCCGCCCCGGCCTGAGATGCGAGGGCGTGGGGGGAGGCGACCATGGCGCGGAAGCCAGTCGGGGAGGCAGCGGTCATCGGGATCGATTCCTCCTCAAGCTCTTGCGCGAGGTGTAGGCGCGTGCTACAAACCGGCAAAGTGTAGCACATCTCAAGGAGGCATCAGGTCATGCCCACTGCGCGTGTGAACGGAGTCGAGCTCTATTACGAGGAGACGGGCAGCGGCTTTCCGCTCATCTGGAGTCACGAGTTCGGCGGCGACTACCGCTCGTGGGAGCCCCAGGTCCGCTATTTCTCGCGCCGCTATCGCGTCATCACCTACAACTATCGCGGCTACCCGCCCTCCTCGGTGCCCGATGACCCCGCCGCCTATCGCAACGAGATCCTGGTCGAGGACCTGGCCGCGCTCATGCGGCATCTGGGCATCGCCAAAGCGCATGTCGGCGGGCTCAGCATGGGCGGCAACGTCACGCTGAACTTCGGCATCCGCTATCCCGAGATGGCGGCAAGCCTCGTCATCGCCGGCTGCGGCAGCGGCACCGTGGATCACGCGGGCTTCGCGCGGGAGTGCGAG